>JAPHRD010000136.1 GCA_026196225.1 Motiliproteus sp.
CGAGCGAAGGCTTCGAGTTGTTCTTTGTTCATGTTGCCTATCCTTAGCCATTACTGGCAATGATGATAGGCAGTTACACAGTTTTAGCTACAGTCCCATCTGCTTTTTTATTAACGCTGTTCCAAATTACGCAACTGCAATATAATGTGCCGTTATAAGAATCAAACCTATAAGAAACACTCTTCGGGGCAAACTCACAACGGGCCCTGATTGAGTGGAAGTTTTCCTACCTGGACGCTTCCCCTCCATAACAACGACATCTTTGCCCGCTCAAGCACTGCAACAAAAAATATAAACTTTACAAAAGGTTATAACCGACATGTCAAGTAATGTTGATCATGAGGTTATGTCTGGGGGTGAAGGTCCCCAACATACGTCCTCAATCTCGAGCAAAAGACTTGTTGCACTTGGGCTGGGTCCACTGGCCATGGTATTACTGCTGTTGATGCCTGCACCTGCAGGGCTTTCTCCTGAAGCCTGGAAGCTGGTCGCGTTGGCTTCCTGGATGGTTATCTGGTGGATGACAGAAGCGGCTCCAGTACCAGTCACTGCGCTGCTGCCAATTACCATGATGCCTGTTTTGGAAATTGCCAATCAGAAGGCGGTGGGGGCGAGTTACGGCCACCCGCTGATCTTTCTATTCCTTGGTGGCTTCCTGATTGCCGCAGCCATGCAACGTTGGGGGCTGCACAAGCGTATTGCTTTGCGCATCGTCAAAATCGTTGGCACCGGCCCACAAGGTATTATTGCCGGTTTTATGCTGGCAACTGCCTTTCTGTCCATGTGGATCTCTAACACCGCCACGACGGTGATGATGTTTGCTGTGGGTATCTCTATGGTGGAATTTATTTCCGGCCATATCGATGACAAGGCGGTAGCCCGCCGTTTTGGTATTGCACTGATGCTGGGTATTGCCTACAGCGCTTCTATCGGTGGTGTTGGTACCCTGATCGGTACGCCGCCTAATACTCTGCTGGCCAGCTTTCTGAACGATACCTACAACGTTCATATCGATTTCGGTACCTGGATGTTGATGGGGCTGCCTTTGGTGTTGATTATGCTGCCGCTAACTTGGGCGTTGCTGTGTAAGGTAATCTTCCCAGTGAAGGGGGTTAATCTCTCCGGTGCTGCAGACCTAATCGATAAAGAGCTTGAAGATCTTGGCCCGATGTCCCGCGGTGAGAAGATTGTGCTGGTGGTATTTTTGGCGACTGCCTTTATGTGGATTTTCCGCAAACTGATTGTCGGCTATACCGGCCTCCCAATCACTGATACCTCCATAGCCCTGTTTTCTGCAACACTGTTGTTTGTATTGCCGGCTTCTGTGCAAAACGGTCATTTTACAGTGGAATGGGATGCAGCTAAGAAAGTCCCTTGGGGCGTACTGCTGCTGTTTGGCGGAGGTTTGGCCCTTGCGGGTGCCTTCAAATCAACCGGTCTGGCGGCTGCCATCGGTGATGCTGTGGGGTCTTTGGGGGCGGTTGATATCACCCTGATTATTCTGGTGACGATTACTGCAATTATCTTCCTAACAGAGATTACTTCCAACACTGCAACGACGGCTACCTTCCTGCCAATTCTCGGTGCGGTCGCGGTAGGGCTTGGTGAGAGTCCAATGACCTTGGCGATTCCAGCCGCGCTGGCAGCCTCTATGGCCTTTATGATGCCGGTAGCAACACCACCCAACGCCATCGTCTTCTCCTATGAAGAGATGCATATTTCCGACATGATGAAGGCAGGTTTATGGCTGAACCTGATCACTATCGGTCTGGTCTACGGGGCTATGTTGATCTTGGCACCCATGGTGTTTGGCTTACAGTTTTAAGCGACTATAGAGCTGGAAAAGCCTCCTCAGTTTAGAGGGGGCTTTTTTATGCTCGGGTTTTGGCCATTAGATTAGAGCGACTATGCTTGGTAGGACGACAGTTGGTTAACTGAGCAATCACACGGATGATAAAACTGACTCTACTGGAAAGACGACTCCGTATCTCCACCGGTCTAATCCTGGCCAGTTACATATTGCTACACCTGAGCAACCATATACTGGGATTGATCTCCCTAGATCTGATGGAGTCGGTACGACAGTTAGTAACTACATTCTGGCGGAGCTGGATCGGTGCTGTATTGATCTACGGCTCAATTCTGACCCACTTTACCCTGGCTTTGATCTCCCTGTATCGGCGGACAACGTTGATCATGCCCCCCTGGGAATTGACTCAATTGGTGTTGGGCCTATCCATTATCCCGCTGCTTGCCGGACATATTGCCGCCACCATGGGGTCCAGAGTATTGATGGATCTTGAGGTGGATTACGAATTTATTCTATCGGCAATGCTATCCGATAGTTGGTTGACGTTGCGGCAGTTTTTGTTGCTGGTCGTGGCATGGACTCATGCCTGTATGGGGCTGCATTTCTGCTTTCGACTTGGCGCTTGGTATCGACATCATCTGCTCTATTTCTATCCTTTGATTGTACTGATTCCGCTGCTGGTTGTGCTCTCTGTAAGCCGTGTAGGTGTAGAGCTGGACGTGTGGGGAGCAGAGCCAGCTAGCGAATATGGAGATGATTACGGTTATGGATATAGTGACTCTAGCTCTAGTGATTATGCGTACGACAGCAGCAAGGACGCTTACGGATACGACGGTGGCTACGGGTACGACAATTCGGGGGGATACAGTAGTGACGGATCAATTAGTGGCTACAAGGAGTTTCAGTCTGAGGATTTAAGAAAAACCATTTTGGCGGTCTACTGGGGGCTCTTGGCAACAGTGCTGTTGGCCCGTTGGATCAGGGGCCAAAGACAGGCTAATGGGGCTATTCAGATCCAGCATCCCAGTGGTCGACGGGTTCAGGGCAGGGACGGTCAGAGCATTCTGGAGATGTTACGGCAGAATCGAATTCCTCATGCCTCCGTGTGTGGCGGTCGTGGGCGTTGCACCACCTGTCGAATTCGAATCGATCTAGGTATCGAGCAGTTACCTGAGCCTGGAAAGCTTGAACAGGAGGCCTTGCAACGTATTGAGGCGGCTCCAAATGTACGTTTGGCCTGTCAGAGTAGGCCTCATGGCACTGTTAAGATTACCCCCTTGCTGCCCCCTGATTTAATCCTTGCTAGTCACTCCCAGCAGGGAGGGGTCAATGGTGAGGAACGACCGATACTGGCCATGTTTATCGATCTCAGGGATTCCACCCGATTAGGGGAACAGCGGCTGCCTTACGATGTGCTCTTTATTCTTAATCGATTTTTTCTGGAGATGTCAGAAGCCTTGAAAGAGAGCCATGGCCATTACGCTCAGTTTGCCGGCGATGGGCTGATGGCCCTCTATGGTTTGGAGCGGGGATTAAAGCAGGGGGGCTTGGATGCGCTGCGAGGAGCGGTTGATATGCAACAACGTATCGACCGACTCAATGAAGAGCTGAAAAATGAGCTGGCCGAACCCTTACGGATTGGTATCGGCTTACATTGTGGGGAGGCGATTGTCGGCACTATGGGGCCTCCCTCGTCACCTAATTATTCTGCTATTGGGGACAATATTAACGCCGCTGCACGTTTGGAATCTCAAACCAAAGTGCTGGGGTGCACTTTGGTTGTTTCAGAACGGGTAGCGCAGGCCTCTGAACTGAATTTGAACAGATTCCCCAAACAGCAGGTCTCTTTAAAGGGCAAAGATGAGCAGCTTTGGGTTTACGCTATTTCAGATACCGCTGCCCTTGAGTCCCTTTTCAACGGACCATAGCGCAGCTGATCAGAGCTGCTTTAATTAGTGCACTTCTAGTGCAACTTCATCTTTGGCCGAATGACTTTCGAGAGTTTCTCAATGATCACCACCAGTAGGCCTTTGATGTAGCCGTGGATGGCGATCTGATGCAGTCGGTACAGCGAAATATATACCAGACGTGCGATGCGACCCTCGATAAACATACTGCCTTTGGTCAGGTTGCCCATCAAACTACCGACTGTTGAAAATCGGCTCAGGTTTACCAGTGAGCCATAATCGGTGTAGGTGTATTCCACTAGCGGTTCGTTGTTGATTTCTCGGAGAATATTTTTGAACACCAGATCAGCCATCTGATGGGCCGATTGGGCCCTGGGTGGAACCCGTGAACCGTCTTCCATTTCAACAGCTGCACAATCACCGATGGCGTAAATGTGAGGGTCGGTTTCTGTCTTTAGCGATCGGTGGCAGACAATCTGATTGATGGCATTGGTGTTCAACCCACCGATGTTTGCCAAGAAGTCTGGTGCTTTGATCCCTGCAGCCCACACGGTGAGTTCTGCATCGATCCGATCACCTTCAGCATCTAAAAAGCCCTGCTTGTCGGCGGCTACGATGCGAGTGTGTTCCAATACCTCGACACCGAGTTTGACCAGTTCTACACGTGCTGCCTGAGCAATACGCTCCGGTAATGCGGGCAATATGCGTGGTCCGGCTTCGATTAGCTTTATGGATAAACTGTCGGCGTCGATATGTTTGATGCCGTAGGATTTAAGCAGGTCCACTACATGAAACAACTCAGCAGAAAGCTCTACGCCGGTTGCGCCACCTCCAACGATGGCCAATTTTAACGGCGCAGGTGTCTGAGATTGCTGGTTTTGTAAGTTTGCTTTCAGAAAGTGATTCAACAGACTTTTATGAAATTTTTCTGCTTGCTTTCTGGAGTCTAGAAAAGAACAGTGCTCGGCAACACCGGGGGTCGAAAAGTCATTGCTGACACTGCCGATCGCGAGTATCAATTGAGAATAGGGAAGCGTACGTTCCGGCAGTACATTGTCTCCCTGTTCATCAAGCAGAGGAGCTAGGGTGATCTGCTTATTTTCACGATCGATATCAGCCAAAGTACCGTGCTGAAACTCGTAATAATGTTCCGACGAGTGGACGCGATAAACCACGCCATCGAGATTGGTATCTAGGGTCCCAGTGGCCACTTCGTGCAATAGGGGTTTCCAGATATGCACGCGGTTACGGTCAACCAGAGTGATTTTCGCCTTGTTCTTCTTGCCCAGTTTATGACCCAGCTTAGTTGCCAGTTCCAGGCCACCGGCTCCACCACCGACGATAACAATATTTTCCATGAGACTTCCTAAAACTAAATTCAGATATCAGAAATATCCCTATTTATTAGTAACTTCATGTCAGAGATCAGCGATGAAGAGTGCTGTAATTTTCTGATTGCGCTACTTTGGGACCTGGGCGTTTTCAGGTCAACGAATCCAAAGGAGCGGTTTTTTTATACTTTAGTATCAGGATTGAAGAGGTGTATACAGGTTGGAAACTTGGGGTTGAAAGGCCATTTAAGTGCTTAAGTACTAACTAGATTTCACCTTATATATTGTCAGTTTCTGTTCTTAGAACCTGTATTCAAAAAGAGGGCTCTTGTGCAGGTGCGGAGAGATAATTCCCAGGGCTCACTCCTGACTGCTCACGGAACATATAGATAAATGCAGAGGGTGAGCTGTATCCCAGCTCGTAGGCAATATGAGTGATATTGTGGCCAGCATTGAGTAATTCGACCGCTTTTAGAAAACGGAGTTTCTGCACCCAGCGCTGAATGGGCAGGCCGGTTTCTTTTAGAAATCGTCTTTCCAGAGTCCGTTTGGAGACGGAAAGTTGTTTAGCCAGATCTTCGGTTTTCAATCGCAGCCCTGGGTTGTCATAAAGCTGTTGGCACAGTGGGTACAAATCCGTTGAAACCGGCCAGGGCAGGTGCTGGTGGTCGATCTGTATACGAGGGAGTGTTCGTAGCAGTAGGTTTATCAGATCGTTTTCATAACCCTGCTGCGGGTATTCAGGTTTGAATTCCGCCGCTTCCAGTATCAGCTGACGGGTTAGGGGAGTGACCCAAAATACCTGACTTTGGGTTTGCGGCAGTTGTTGATAGCCTTTTTCAATATAAAGGCTTTTCAGTTCCGCACCGAATTCGGAAGCAACACTGTGTTCACAGCCGCAGGGCAACCATACCGCTTTTTCCGGGGTAATGAACATCCGCTTGCCGACAACGTCAACCTGCAGCACACCTGACTCTGCATAGAGTAGCTGATGCCAATCATGTTGATGCGGAGAAAATCCTGTCTTTGACGGTATTGTTTGTTGGCGAACATAGACTGGACGAGGGAGCGTCGTCATGTCCGGAATGTTGAGCCACTGCCAGTTTGAGGTGTTCACTATTGTGATGGCGTTTTATCGATATATTTAGTCAAAGTATATGAAGAATGCGGTTTTGGTGTCAGGTAACCTTGGTCTAAATGGTGAATCCACCGCAGACCACAAAACAAGATTAGGGAAGCAGCAATGGGGCAGACAATTACCAAGGGCGTTTTTGAGTTGGTTGCCGAGGCCAACGAAATTGTTGAGGAGATATCCACCGAGGAAGCGCTATCACTGTACGGTAAAAAGGGTATTAAGTTTGTCGATTTGCGGGATATCCGCGAACTACAACGAGAAGGTCGGGTACCTGGTGCCTTCCACTGCCCCCGAGGAATGTTGGAGTTTTGGGTTGATCCTAAAAGTCCCTACGCCAAAGCTATTTTTCAAGAAGACCTGACCTTCGTGTTGTTCTGTGGGGGAGGGTTACGTTCTGCATTGGCAGGCAGAGCGATTGTTGAGATGGGAATGGAAAATGTGAAGCATATTCGGGGTGGTTTTGCAGCCTGGTGTGAATTGGGTGGCGTCGTTGAAAAAGAGTAAGACGCTCCATCGCGGCTAAACATTCCC
>JAPHRD010000076.1 GCA_026196225.1 Motiliproteus sp.
AGTAATTTGGGCTTGTAAAGGCTTGAGCCGAATGCGGGGAAACTCGCACGTTCGGTTCTTAGGGGAGGGGTGGCCAGTAATGGCTGCTCCTTACCCGACAGCTGACTGCTTAAGTGCTCTGAAAACCCCGGCTAAGCCGGGGTTTTTTATTTCAGGGCAGGGGTCTGGGGTGGGACGAATGTTTTTCACTCTAAATGCCTTGGTAATTAAAGCTGGAGCTGAGGGCTAAGGGCCGTTATCCTTGGGCCATAAACCTGTGAGGACTGGATATGAACCGACGAATTTGTGCTGAAACTATTGCTGAAATGGAATTTTTGGCACGTTATGACCTGGGGTCTTATCAGTCGGGTATTAAAGTGCACCATGATGCGCCCGTGGATATCGTTTCTGCCGCGCAACGCCTCTACGATAAAGGCATGATCAGCCAGGTCGATGGCGGATATCTGACCGACCGTGGTATTGAAGCGGCAGAATCCTTACAGCGGGTGCTGAAGTCGGTAGGCAACGAAACCTTTGCCTAGCCTATCAAGCGTCTAACGCTGAAATAATGGAAACCAATGAAGTAATGGCCAGACAAGAAGAGTTTAACGATATTCCGGAACTGGGGCCGGCCAGTGATGACCTGGACCGCACCGATATCCCTACTCTCAAGCCCCTCAATGAGATCCCTGCCAAGACTGTTCGGGATTCTCAGCGTAAGCGTGGCAATGGGCCGGTCTATTTTATGATTCTGTTGCTGGCTGCTGCAGTTGCAGCGGGTGGCTTTTTTAGTTTCCAGAAGATCGACCAATTGAATCGCCAACTGGCCGCTAGTGAGTTGGCTTTGGCGAATACCCAGAATCGGTTGGCAGATATCGAAAGCTTGGTCAGTGCTACCGATGAGAGCGTTAACAAATCTGGAGCGGCGCTGCAGGCACAGCTTAAACAGCAGTTGAATGAAGGACAAGGGCGCGTAAAGCATATCGATTCTGAAATCGCCAAACTGTGGGCAGTGTACCAAAAATATAAGCCCCAGATTGAAGCTCTAGATAAGCAGCAAAAGAGTCAGGGCAAAGAGCTTGCCGCACATAAAGCCGAGTTAAAAACCGTTGGCGAATCCTTGGATACTATTGGTCTGTCCATGGATAAGCAGCGTCTTGGAGTTGAGCAGGCGCAGGACAGCGTCACTAAGACCCAGAGCGATATTGATCGGGCTCAGAAGCGTCTCACAGCTTTCGATAAATCTCTAACGGAGGTAGACAAGACACTTAAGGCCAGTGGTCAGAAGCAAGCTGCTGAGATGGGCAAGTTGTCGGAGGAGTTGCGTCTACAGGACTTGGCCAATCAGGAAGTGGATGATCTGCAGGCAGCTCGTATGGATGAGATGCAGAAGAGTCTGGAAGCGATGAGATCAAAGTCTCAAATACCGGCCTCGGTCAAGAATCAGCTTCAGGAGCAGCAGAAAGCTTTGAATTCGATCAACAGCTATCGCCGTCAGATCAATTCCGAGATTTTGAAATTGCGTAAGCGGGTGAGCCAGCTGCAACTGTCAGTTGAAAATACGCCGCCAGCGGCGCGATGAAAGAAGTTGCTTGATTGTTTTTTGAACAGATGAAAAAATAGGCCGCTCGATTCCGGGCGCTTCCTTTTAATTTATGAAAATCCGTGCATTTTTTGCCTTACCTCTGAAGCCAGCTGTGGTTCGCCGATTGGCCGATCATGCAGATACCCTGTGTCATTTTGACAAGCAGGGGGGGGTACAGTGGGTCGATTCTGACAATTATCATCTGACGCTTTGTTTTTTGGGTGACGTATCTTTAAAGCAGATCGATAGATTAGAGAAGCTGACCGCTAAGCGCCTGGCTGATAGCGATTCGTTTCAAGTTCATCTAGACGCGGCAGAATACTACCAAGTTCACGAGGAGCTGGCTTTGCTAGCGGCTTTAGCTCAACCCGACGGCCCGTTGATAGCCTTGCGTCAGATGATGGTCTCGGTGATTGAGGAAACCGAGATCAGCACTCGACAGCAAGATTTTAAGCCCCATGTCACTCTGGGGCGAATGAAAGGAAAGACCGAATTCAGTCAGCCAAACAGCTGGCCATCTTTGGATCTTCTCAGCCTGGCTGATTCCGTGGTGCTCTACCAGAGCAAAGCCGGCAGCAATGGCTCGATCTATACGCCCCTATTTGAGATTCCTCTGGGAATCGATGTTGAAAGCTAACGCTGTTGTCTTTCAACCCAACTGTTTTACTCTGAGGTTATGATGTTTAAACCGGAATTACTGTCCCCCGCCGGCACTCTTAAGAATATGCAATACGCTTTCGCTTATGGCGCTGATGCGGTCTATGCCGGTCAGCCGCGCTACAGTCTGCGTGTTCGCAACAATGACTTTAAGCTGGAAAACCTGGCTACCGGTATCGAACAGGCTCATCAGTTGGGTCGCAAGCTTTATGTGGCCAGTAATATCGCTCCACACAACGCCAAGCTGAAAAGCTATATGGACGATATGGCGCCGGTGGTGGCGATGAATCCGGACGCCTTGATCATGTCCGATCCGGGTTTGATTATGATGGTTCGGGAGCGCTGGCCGGAAGTACCGATCCATCTATCGGTTCAAGCCAATACCATGAACTACGCCTCGGTGAAATTCTGGCACAGCGTGGGGATTGAGCGGATTATTCTTTCCCGAGAGCTATCGCTGGATGAGATCGAAGAGATCCGTCAACAGTGCCCCGAGATGGAATTGGAAGTCTTTGTTCATGGCGCGCTCTGCATGGCCTACTCCGGACGCTGCCTGCTATCTGGTTATATCAATCATCGCGATCCCAATCAGGGTACCTGTACTAACGCTTGCCGCTGGAAGTACGATGCCCATGAGGCCAAGGAAGATGAATCCGGTGACTTGATCCCTGTTCAGGCATTCGATCCGGAAGAAGAAAAACAGGATCCTCAATTGGGAGAGGGTAAGCCCACCGATCAGGTTTACTTGCTTCAGGACGGCACCCGTCCTGGCGAATATATGCCTGCGTTCGAGGATGAGCACGGCACCTACATCATGAACTCCAAGGACCTTCGTGCGGTCCAGCATGTTAAGCGACTTACCGAGATGGGGGTTCACTCGCTGAAGATCGAGGGTCGTACCAAGTCACACTACTACGTGGCCCGTGCCACTCAGGTCTATCGCCAGGCGATTGACGATGCCGTGGCTGGTAAAGACTTCGATATGCAGCTGATGGATACCTTGGAGAATTTAGCCAACCGCGGTTACACCGAAGGTTTTTACCGCCGTCACGTTCACGACGAGTACCAAAATTACGAAACCGGTAATTCTATCGGTGTGCACCAGCAGTTTGTTGGTGAAGTGATGGGACGAGAGGGCGAGTTGCTGGAAATTGATGTCAAAAACCGCTTCGAGCTGGGTGACACCTTGGAGATCATGACGCCCTCCGGTAACCGTCACTTTACCCTGGATCAGTTGGAAAATCGCAAAGGCGAGGGCATTAATGCTGCTCCGGGTAACGGCCATATCGTTCGTATCCCGATGCCGATGGATGTGGATATGGAACACGCGCTGATTATGCGTAACCTTCAAAGCTCTCAGGGCTAAAAGGAAGCGGGGCCTGAATGGAACTCGGCCGATATCAGTTTATTCAGGCTGCCAGACCCTTCTCATTAGTTGTAGCACTGATTAATGGCGGGGTCGCCCTGGCGCTCGCTCAACGATTCGATCAATTTGATGGTTTGCGGGCTGGCTTGGTGATCTTGGCCTGTGTACTGCTGCAGCTGGCTGTTAACCTGATCAATGATCTGGCCGATCTTAAACTGACTGCAGGCCAGGCGGTTTCTCCGGACTGTGCTCAACAAATTCGTATTAATGGCCGCCGTGGAGCGGCCTGCTTTCTGGTCGCATTTTTTATCGCCTGCTATCTTATCGTCGAAACCGGGTGGCCACTGCTGTTGCTGTGTGTGTTGGGTTTGTTGGGTGCGTTGGGATATACCTTAGAGCCGATCAATTATAAGCGCCGTGGTTTGGGCGTTGTGCTGGTTTTCTGGATGATGGGCGTGCTCTTTGTCAGCGGCGGTTATCTGGCAATCACCGGTCAATGGTCGCTGAAAGTGGTGGCGCTCTCTTTACCGGTTAGTTTGCTGACTTCTCTGTTGCTTCTCAGTAATGAAATTCGTGACTACCACAGCGATAAAGGCCAGCAGGTGGCAACACTGACGGTGCGCTTGGGGCTGGATAGTGGAATAAGACTCTTTTGGTTGCTGGTTGGTGGCTGTTACCTGATCTGTCTGGCTCTGTATTTTCAGGGGTGGCTGATGATGCTGTGGCCGCTGATACTTAGTTTGCTTTTCTTACCGCTATTGAAGCGATTGATGAACAATCGGTCGCTTATTACTCAATTACCGCCGCGAACGGGGGCCTTCTTTTTGGTGTTTGGGCTGGGCTATATATCAGGGCTGTTGAATCTAGCGCCTTAAACTAACAGGTAGCGGTCTGGTCAAACGTATTGGTGTATACTCTCCCCAGTTTTTCTGACCCTCAGGGATAAACGGGCACAGAGCCGTATTCCCGATCTCACAAGCTGTTAGTTTACTACGACAGGAGACCTTCATATCATGACTGTTATTCGTCAAGATGACCTGATCGACAGCGTTGCAGATGCGCTGCAGTTCATTTCTTACTATCACCCCACCGATTTTATTCAAGCCGTCAACGAAGCCTATGAGCGGGAAGAATCTCAGGCTGCCAAGGACGCCATGGCCCAGATCTTGATCAACTCCCGCATGTGTGCCGAGGGCCATCGCCCCATATGTCAGGATACCGGTATCGTCAGCGTCATTATGAAGATCGGTATGGAGGTGCAGTGGGATTCCGACGGCATGAGCATCGAAGATATGATCAACGAGGGCGTGCGTCGTGCCTATGGTCACCCGGACAATGTGTTGCGCGCTTCCGTGCTGGCGGATCCGGATGGTGCCCGTAAAAACACCAAAGACAACACCCCAGCCATGATTACTTACAAAATGGTGGCCGGTAACAAGGTGACATGCCACGTAATGGCTAAAGGCGGTGGCAGCGAGGCGAAAACCAAATTCGCTATGTTGAACCCTTCCGATTCCGTAGTGGATTGGGTTCTGAAAATGGTACCGACTATGGGGGCTGGCTGGTGTCCACCAGGCATTCTGGGTATCGGCATCGGCGGTACTGCTGACAAGGCGCTGGCCATGGCCAAAGAAGCGCTGCTGGACCCCATCGATATTCATGATCTTCAGGAAAAAGGCGCCGACAGCCGCGCCGAAGAGCTGCGTCTGGAGCTGTTTGAGAAAGTGAATAAACTGGGTATTGGTGCTCAGGGTCTGGGTGGTTTGACCACGGTATTGGATGTGAAGGTAAAAGATTGCCCAACTCACGCAGCCAACAAGCCTATCGCTATTCTGCCAAACTGTGCCGCTACTCGTCTGGCGAAGTTTACTCTGGACGGGTCTGGTCCGGCATTGCAAGAGCCTCCCAGTCTGGATGACTGGCCAGAGATTACCTGGGAAGTGGGTAATGCTCGCCGCGTAAACCTGGATGAAATTACCAAAGAAGACGTAGCGGAGTGGCAACCCGGTGAAACTGTTCTGTTGTCCGGTAAGTTGCTGACTGGCCGTGACGCAGCACACAAGCGTATGGTCGATATGATTGCCAAAGGCGAAGAGCTGCCGGTGGATTTCACCAATCGCATGATTTACTACGTGGGTCCGGTTGATCCGGTCGGTGAAGAGGTAGTGGGCCCTGCTGGTCCGACTACCGCAACACGTATGGATAAATTTACTCGTACTATGCTGGAGAAAACCGGATTAATCGGTATGGTGGGTAAAGCCGAGCGTGGCCCGATTGCGATCGAAGCTATTAAAGACAACAAGGCGGTCTACCTCATGGCGGTCGGTGGTTCTGCTTACCTGGTGTCCAAGGCTATTAAGGCTTCAAAGGTTGTGGGCTTTGAAGATCTGGGTATGGAAGCGATCTACGAGTTTGAGATCAAAGATATGCCGGTGACTGTAGCTGTTGATGTTAACGGTGAATCCGTACACCAGACCGGCCCTCAGATCTGGAAACAAAAGATAGCTGAAGCCCAGCCGGTTGAAGTGAAATAATCCCGATATATCTCCCCGCTATAAAGTAGGGGTGAAACAGATCAAAGCGCAGCTCAGGCTGCGCTTTTTTGTGTGTATAAGAATCGAAAGAGTCTCGAAAACCACCTGATTTGGGTGCAGGTTGCTATTGCTGTCTTAGAGTCAGCGCCCGTTAGCAAGGCGCTTCAATTTTGGTCAGCAGACTTGTGGATTTTTTGGGACACGAAAATGGGATGGTAGAAAAAAGAAGGCCGCAGAGCGGCCTTAAAATGCTTAAACAAAGATAGGTTGGAAGCTGAATAATAGCACTCTCCAAATTTAACGCAATAAGTAATGATAATAATTATCGTTAGCGATAATGTTTTGGACGTGTTAGATTGTGCCTGTTGCTTTGTGTGTCTGTTTGCGGCTGGGGGTTAGCTGGCATTGTTAGTTTTGGTCGGTGTATTGGTTGTTAAATATATTATCCTCGCTGTGTCTGATAATTGACAACTGTCACCAATATTGTTCTGTTTGGATGTAAATCCGCCGATTTTGAAGCGGCTTATTTCATAAAACCATCGTTCAAAAATATCCTTATAACATGCTGTTATTGCGGTGAAACGGTTGTTTAAATGCTGGAACTGGTCGCTAAATGTTACGAAACAGACTTTTATGTGACAAAGCTAAATTATTGCTATAAATTAGCCCCGAACTGCCGATATAAAAATAGCACGGCAGTTTGAGGAATTTGTAAATAGGTCCGGTATTGCTACGGGTGTTATTTACAGGTTCTTTCAGGAAAGGATTCCAGCCTAGTTCCGAGAATTACGTTTGATGGCAGGATTTTTGATGTTCCAGGATAGTTCCGAAAAAGCCGCCCAGTTTCTGCGAGAAGCGGTCCCTCTGATGGTCAAGCATCAGATTCCCCCGACACCCTACAATTATGCGATATGGTATAGCTACGTCTCCAATCGTGATCCGGATCTGAAAGCGGCCATCGATGGCACCATCAAAAACCACGGTACCTGCCCCAGTTCTGCGACCGACGAACTGTTTAAAAACCATATTATTGGTGATCAGCTGGTGGATAGTGATTCCGCCCAGGAAAACCTGAAGGCGATCATCGCAGAACTTAGAAATCAGGTCGATGAGGCGCTGATTGGTGCGGAAGGTTTCCATCAATTGCTAGAAGAATCCAGTAATTCACTTCAGCAGGCTCCCGAAAAGCTCGATCTAGGCCACCTGATCGAAACCTTGGCGCAGGGAACCCAGACGGTTAGTGATAGTTCTCGAATATTTAGAACGCAGATGGAAGATGCTCAGCGCGAGGTTGAAGAGCTTAAAAAGGAGCTTAAACGATCTCAACAGGAGGCAGACCGAGATCCCCTCACCGGACTGTTTAATCGGCGTTATTTTGAACGCCAGATGAAGGAGATGATCGTTAATGGCCGTGGCGAAGAGCATAGTCTGATCATTGTTGATATTGACCATTTCAAATCCTTTAACGATAGCTATGGCCACCTGATTGGAGACAAGGTTATTCAACGGGTTGCTACGTTGCTTGAAAAGGCGGTTATCGGAGAAGAGATGGCAGTTCGCTTTGGCGGTGAAGAGTTTATGCTGCTGATTCGCGAGAGTAATTTGGACAAGGCCTTGGAGCGTGCCGAAAAAGTGCGGAAGATGACCCAGGGAATTGTCTTGAAGGATCGTAAAGGCGGCGGCGATATTCGCCGCATTACTGCTTCATTCGGTGTGACGCGTTACCGTAGTGGAGAAGCATTGAGCCACTGTATCGAGCGTGCCGATAAAGCGCTCTACCAAGCGAAAGAAAATGGCCGAAATCGGGTTGAATCAGGTGGTTAACGCCTGGGTTCTTTGGCCTGGTCGTTAGCGGCTGAGTCCTCAGTGTTTTTGGATTTCACCGACTGATTACCGCCATTCCTTTTGGCCAGATACATGGCCATATCGGCCCGTTTGAATAGATCTTCCGGACCTTCCTCTTCTTCCAGCTCTGCAATACCGATACTAATGCTGACCGCTGGCGATGGGCCGATGTGGTTAAGCGGTGAATCATCACTGAAATTTTGCAGCAGACGTTCGGCCACAACCTGAGCGTTATCCTCACAGGCTTCCGGCAAAACAATCATAAATTCGTCACCACCGTAGCGAAAACCGTAGTCGCACTCTCTGAGCTGATCTCGAATAATCCGCCCCATAAAGCTGATCAGCGAATCACCCACGATGTGACCCAGTTGGTCATTGACGGATTTAAAGTTATCCATATCCAGGCACATCAGCGTCAACGGATGTTGGTAGCGGTTACCGCGAGCAATTTCTTTGATCAGTGTGGATTGAAAATGACGTTGATTGTAGAGACCGCTGAGGCTATCGGTGATCGATTGTTGCTTCAGGGTGTGTTCCATATTTTTACGGGGCGTTAGATCGTGGAAGAAACCAACGCTGCCCACTTCGTCACTGTCTTCTAAGAGCAGTGTTGCAGAGATTTGAATCGGTATTACGGTGCCGGCTTTGGTTTTTAGCGCAGACTCATGCCCCTGGATCTGTCCTTTGCCGCCCTGATCTACAGTGTGGATTAAGCGCTTGATCTCTCGGCCCGCAGATGCCGGATGGTAAAGGTCGGTGATATTGACGATGCCTACGACCTCTTTGGCGCTATAACCAAGTAATTTCTCTGCAGCAGGATTGAAGAGCGTAATGGTTCCGGTTCGATTGACCGCAATGATCGGATCGGGGCAGATGCTGGCTAATTGGTCGCCGTAAGACTCAAACATGATAACGTCACTGTACTCTTTTTTAATGTCCATTAAAAACATGTGTTTATAAGTTAGATAAATAACCTATCTCCGCGATGCGGAAAAACAACTGTAAAAATATGGTGGGTACTACAAAGACGTGCTGACAGCTAACTTTACCCCATTGTCTAGTCTAGACCAATGGGTAGTATTAAAAATAATTGACGCTAGTGAAATTGCTTTTAAAAACTCAGATTGGATTTCGTATGTTATTGATTAAATAACCTATTTTGTTTTTTCTTAAAGCCAGGCGGAACCTCTTACGCCACTGGAATCGCCGTGCAAAGCCGGTTTTAATTGGGTGTTCACTTGGTCCGAAAAAACATAGTCGGACCAGTGTGCGGGCACCTGCTGATAGAGTTGCTGAATATTCGATAGCCCGCCTCCCAGGACAATAATATCCGGGTCGACAATATTGATTACCGACGCGAGGCTTTTGGCCAGCTGGCGGTAGTAGTCGGTAAGACAACGGTCTGCTATTGAATCACCGTTTTGACTGGCCTGTAAAAGTGCACTGACATCTGTAATCGATCCACCGCTGTGAAGCTGGTACTGATTGCAAAGCCCGGGGCCGGAAAGGTAGGTCTCGATGCAGCCGCTTTTACCGCAGTAGCAAGGTTGCGCCGGAAGATCACTATGGTCGCGCCAGGGCATGGGGTTGTGGCCCCATTCTCCTGCTATACGGTTGGGGCCAATGAGAAGCTGACCGTTGATAACGATACCACCGCCCACGCCAGTGCCGAGGATCACTCCAAATACGGTTCCGCTATTGGCCGCGGCACCATCAGTCGCTTCAGATATGGTAAAGCAGTCAGCATCGTTAGCAATCTTAACGTTACGTTTTAGCAGTCGTTGCAGATCCTGGTCCAGCGGTTGCCCGATCAGACAGGTGGAGTTGGCGTTTTTTACCTTGTTGGTATCAGGCGAGAGGGTGCCGGGGATACAGATACCGAGAGAGCATTGCTGTTGAACCTGCTGTTCGCAGCCAAGTACCAACTCGCAGATGCTGTTTACTGTGGCCTGGTAATCGCCCGCCGGGGTGGCAACACGCCGACGCAATAGCTCCTGACCTTGGGGATCCAGTACCAGGGCTTCAATTTTGGTGCCGCCTAAATCTACGCCGATCCGATACATACTCGACCTCGCTTGGGACTGGCTGACTAGAGTGCGAAAGCCAGAACAATTGGAATGATGATTAAGCTCCCCATATTCCCAATCAGTACGATAGAGGCCACTCGGTGGGGTTCCTGTTGATAGCGTTCAGCCATCATGTAGTTCAGTACCGCAGGTGGCAGGGCACTGAATACCAGTAGCATGGCAAACTGTTGGTCAGATAAGCCAAGCCAGGGTTTGCAGGCAAGAGCAATCAGGATGCCAGATAACGGGCAGAGAATGGCTCCTAGCACCCCTTCACGCCAGTTCCCCAGCCCTACCTGCACGATTCGAATTCCCAGGGTGAATAACATCAGAGGAATAGCTATTTGCCCCAGCATCTCAATGGGGAGTGCGACTGCCAGGGGTAGTGGGAGTTCGGCAACACTCCAGATTAGACCTAAGATGGTGGCTTGAATCATGGGCATCTTAAGCAGGGCTAGAGGGTGAGAGTGACGATCCAGCATAAATACCCCGACACTCATGTGCAGGGTGTTTTCAATAATAAAAAGTATGACCGCTGCGGGCAGGGCCTGTTCGCCAAAAGCCAGGACCAATAGTGGCAAACCGAGATTGCCGGAATTATTAAACATCATCGGCGGCAAAAAAGTGCGCAGATTAATGCCCAGCAGCTTAACGATAGGGTAAAGAATAACGCCGGACCCAAGCACAACCAGCAAAGCGCCAAAGGCCAGTTCTTGGTATTGGCTGAGAGGAAAGGCCTGGTTGGCCAGGGAGTGGAAAATTAGCGCCGGAACAAACAGGTCCATATTGGCCTGGTTGGCAAAGTCGATATCGACTGCTTTGCGGCGACCGTAGAGATAACCGGCGAGGACAATAACAAAAAGCGGAAAGACAGTGAGAAATATCCGTTCGATCAGCGCGATATCGATCTCTGTCATTCCGCTTCCCACTCAATCATTATGTGAAGCACTGATTATAGGTACTGGATGCCCGATTGGGCATCCGTAGTATTGCCTAAATTAGCCTTCGGTAGGGACAACCAAAACCGGCAAGCCAGAGGATTTGATCAC
>JAPHRD010000018.1 GCA_026196225.1 Motiliproteus sp.
ATGAACACCCGATGTAAAAAGCAGGAGTCGTGATGCGTTGAGAAATCAGGTGTTCACGTTCGTCCGGAATCGGTGTTCATCTTCACCGGAATACGCACAGTGAAAGCTGTGAGTTGCATTTTCCACACCGCCTGCCTTCATGTCTGTGTTTAGGGTAGGCCCTGGTAAAGTGTCCATACTTGCACATCCAATAAACAGACTCCGCTGAGTTCGCAGGAATCTGGTCTGGAGGTAGAGGGTTCTTAAATTGCTGCTTACCTGGTCGTTCAACATCGGGCTGGTAGTAGCAGTATTGTTCAAGAAGATGTGGATAGTCTGCGACTGATCCATGCTGCCCTATGTTGGAGAGTCTGTTGGACTTGCTCTGACGCTTCCCCTTACAGCACTGAAATACACTTACTTTAAGGAAGTGGTCTCCAGCCATAGGCTTGTATTCACCACAGCTGGAGCACGCAAATCGAAGCTTTTTTTTCTTAGTCCCGGGAAAAATTTTCTTAGAGTCTTCCACATCATCAGGGTGCAGACTGTCGAGCCGACCAGCTTTTATTAGCGTGGCATATAGGGTGCCATCATCGATGATCTTGCTGGTCGAATTCACCTGATAGGTAGCGATTCTGTTTCTCCTTCATGTTCCAGAGGTTGTTCTTGTTAGTGCGTTGATTTTTATAGAGTAAAGCAATGTTTTGGTTGGGGTAAAGGCTTTCTATATGCGGTCTCAAGGTGAGGAGGCGGAACGATAATGTCTTTTATCCTTCCTGTATCCTTGTTTCACCTTTGATCAGACTGATCCCATCACCATTTGATGAGGATATACCCATGATTGAAGGGAAGAGATTTATGAGCGCCAAGGAGGTGGTGGCTCGGGCTGGAGTGAGCAGGACAACAATCTGGAGGATGCAGCGTAAAGGCGTGTTTCCGAAGAAACGACAGCTGTCTGATGGCCGGGTGGGCTGGTTAGCATCTGATGTGTATGAGTGGATCGATAGTCGGGAGGGCTGATCCACTCTTCCCCTCTAATAGAGGGATAGACCAATGGGGTCAGACTCGATTGATGCCCAAGTCATTAGCTAAGCGGATAAATTCGGGCAGCACGTTTTTCAGCTACCATGTACAATCCCAAAACACAATCAACCAAACTCAAAACACCGACAAGCCAATCAAAATATCGAATAACCCCACAAGCAAGGAGATAACATGGCGCTCGAACGTATCTCGGTATCACTGGATGAGGAGCTGATCGAGCAGTTTGAACAGTATCTTCAACTACGGGGCTACCGAAACCGCTCCGAGGCTATTCGCGATCTGATTCGCGAGAAGCTGGAGGTCGAACGGATAGATCAGAGCGATGAGGGTCATTGCATCGGCACGCTCAGCTATGTGTTCAACCACCATGAGCGGGAATTGGCTCGACGCCTGACTAACACGCAACACCATCACCACGATGTGGCTGTGTCTACCCTGCATGTCCACCTTGACCACGATAACTGTATGGAAGCGGTGGTGGTCAATGGGCCCACTGCGCAAGTGAAAGAGTTTGCCAACAGCATTATCAGCCAGCCGGGGGTTCGCCATGGCAAACTCAACGTCATCCCCGCCGAGGTGGAGGACCAATCCCATAGTCACGGCAGTAGCAGTCACCACCACAGCCACACCAAGCCCCAGAACTGACCGCAATCAACCCAGCACAAAGGTTGTTTTTTGATCGACTGTATTACGATTTAAAAATTTGTAATACTTGCTCTGTCTATTTAATTCGGGATTCTGCCTGTGAAGCCCTCCCTCGCTGCACTACTGCTTTGTTTTAGCCTGTCGCCCTCAAGCGGCAGCTACGGTCATTTTCAGGAACTGATCCCTTCCAACGATATTGCCCATCACAACGATCATCAGCAGATAGATCTACAGCTCCGTTTTACTCATCCAATGCAGCAGGGACCACTGATGGAGATGGCGCCGCCAAAACTTTTTGGTGTCCTCACCCCCCATGGAAAGGTCGATCTGCTGGAAAGCCTGGAGCCCATTGAACACAAAGGTTATCGCAGCTTTCAGGCCCAGTATCGATTTAAGCAACCCGGTGACCACCTCTTCTATCTGGAGCCTCAACCCTACTGGGAAGCTGATGAAAACAAGCTTATCGTTCACTACACCAAGGTGGTGGTCGACGCCTTTTCCGGCCCTCAAGTGTGGGATCAACTGGTCGGCTTCCCAGTCGAAATAGAACCTCTGGTGCGTCCTTACGGTCTGTGGAGCCACAACCTTTTTCGCGGCATTGTTCGCCAACAGGGCAAGCCGGTGCCCTATGCCATTGTTGAAGTGGAATGGCGCAACGACGGAAGTGTTCACCCACCAACAGCCGCCCATGTCACCCAAGTCATCAAAGCCGATGCAAACGGGGTATTCAGTTATGCCATGCCACGAGCTGGCTGGTGGGGCTTTGCGGCCCTGCTTGATGGCCCTGAATCGCCTGGCCCCGATGGCAAGCCGGTTGCTTTAGAGCAGGGTGCACTGATTTGGGTTTATACCCGCGATATGGAGGCAAAGTAGGTGGCCCATATCCCAGACGGCGTGTTAGCAGCCCCGGTTTTAATCACCGGCGCGATTGCCAGTGCCGCTGCAGTATCCATCGCCGTAAAAAAACTGGATTACGACCGCATACCCCAAGCCGCCGTGTTAGCCGCCGCTTTTTTTATCGCCTCCCTGGTGACTGTGCCAGTCGGTGCCAGTAGCGTACACCTGTTACTGAATGGTCTGATGGGAGTATTACTGGGCTGGACAGCCGTTCCCGCTATTCTGGTAGCACTGATTTTGCAGGCTGTGTTTTTCGGCTACGGCGGTCTCCTAGTCTTGGGCGTCAACACCTTCAATTTGGCGCTCCCGGCCCTTCTGGTGGGATTAGTGATCGCCCCGCGGCTAAAAAACAGCTCTGGCCGACAACTGTTTATTTGGGGAGCGGTAGCCGGCGGCACCGGCGTCTGCCTCACCGCAGTATTGGTCAGTTTGTCACTACTAATCTCCGGCCCGGAATACCTAGCCGCGAGTAAAGTCATTCTGGTGACCTACTTACCACTGATGCTGGCCGAAGCTGCGGTAACGGGGGCAACCCTGAGCTTTCTTCAACGGGTGGCTCCGGAACTGTTGTGGGAGCAAAAAGTATGAAACTTAGACACATAAAGATCAGACACATAAAGCTCTGGCAACTGCTGCTAATCCTAGCGCTCTGTTTAAGCCCCAATGCGAATGCCCACTTGCTGAAGCTTTTTGTCTACACCGAAGGACAGAGCCTGAAAGGGTCTACCTACTTTGCTGGAGGCTCACCACAGCCGGGTGTGTCCATATCGATCCTCGACAACAGCGGTAAATCCTTAGCCCAACTGACTTCAAACCCCCAGGGAGAATTTAGTTACCGCCCGCAACAGCCGGGTGAGTTTCTGGTGGTTGCCGACAGTAATGACGGTCACCGAGCCCAGTGGCAAATATCTACCGCTACGACAGCACCGACAGCACCGACAGCACCGACAGCACCGACAGTCACAGAAAAAACCGTAACATCCGGCGATACCCCAACTGCAATCGCCTCACCCCAAATACCCGTGGATGAGCTGGAGCAAGCCATCGACCGTGCCTTATCTCGTCAGTTAGGTCCCTTGCGACTGGAACTGCAACAGGCCAGCGATCGTGCCCGACTGGCTGATATTGTCGGCGGTATTGGCTTTATCTTTGGCCTCGCGGGATGCCTGCTGTGGTGGCGTAGCCGACAATGAACAGGCTATTCCAGCTGAGTCAGCAGCCACCTCAGTGGCTTAGTCAGAGCGATCCGCGATTGCGAGTGATACTGGCACTGCTGCTGGCGCTGGTGACTGTAAACCTGTCTGGACTCGCCATACTCGGCTTTCTACTGATCTCAGCACTTAGTTTGGCATTATCCGCCGGCATACCTTTCTCACACCTTCTCAAGCGCCTATTAGCTTTCGAAGGTTTTATGTTGCTGGTTTTGCTGTTCGTCCCCTTCAGTATCGCCGGTGACAGCATCCTGCAACTGGGGCCTTTTGCGGCCAGCGAACAAGGTTTAGAACGGGCCATCACCATCGTCCTGAGAGCCAATACCGTAGTGATCGGGCTATTAGCTTTGCTGGGCACCATGGAACCTGAGGTTCTGGGCCACAGCCTCGCTAAGCTCAAGCTGCCCGAAAAACTGGTACACCTGTTTTTGCTGACCATCCGCTACATCGGCGTGCTCTACGACGAATACCAACGATTGCGCCAGGCCATGCGTGCACGGGCGTTTGTGGCCGGTAGCAATCGTCACAGCTGGCGCAGTTTTGGCTGGCTAATCGGCATGTTGCTGGTCCGTAGCTTACAGCGCTCCCAGCGAATTCTCGGAGCTATGAAGTGCCGTGGCTTTCACGGTCAGTTCTACCTGCTGGACAACCAACGCTGGCAGAATCGCGACAGCATATTTCTTACAGTAGCTGTCACCTTGCTTGCGATCCCCCTGACACTGGACACGCTGTTATGAGCCCCCCTTTGATTGAACTCACCGATCTCAGCTTCGGCTATCCCAATCATCCGGTGTTCAGCCAGGTGAATCTGCATCTTAATGAGGGTGAGCGACTAGCTTTAGTGGGGGGCAATGGCAGCGGGAAATCAACCCTGCTGCAATTGATCGTTGGACTTCAATCAGCCACCGAGGGCAGCATCAGTGCCTTTGGCCAAGCCTGTAGGGAAGAAAAGGATTTTCGGCCGGTTCGGGCTAAGGTCGGGTTATTGTTTCAAGACTCTGATGACCAACTGTTCTGCCCCAGTGTGCTGGAAGACGTCGCCTTCGGCCCCTTAAATCTGGGTAAAACCGAGCAGCAGGCACGTGAAATTGCAGAATCCACCTTGCAACGGTTAGGGCTCGAACAGTTCGCTCACCGCATCACCCACAAATTATCCGGTGGTGAAAAACGATTGGTGGCATTAGCAACTGTGCTAGCCATGGAGCCCCAGGTATTGCTGCTGGACGAACCTACCAACGGCCTCGACGAAGATGCAGAACAGCGGCTGATCGCATTATTGGAATCCCTACCCCAGGCGATGATTCTAGTCTCCCACGATCGTCGTCTGATCGAACGGCTCGCAACTCGTGCCGTGCTGATGCAGAACAACACCCTGGTGGATGCTGTGATGCACAGCCACCCCCACCAGCACACCCATAGTCATCTGCATATTCATGTCGCCAAGAACGAGGTGGCTCATCAGCATGACAAGGGCGTTCCCGATCATGCCGATCACCATTTGCAGGATTGATCAGCGCCTATCACTGGGGCAGAATTTGCAATTAACCCTGCTATAATCGAACCTCAATCTGGACTCCAACTCAACACCATCTATCTCGACTGCATCGGACCCTCTATGAGCAAAGGCACCCTCTATATCATTTCAGCCCCTTCAGGCGCCGGTAAAACCAGCCTGGTAAAAGCGTTGTTGGATCGTGATCCCAAAGTCTGTGTGTCGGTTTCCCACACCACACGTTCGGCACGCCCCGGCGAAGTAGATGGCAAGGACTACCACTTTGTCAGCACCGAGCAGTTTGACGCCATGATCAACGACGCCGCCTTCTTAGAGTTTGCCGAGGTATTTACCAACAAATACGGCACCTCCCATCAGTGGGTCAAGGATACTCTGGCCGAAGACCGTGATGTGATATTGGAGATCGACTGGCAGGGAGCTCAGCAGATCCGCCGCCTGGTCCCCGACGCGGTCTCTATCTTTATTCTGCCCCCTTCTCGCCAAGCCCTTGAGCAGCGGCTGACTAATCGCGGCCAGGATAGCCAGGAGGTTATCGACCACCGTATGCACCAAGCCGTCGGCGAAATGTCTCACTACCATGAGTTTGATTTTCTGGTGATCAACGATGATTTTGATACAGCCCTCAACGAACTGGCTGCTATTTTTATTGCAGGGCGGCAAAAACTGCAGCAGCAGGATGCGCGCCACAACCAGATGATCACCGAGTTATTGGCCTGAAGCACTTGATTTATCCACCCGAATGCGGCAAAAGGTGTAGCCATTAGAGTGCAGGTTTTGTACACTGGCCAGCTATTTTTTATCGCAGCAAGTAATGCACTACCCCAGAGGTTTAATATGGCCCGTGTAACCGTTGAAGATTGTCTAGAAAATGTAGAGAACCGTTTTGAGTTGATTATGGTTTCCTCAAAACGTGCTCGCCAACTGGCTACCGGTGGCAAGGAGGCAATGGTAGATTGGGAAAACGACAAGCCAACGGTAGTGGCTTTGCGAGAGATCGCCGAAGGCCACGTTGATGCAAGCATCCTGGTTGACAAGCCAGTTGAAGTAGAGGAGCTGCTGGAAGAAGTGGTTGCTCCAGAGGTAGAAGGCTAAGAGATTGTTCGGGTGCTGCCAGCACCTCCCTCCATCGGGACGAACCACTCTTTGCCAGCAGTAGGCGCGGAGAGTTAGATGCCCACAATCTATGACCTGTCACAACGTCTGACCGATTATCTGGAACCAAGCCAGATCAATCAGGTCAGACGCGCCTATTTCTATGCCGAACAAGCCCATGATGGCCAGCGACGAAAAAGCGGCGAACCCTACGTTACCCATCCACTAGCTGTAGCCTCTATCCTTGCTGAAATGAACATGGACCATCAAAGCCTGATGGCCGCCATGCTTCACGATGTTATTGAAGACACACAGATCGATCGCAACAACCTCAGCCACCAGTTTGGCGATACCGTCACCGACATCGTCGACGGCGTCAGCAAGCTGACCCATCTGCATTTCGAAACCAAGGCCGAGGCCCAGGCGGAGAATTTCCAGAAGATGGTCATGGCTATGGCCGACGATATCCGGGTTATTCTAGTCAAGCTGGGCGACCGCCTCCACAATATGCGCACCCTGGGCGTTATGCCGCCGAAAAAGCAGCGCCGCATCGCCCGGGAAACCCTGGACATCTATGCCCCTATCGCCAGCCGCCTGGGCATGCACGATATCCATATGGAACTGCAGGATCTAGCGTTTCGCGCCTACTACCCGATGCGCTACACCCATATCGGTCGGGCGGTTCAGCAAGCCCGCGGTAAGCGTTTCGATATGATCGAGCAGATTGGTGAAACCATTACCGACTGTCTGGAGCAAGAGGGTTTACCCGGTAAGGTCAACGGTCGAGAAAAACATCTCTACAGCATTTACCGCAAGATGGTGACCCAAAAGAAATCTTTTGCCGAAATCATGGACGTCTTCGCATTTAGAATTGTTACCGACAAGATTGATACTTGTTACCGGATTTTGGGCGCAGTTCACAACTTATACAAGCCTGTTGCCGGACGTTTCAAAGATTACATCGCCATCCCTAAAGCCAACAGCTATCAATCCCTGCATACAGATCTGTTCGGCGCCCGGGATATTACCATCGAGATTCAGATCCGCACCGAGGAGATGGAATCGATCGCCTCTCAAGGCATCGCCTCCCATAGCGATTACAAACAGGGCCAGAAAGCCAACACCAGTATCGAAGGCAGCTACAAGCGCGCTCGCCAGTGGGTACAGGGACTGCTGGAAATGCAGCGACGAGCCGGCAACTCCATGGAGTTTATCGAAAACGTTAAATTCGACCTTTTCTCCGACGAAGTCTACGTTTTCACGCCAAAAGGCCGCATCTTAGAGCTACCTAGTGGCGCGACCCCGGTAGATTTCGCCTACGCTGTGCATACCGACGTCGGCAACAACTGCGTATCCTGCCGCATCAATCGCCGCTTGGCTCCTCTGAGTACCGTATTGGAAAGTGGTCAGACAGTGGAGATCATTACCACCCCCAGTGCCCAGCCCAACACCGCCTGGCTCAACTTCGTGGCCACCGGTAAAGCCCGAACCAATATTCGCCACTTCCTCAAGACCAAAGAGCAGGAAGAATCTGTCGCCCTCGGTACTCGCCTGCTAAATCAGTTCCTGGCCAACTATGACACCAGCGTCGATGATCTTGACCAAGCGGTAGTGGATAGTTATCTAGCAGAAATAGAACTGAAATCCCTGCACGATCTTCTCAAGGAGATCGGACTGGGCAACCGGATGGCCTATATGGTCGCCCAGCATCTGAAACCCCGTGAAGAGGAGCCCATCGCCGCCAGCTCCTCCCGTCGCCCACTCTCCATCAGTGGCTCCGAGGGCATGGTGCTAACCTACGCACGCTGCTGTCACCCGATTCCCGGCGATATGATTATCGGCCACATCAGCACAGGCCGCGGCATTGTGGTTCACCGCGACGATTGTAAGAACATCGTCGAATTCCAAGACGATCCGGAGAAATGTGTTTATCTGGACTGGGATAAGAGTGTCGATGACGAATTTGAAGTCAGCCTCAAGGTGGAATTGGCAGCCCAGCGCGGCATTGTCGCCACCCTAGCCACCAAAGCTACGGCAGCTGGCGCCAACATTCATCGTATCGATATCGACGAGAAGGAAGCTCGAATGAGCACCGTCCATCTGGATATCTCCGTTCGAAGCCGTATCCACCTAGCCCGGGTGATGAAGAAACTGCGAGCCTTAAAATCGGTCTCTAAAATCACCCGAGCCTAATTATTTACTACGCTTTCAGGCTATCTGCCCCTTACCTAGGACAAGAGCAAGAGGAAAAACAATGAGCAATCGCGCGGTGATCCAGACAAGTCAGGCCCCTCAGGCCATCGGAACCTACTCCCAGGCAGTCAAGATCGGCAATACCGTCTACCTGTCCGGCCAGATCCCTCTGATTCCCAGCACTATGGAGATGGTCGAAGGTGATTTTGAAGCCCAGGCCGTGCAGGTCTTCGAAAACCTGAAAGCCGTCTGCGAAGCCAGTGGTGGCTCGCTGCAACAGATCGCTAAATTGAATATTTTCCTGACCGATCTCGGCAACTTCGCAACGGTTAACGAAGTGATGTCGCGCTATTTCAGCCAGCCCTACCCAGCTCGTGCGGCAATCGGTGTAGCCTCGCTACCTAAAGACGCAGAGGTTGAGATGGACGGCATTCTGGTCACTGACTAGCAGTCATTGGTTGATGGGGCTCACCTATCAGCCCTGTCTACTGCCCCGTCGCCAATCCCTCGCGGCGGGGATCTACTCCCCCTTGTAAACCGCCATCCTCAGCGATCCAAATACCGTGCAGACCACTATTAAGGTCACGGATCTTAATCTTATGGCCTTTGGCCTGAAGGGCTTTGGATAGAGCCTCGGCGTTGGTCCCGGCTTCCAGTTCGGTAGTGCCATTACGGTTACTGATATTGGCCTGGCTGATCGCTTGCTGAATATCCATCTCCCACACCAATTTACCCAACAACGCTTTCGCCACGTAGTTGATGATGCGGCTGCCACCGGGTGATCCCAACAACAGACGCAAACGCCCCTGTTGATCAAACACCATCACCGGTGTCATGGAGCTGCGTGGGCGCTTCCCGGGCTCGACTCGATTGGCCACCAGTCCGCCATCCTGTTCCGATACAAAAGAGAAGTCGGTCAGCTGATTGTTGAGCAGGAAGCCATCCACCATCAGAGTCGACCCAAAAGCCATCTCGATACTGGTGGTCATGGATACACCATTACCCTCGCCATCGACAATGACAAAATGACTGGTAGATGGCAGTTCAGGCGAACGGTCATCGCTGCGACTGAGGGTGACAGGAGTTCCCGCTTCAGCCTTGCCCATATCTTGCTGTGGATCGATTGTTGAAGCGCGCTGATCCAGGTATTGCTTGTCGAGCAAACGATCCACCGGGACTTCGACAAAATCACTATCCGCCAAATAGCGGCCACGATCGGCATAGGCCAAACGACTGGCTTGGGTAAACAGATGACTGGAATCAGCATCAAAGGGAGCCTGCTTAGCCAGTTGCTGTGATTCCAATAGACCCAAGATCTGCAGAAGCGTGACCCCGCCGGAAGTAGGTGGCGGCATACTGCAAACACGGTATTGCTGCCAAGGGCGGCACAGAGCCCTGCGTTCCAAAGCACGATAATCCTTCAAGTCCTGTTGACTGAGCAGGCCAGGATTACCCTCTGCTCCACGAACCCTAAACACTATCCGGTCGGCAAGCGGCCCTTGATAGAAGTATTCCGTTCCTTGGTTGGCGATCGCCTCAAACGTAGCAGCTAGAGGCTTATTTAGCACTCGTTCTCCGGCCTGAAGCGCTTGACCATTGGGATAGAAATAATTGCGCGATTCCGAATAACGCTTCAGCCCCGGATTAATCTCTTTCTCCAATAACTTCTGTAACCGCGGAGTGACCTCAAAACCATTACGGCTGTGAGCGATAGCATGGGTGAAAAGCTCTGACCAAGGAAGACGACCGTGTTGCTGGTGTCCCAACTCCAACATTTTGAGGACCCCGGGGGTACCCACCGAGCGCCCCCCTACCAGCGCTTTCGGCCAAGGTATGGGCTTACCATCGGCATCGATAAACAACCTGCCGTCCGCCTCTAATGGCGCGGTTTCTCGACCGTCGAAAGCTTGTAAGTACTTACCACCTTGATCCCAGTGGAGCATAAAAGCACCACCACCAATACCCGACGACTGAGGCTCCACCAGGGTCAAAACCGCCTGCACTGCCACCGCCGCATCCATGGCACTGCCGCCACTGCGGAGAATTTGGTAGCCCGCTTCCGTCGCCAACGGATGGGCCGTCACTACCATGAACTTATCCGCTTCAACCAAGGTTCGGGCACTGCGACCGGTAGCTGCCTCCGGAGCCAACCCCTCCACCACAGCCCACGCTGACCAGGACTTGAATACAAAAGTTGGCAGGAAAAGCGCAACCAGCAATGCTTTTTTAAGATCCATTTCGGAGTTAATTCTGCTAAAGTTCATAGTGTTAAAGCCGATGAGAATTTATACCCCTGTGTTCCTGACAGGATTGGCCGGGAGCGGCGAATTTTACAGGGTTTATCTGTCCCGGGCGTTCACTAGAGGCGATACCGGAAAGAATTCACAGGTGCTAACCCGGATAAGAGTAGCACCTGTTGTAGCATATTGAGAGCGTAGAACCATGGTTGATAACAAGACGATACGAATTCTGATGTTGCACGATTCACAGGGAAAGATGCTCGTGATGCTACCCCACGAACAGCTTCTCAACCTGGTTAGCGTCTGGAAAGAGAGCGGTCGTCATCTACAGCCACTGACCGCCAACGACTCCAACAAATTTTTTACTCAGGAAGCCCTCAGCACCGAAAATGGTCTGGCGAAGCTAATGAGCCTGCCATCGCTGATCGATACCAACGTGCCTTCCAGCGGCGGCCTGAAACTCTACGAACCCCATTCTGATCGTCACTTCGAGATCGATAGCTCGATGCTTAACGCAGATGCTGAGCGTTGCCCTCTGGGCCTGACGCCCGACGCGATTGAAGCCAAGCAACCTCAGGGAGATGACGTCACCGTTATCACCAAAGCCGTTGAGAAATTTACCGCGCTACGGATTAAACAGCGTCTGGAAGATACGCTTGGACTGCCAACCCTGCCACCCACCGCTCAGAAGATTATGGAGTTGCGTTCAAACCCTAACGCCGGTGTCGATGAGCTGGTTCCTATCGTCAAGATGGACCCCAGCCTCTCAGCCCAGGTTATGAGCTGGTCCGCATCCCCTTACTACGCTGCACCAGGCAGCATCCACTCGATTCACGATGCCATCGTGCGGGTGCTCGGATACGACCTGGTGGTAAACCTGGCACTGGGAATCGCCATGGGCAAGACCCTGAGTATTCCCAAGGATACCCCCCGAGGCAGCACTCCTTACTGGCTACAGTCGGTCTATTGCGCCACCCTAGCGGAAAAGATGGTGAAGGCGATTCCTGCCGAGCACCGTCCCCATCCGGGTCTGGCCTATCTGTGCGGCCTGCTGCATAACTTCGGTTACTTGGCACTGGCACATATCTTCCCGCCCCACTTTTCGCTGGTATCCCGCTACGTAGAAGCCAACCCCCACCTCCATCATGAACATGTGGAGAAGCAGATCATCAATGTCACTCGCGAACAGATCGGCGCTTGGTTGATGGAAACCTGGAATCTACCACCCGAGGTTTACCATGCCATCCGCTATCAGAACGACACTGATTACGACGGCGAGCACAAAGGCTATTCCCAATTGATTAATCTTTGTCTGAGGGTGTTGCGCAATCACGAGATCGGCGATGGTCCGACCGGTAATATTCCTGCGCAACTTTTTGAAGATCTGCATCTGACCCCAGAGCAGGTTGAAGAAGTGTTCGAGAAGGTCCACCACAAAGAGGAAGACCTGACCGAAATGACCCGTATTCTTAAGGCCAGCTAAGCGGCCAAAGAATTCTTTGATTTAGTCGGACAGCTGCTCTAGCTGCTCCGACTGCTCCATCCACTGCTCTTCCACCTGCTGCAACTCTTTCTCCAACTCCGCCTGCTGATGCAAACGCTCCTTGAGTTCCTGCTTGCGGGAATCTCCGTAGATTTCCGGATCGGCCAACAATTGCTCCAGATCCTGCTGCTGTTGATGAAGCTTCTCCAGCTGTTTCTCCAACTTCGCTACCGACTTTCTCAACGGTGCCAGCTGCTGGCGCTTCTCTGCCTCCAGTCGTTTGCGTTCGCGGCGCTGCTGGGCCGACTCTCCGACATCAGCATCAATGTCTTGATAATCGCTGCGTTTGGCCGGCTTGTTCCGCTCCGACAACCAAGTCGCGTAGTCATCCAGATCGCCGCTGTATTCCGTCACACCGCCATCGCTAACCAAATAAAACTGATCCACGCAGTTGCGCAGCAGGTGACGATCGTGGGAAACCAATATCATCGCCCCAGGAAAATCCTGAAGCGCCATGGTCAGCGCGTGACGCACCTCCAGATCCAGGTGGTTGGTAGGTTCGTCCATCAATAGTAGATTAGGCTTTTGCCACGCGATCAAGGCCAGGGCCAAACGGGCCTTTTCGCCACCGGAGAAGTGCCCCACCGTGTCCAATGCATCATCGCCATGGAAACCAAAACCACCGAGAAAATTACGGATCTGCTGATCACTGGCGAGGCTATCCATCCGCTGCAGGTGCAGGAAGGGGCTGGCATTTACATCCAGGGCTTCCAGCTGGTGTTGCGCGAAATAACCGATGCGCAGGTTCTCACCCTCGATGCGCAGACCCTGACGTAGTGGTAAATCACCCACCAATGCTTTAATCAGGGTAGATTTACCCGCACCGTTGGCCCCTAGCAATCCGATCCGCATCTCCGGCTGCAGGTTTAAATTAACCCTTTCCAGCACCGGTGTTGCTCCGTAGCCCAAGTCTGCTTTTTCCAGATTCAGCAAAGGATTGGCGATTTTCCGTTCGCCGTAAAAAGAGAAATCGAAGGGGGAATCAACATGGGCAGGAGCGATCTGCTCCATCCGTTCAAGCTCTTTGATTCGACTCTGCGCCTGCTTGGCTTTGGTAGCCTTAGCCTTGAAGCGGCGGATAAAACTTTCGATATGGGCAACCCGCTGCTGCTGCTTTTCAAAAGCCGACTGTTGCTGAGCCAGACGCTCTGCACGAATCTTCTCAAAGGCAGAATAGTTGCCACGGTAGAGCAGCAACTGCTCATGTTCGATATGAGCAACGTGGCTGACCACCCTGTCGAGAAAATCACGGTCGTGGGAGATCAACATCAGCGTGCCTTCGTAGCCTTTCAGCCACTGCTCCAGCCACAGTGTCGCATCCAGATCCAAGTGGTTGGTGGGCTCATCCAGCAACAACAGATCGGAGCGGCACATCAAGGCCTGGGCCAAATTCAGTCGAATCCGCCAACCACCAGAAAAGGCTTTGACCTGACGCTGACAATCCAGGGTTTGAAATCCCAGGCCATGAAGCAACTGCTCGGCCCGCGCTTGAGCTGAATAGCCCTGAATCGCATCATACTGGCCGTGCAGTTCACCCAGGCGATGATCGGGGTCGTGCTGTTCCGCTTCAGCAATCTGACGTTGCAGGGTTCGCAGCTCTACATCGCCATCGAGCACGTAATCGAGCGCCGTTCGATCCAACAGCTCAACTTCCTGAGCCATATGGGCAATGCGCCACTGCCTGGGGATCTTAAAATCACCGTCATCGGGATGAAGCTGACCAAGGATAAGTTTAAACAGACTGGTCTTACCGCTGCCATTGGCACCGATAACACCCACTTTCTGTCCGGGATGAATTCGCAGATCGGCATGCTTAAGCAATATTGCCTTTCCGCGTTGCAAACTGAGTTGTTGTAACTGGATCATGGGGGCGGAGTTTACCATAGCCCCAGAGCGCCTTTGCGGCAAAATATTCGGATACTGGCAATCGGGGGAACTTTCCAGTTAAATGAGACACTCAATGCTAGTGCTGTCCAGTCTCCATCGAAGAGACTGGCTGCTTTGATAGGTTGATTTAAGGATCTCAAATGAAAAGAAAATTGTTGGTTAGCGCTCTGGCTTGTTCACTGGTTTCTGCACCGGTAGCGATGGCAGCAGAGCTGGATACGCTGGAGAAGAAAGCCAGCTATCTGATGGGACTCGATGTGGGTGCCCGAATGCAGGCTCTAGGCTATGCCCTGGATGCGGATGCCATGCGCTTAGGCATGCAGGAATCTGCCAAAAAAGAAGGTCGGGCAATGTCCGATGAAGACCTGCGTAATGCGGTCGCCGAGATCCAGCAACGTTTCCAGATGCGCCAACAGGAAGCAGCCGTCGCTCAGGCTGAAGCCAATAAGAAGTTAGGCGACGAGTTTCTCAGCGAGAACGCCAAGAAAGAGGGCGTTGTTACCACTGAAAGTGGTCTCCAGTACAAGATTATTAGCGCTGGCGATGGCCCTAAGCCCCAAGCCACCGACTCCGTTCAGGTTCACTACCGCGGCACTCTGGTAGACGGTACCGAGTTTGACAGCTCCTACTCCCACGGCGGCCCTGTCACCTTCACTCTCAATCAGGTTATTCCTGGCTGGACCGAAGGTTTGCAGATGATCAATCAGGGCTCAAAAGCTGAACTGTACGTACCCTCAGAGCTCGCTTACGGCTCCACCGGCAACCCTTCTATTCAACCTAATTCAACTCTGATCTTCGAGATCGAGCTGCTGGATATCAACCCGCAGAAGAAGATGGCTGAAGAGAGCAAAACCGCCGAAACCAAATAATTCGGTCGCTCCAAACGTAAAAAAGGGAGGTTATACCCACTGCTGTCCCACAAATATTGATCAAAAAGGAATCCTCATTTGAGGGTTCCTTTTTTTCTTGTCGGGTGTAACAGGATTAAGCAGTTCCGCGAGA
>JAPHRD010000127.1 GCA_026196225.1 Motiliproteus sp.
ACTATCGGCGAAAGTGAGCTGGTGATCCATCGAGCATTCCCCAAATCATGAAGGTAAGGATTATCTCATGCCAGGGACTTAATCACAGGATCCCTAGAGGAGCACGATTATGGGACTGCTGGTTTCCGGGCAATGGGTCGACCGTTGGTACGATACGGAATCTAACGCCGGTGCCTTCAAGCGCCAGCAGAGTCAATTTAGAAACTGGATTACCGCTGACGGATCTGCCGGCCCCAGTGGTGAAAACGGATTTAAAGCCGAACCCGATCGCTATCACCTTTATGTATCGCTGGCCTGCCCATGGGCCCACCGCACTTTGATCTTTCGAGCCATCAAAGGCCTGGAGAAAATAGTCAGCGTTTCAGTGGTCCACCCTTATATGGGCGATCAGGGTTGGTCTTTTAAACGCACCGCAGGCAGCGATGGCGATAGCGTCAATAACCTGGATTTTCTTCATCAGATCTACACCCTCTGCGATCCTCAATACAGTGGCAGAGTGACTGTTCCCGTGCTTTGGGATAAACAGCAGCGCCGTATTGTCAGCAACGAGTCTGCTGAGATTATTCGCATGTTCAACACTGCCTTTGACGAATTGGGTGCTACTCCCGGTGACTACTACCCGGAAGCACTCAGTGAGGAGATCGATGAGCTTAACAGTCTGATCTATGATCGCCTTAACAACGGCGTTTACAAGGCTGGTTTTGCAACCTCACAGGAGGTTTACCAACAGGAGGTAGAGCAGCTTTTCGTAGCCATGGAGTACCTTGAACTGCGCCTAGCCAACCAACGTTATCTGGTGGGATCACATCTGACCGAAGCGGACTGGCGGCTGTTCACCACATTGATCCGTTTTGATTCCGTGTACCACGGTCATTTCAAATGCAATCTAAAACAGCTGAAAGATTACCCTAACCTTTGGGCCTATACCCGAGAGCTATACCAGAAACCCGGTATCTCTAATACCGTCAACCTACGCCAGATCAAAGCTCACTACTACGGTAGCCATCTAACCATTAATCCCACCGGCGTTATTCCTGCAGGTCCGATTCTGGATATAGGACAACCCCATGGTCGGGAACTGCTCGGATAGTTTCCAATTAATAGTAAAGCGTAAGATCCACGGCTCCCAACAATTGGGAGTCGTTAGAGCCATCGGCAAAAGCCCCCGGACCAGAGCTATCCTGATGATCGTAGCGCAGCTCGGTTCGTAAACGTACAGACGGGTTAGGCATCCAGCTCAGTTTGGTTGTTAAGCCATAAAATTCACCCGTACTCCACTGTGAAGGAACCAAACCGAAGGCTGCACCGGTCAGCACCAGATTGGTGGCATCTTCAGCGTTAAACCATTCCAGTCGACTGTTCCACATCAGCGTTGGATTAAGACGGTGGTACCAGTTCAGGTTAGCGCCATACCATTCAGCATCGGACGTCTGTCCCTCTAAAATCGATTCCAGTCCGGCTTTTTCCTGCTGACCGTAGCTGAACTCAACCGCCACACGGTTGCTTCCATCCAATACCTTAGAAACGGTCAGATAGGTCAAATAACGATCCGCGTTTTTCTCTCCAGCTACGGTTGGAATAGGTGATCCACAGGCACAATCGGCAAAGGAATCATCGGCTCCGTTGCCGTAGATATTTTCCCAATCCACCCAGGTACTGAAATCTGCCGAGCGCCAGCGCAGATTAGCGATAACATCCAGATCGTTATTGGGGTCGGAAAGATTATTCCAGCCCCGTACCAAACCAATCTCAAATGCAGTCATGCTTTGCCCGGCAACAGAGGGTAGTTTCACCGAATAGAGTGCACCGGCATGTTTTGCAGGTCCAGCCATAAAAGAGTAGCTGTGGGTATAAAAGTCGGTAGGAGCTGGCGGTGGATAAGCAAAACCGATCTCGTTTTCCAGGGGCGTGTGGAATAACCCCAGCATCAGTTTAGATCCCCCCAGCACCGGCAGATAAATATCGAGAAAGGCCTGGGTTAAGGTCAGTGACTCTTCACGACCATCGGTAATATCGTTGATCCCGTAGTCATCGTCCAAACCATAGGTTTTAAAGAAGTTGGAATCCTGACCGTAGATAACAGTGACATTAAAACCTACATCCACTTCTGCTGGCATCTCTCCGGGAAAAGGTCCCACACGGCCGATTACATTACCCTCGGGCACTTTACGTACACGCAAGGCAAGTTGATTCAGGTTTAAACCTTCATCTGAATTCAGGAACCCCTGCCTGGCAACATCGTCACTGCCGTTGTCATTGGCAATCGCCCCTGCCTGCATCCAGCCATCAACCACAACGCCATAAGTCTCGGTCAATGCATCGCCAAATAGATGTCGGAAAAGCGGTCCACTCTTAGACGCTTCTGAAGCATGCACCGCAGTGCAGATCAATAATGAGGCAGCTACCCAATGAATACCAAAGCGCGCCATAAAGATTCCCTAATTTAGTGCCGACGAAAAGAAAGAGTGTCGCACTAGATATTAGGGAAAACCAGAATACAAAGGTCGTATAAGCTTGTATTTTAAACAGAACTTTTCGAAAAAAATCGTTTACGAACTAAGCGACGAGACTAGCAGCGAGCTGGTAGAACAGTACCCCGACAGTCGCCAAAGCCAATACGAATACCATTACCGCTATCGCACCACCCTCGCAAAATCACCGTGTCGCCATCTTCCAAGAAGGTACGCAGCTCGCCATTGCAGAGTTCAATTTGGTGCTTACCTCCCTGTGAAAGCTCCAATAAGGACCCAGCCTCTTCAGGACTGGGACCCGATTGAGTACCACTTCCCAACAGATCACCCGGCTGCAGGTTACATCCGGAAACCGTGTGATGAGCCACCATCTGCGCTGTTGTCCAGTAACAATGGCGAAAGTTAGTGTGGGACAGCTGTGAAGGTTCGCAGCCCTGTTTTCGCATCTGATCTGTTTCCAACAACACCTGTAGATCCATGTCGAAAGCCCCGGCCTGACGGTTAAAGGGAGATTCCAGATACACCAAGGGCTGAGGGTCATCTTTTGGACGATTCCAAGTACAGCGATAGGGTGCTAACGCTTCGTTGGTGACTATCCACGGAGACAACGTAGATGCAAAGCTCTTAGCCAGAAATGGCCCCAAAGGCTGATATTCCCACGCCTGAATATCCCGAGCCGACCAGTCGTTCAATAGGCAGTAGCCAAATATGTGTTTATCGACCTCATCCAGAGGAATCGACCGCCCCAGGGTATTACCACCGCCGATCAGAATGCCAACCTCCAACTCGTAATCAAGGCGCTTACAGGGAGCCAGTGTGGGGTATTCAGAACCTGGAGGGAAAAGCTGCCCGTGCGGACGATGAAAATTTTGCCCAGATACCACAATCGACGATGAACGTCCGTGGTAAGCGATGGGAATCCACTTGTAGTTGGGCAGCAAAGGATTGTCGGGGCGAAACAACGAACCCACCGCAGTAGCATGGTGAATCGAACAATAGAAATCGGTGTAATCACCGATCTGACAAGGCAGCTGATACTCTACTTCCTGCTGAGGAACCAAGCACTCTCGTACCCGTTCTACTTCGCCGGCACCTTGTCGCAGCGCTCGAAACAAAGCCAATCGCAGTGAGCACCAAATTTCATGAGGCTGAGCCATCAGCAGATTCAGCTGTGATTGAAGACTGGCTTCCAGGCCCTTTAAGGGTGATCCAGAAAACACCCCACTGCAAGCCAAGGCTTTCAAATCGATAATCTGATCTCCGATACCCACTCCGACACGATACCCCTCCTCTGAGGCCCGTCGTTTAAAACTGCAGTACGGCAAATTTTGGATTGGAAAATCTGTATCGGCACGATTAGCTGAATCGAGCCAGCTTTTAGCCGTGGGATCATGGGTTTCATTCAGTTCAACCATCGGCACTCTCCCTACACGAACCACTTGGACAACAGTATTAGTTGTCAGTATAGATCGCGAATGACGCAGGCTACCGGGAAGGTAAAGATATCCGTTCACTGAACAGATAGGTTAGAATGCCGCCTCCAACGCCTTTATCCTCGAGTTTCCATCTACCTCATGTCTACCAGAAGCCAGATTAAATTTACCGAAGGGCCGGTCGGTAGCCAATTGTTGCGCGCGACTCTGCCGATGGTTTGGGCCATTCTGGCGCTAATGTCTTTTAATGCCGCGGATACCTTTTTTATCGCCCAACTGGGCGAAGCCCCCCTTGCTGCTATCACCTTTACCTTTCCGGTGGTGATGGTGTTGACCAGTATCGCCATTGGTCTTGGCGCGGGCACTTCTACCGCAGTGGCGCAAGCGATCGGCACCAAACAGATCGATCTCGCCCGGCGTCTCACCACCGATGCCACCAGCCTCTGTCTGTTGCTATCCGTTGTCTTGGCAATCGCCGGACTGCTCAGTATCGCTCCCCTATTCCGTATACTAGGGGCCGAAGAACACCTTTTGCCATTGATCCGGGAATATATGCAGATCTGGTATCTGAGTGTCCCCGGTTTAATCGCACCCATGGTGTGTATGTCAGCACTACGGGCAAATGGTCTTAGCAAAGTACAAAGCTACATTATGATCAGCGCATCCCTGGCAAACATTGCCTTGGATCCAATCCTTATTTTCGGACTATTCGGTGTTCCCAGGCTGGAATTGGCAGGCGCTGCCATTGCCACCCTCTCGGTTCGTAGCTGCACTTTACTGGTAGCGCTCTATGTCGCCTATCGGGTGGGGATGCTATCCAATCCACTGGCGCCATTGCGCCAACTTTGGCACTCCTGGAAACGTATTCTCCACGTAGGACTGCCTGCCACTGCCACCAATGTCATCATCCCCCTGGCAACCGGTCTGGTAGTCAAATTGGTTGCTGAACACGGCACTAGCGCCGTAGCAGGATTTGGAATCGCCAGTCGAATCGAAATCCTGGCCCTGGTCTTTTTCTATGCCCTTTCAAGCATGGTCGGCCCTTTTATTGGACAGAATCTCGCAGCCGGCAAATACCAAAGAGTCCAACAAACCCTGACCAGCATTACTCGGTTCAGCATGATTGGCGGAGCACTATTGGCTCTGGTTTTATGGTTGGCGGGAGATTTCATCGCTAGTCAATTTAACGATAGCGCTGAAGTTCGTTGGGTAGCAGTCAGCTATCTCACCATTGTTCCGATAAGTTATGGCTGCTACGGACTTATCATGTCGATAAATGCAGCCTTTAACGGCCTGGCCAAACCCTTACCGGCCACGCTTATCTCCAGCTCTCGGGTACTGATTATCTATCTGCCACTGGCGTATCTGGGACAATATTTTTGGGGACTAACGGGACTCTTTTTCGCTGCGATGGCCGCGAATATGTTGGTGGCTATCGTCGGATATTATTGGCTGCGCCGGACCTTAGACCAGCTCTCTACAAATTAATCACCAGCCAAACAGGTATGGGATTTAGAAAGAATTCTTGAGTGTCCGTTTTATTTACATCTTTGCTAATTAAGCAATCTATCTTATTGATTTATATAAGCTGGTACGCTTTATGCCTTGTATTAATTAGAAGCATATCGATCGTATATCGCAGAAAGGAATCTTGGCTTCTATTAACCCCCCCCTTCGAAAGGGCACCACGTCTCCAAACAACGTAGTGCCCTTTTCTTTTATATCGATTCTGTTACTGCGTTTTCGGCAAAGTAAACTTCAATATCAAATAACCGACGATACCCGATGCCAGAGACCCTAGAACAATCCCCAATCGTTCATCGAACAGTAGGTTTACATCAGTTTCCTCGAAGGCCAGAGAACCGATAAACAAGCTCATGGTAAAACCGATCCCGCAGAGTGCCGCCGTACCGTAGAGGGAGCTCCAATTCATTCCCGGCGGCATTCGGGACATGCCCAGTTTGATCGCCAATCCACAGAGCACGAATATGCCAACCTGCTTACCAACGAATAGCCCTGCTGCAACCCCAATCGGTACGTTATGCAGTACCTGGTCGGCTTGCATGCCGGTAAAACTGATGCCAGCGTTGGCAAAGGCAAATACCGGCAATACAAAAAATGCCACCACTGAATGAAGATCATGCTCCAAGCTTTTCAGGGGAGAATAGTCTGGATTGCTCTTTGAGCGAATTGGTATAAACATCGCCAAAACCACACCCGCCAAGGTAGCGTGCACGCCAGATTTCAACATCGACACCCACATGATGGTTCCAATCAGCAGGTAAACACTCTTGGATTCCACATTTTTGCGGTTAAGAATCGCCAATACCGGAATGCAGCAGGTAAAGACTACCAGAGCAGTCATGGAAATTTTTGACGTGTAAAAGGCCGCGATGATGATGATTGCACCAATATCATCAAAAATAGCCAACGAAGTAAGGAATATTTTGATTGAACTGGGAACCCGAGAACCCAGTAACGATAGAACTCCAAGTGCAAAGGCAATATCCGTTGCCGCCGGAATCGCCCAGCCTTTCAACGCTACCGCATCATCGTAATTAAAATAGGCGTAGATCAGGGCCGGAACCAACATACCACCAACCGCGCCAACTGCGGGCAAGACGATGTTTCGTTTGTCCGAAAGCTCACCCTCGATCAGCTCCCGTTTAAGTTCCAGGCCAACCAAAAAGAAAAAAATTGCCATCAAACCGTCGTTGATCCATAACAACAGGGGCTTGGCAATTTGAAGAGCACCAATACGCACTTCCACTGGTGTATCCAGCAGTAATCCGTAATAGCCATCCAAAGGTGAATTAGCCAGAATCATGGCCAGAACTGCTGCGAACATCAGCAATATGCCGCCGGCCGACTCCAATTGAAGAAAACGACTGATAAAATTATCAGGGGTTTGGTCCATAGAATAAATCTCAATTTAAGACATTTAGCATTATACGAAAGTTTGAGAATGCCATAAGTTCATTAAGTTTGAGAGTAGTTACCCAAAAAAATCAGAAATTAAGTTCAAAACTGTTAATTTAGCCATGGCTTTTATATGGTTCTTCGCGGGTTAGGGTGAAATAAGAAAGAGACGGTGGTGCGTTCCGGTTAAGCTGTTGTTGACCAAAACTCCAGTTCAACCAACACCACCGCCA
>JAPHRD010000043.1 GCA_026196225.1 Motiliproteus sp.
CTCTTCGAAGTGGGTGTAGAGGAAATTTTCTTTATGGTGGGCCAGACACCACTTGGCCATGATGGATCCGCCCCGGGAGACGATGCCGGTCATCCGTTTAGCGGTCATAGGCACGTACCGCAGTAGTACACCGGCATGGATGGTGAAGTAGTCCACACCTTGCTCGGCTTGTTCGATCAAGGTGTCGCGGAACACCTCCCAGGTCAGATCTTCAGCAACGCCATTAACCTTTTCCAGAGCTTGGTAGATAGGCACGGTACCGATAGGCACTTGGGAGTTACGGATAATCCACTCACGGGTTTCGTGAATGTTCTTACCGGTGGACAGATCCATGATGGTATCGGAGCCCCAACGGGTGCCCCAGGTCATCTTCGCCACTTCCTCTTCGATGGAGGAACCCAGCGCGGAGTTGCCAATATTACCGTTGATCTTGACCAGGAAGTTACGGCCAATAATCATCGGCTCCAGTTCCGGGTGATTGATGTTGGCAGGGATAATGGCGCGACCCGCCTCCACTTCGGCGCGAACAAATTCAGGGGTAATCTCATCGGGGATATTGGCACCAAAGCTATTTCCCGGATGCTGCTCATTCAGCTGCGGATTCTCTTTTGCTTCAACCAGCTTCATGTTTTCGCGGATAGCGATGTATTCCATCTCTGGGGTAACAATGCCCTGCTTGGCATAGTGCAGCTGAGTCACATTCTGACCCGCCTTAGCACGGCGTGGTTTACGCTGGAGATCAAATCGCAAGCTAGCCAGTTCGCCATCGGCTTCACGCTGACGGCCGTAGTTGGATGTCAGATCACCCAGTTGCTCGGTATCATCACGTTCTAGAATCCAGTTCTGACGCAGCGGCGCTAATCCCTTACGAACATCGATAGAAACGTCAGGATCGGTGTAGGGGCCAGAGGTATCGTAGACCAGCACCGGCTCGTTCTTTTCGCTACCGAAAGATTCAGGAGTATCTGCCAGCTTGATCTCGCGCATAGGCACGCGGATATCCAGGCGGCTGCCCTCTATATAGACTTTACGGGAACCAGGAAAAGGCTTGATGGAATCTTGATCAACCATCGCGATTTCGCTGAGGTTTTGCTGCTTGCTACTCATTTTGACATCTCCCTGGCTGCAGGCCAGACACCCACCGACGGCGGCATAGAAACTGGATGACACTACTTAGTCGCTGGCAGTGTCGGGAATCTTGTCGGAGGGAAGAAGGGACAGAGAGTAAACTCGACTCTTGTTTCCTACGCCGGTATTAGCCGGATCAGGTTCACGGGTTGGTGGCTCCACCTCTCGTCCTTCAATAGTTATATATTGCAGGAACCCCGACAAGAACGAAGTAATAGTAATCACAAATACTCGTAGTAGCAACGAGTTCGGGCCACTGTTCCAACCGATAGATCAAAACTGGCACCAACAGCAACAACCCGCCCTGAAGCCCGGCTGACAGCGAAGCCGGCTACCTAGCAGCTAACCGGCTTGATAATGCTAGAATTTTGTTGGAAAGGTCTGATCTGTCTCGATCTGCTGAATCAACGATTCCTGTTCGCCATCCCGCCTTTGCTGCCACTGATCAAAATGGATCAGCTCCTGCAATGGCATACGCGGCAACCAACCGGCTGATTCCAACTCTGGCTTGTCGTAGAAGTGGCTGACGTAACCAATGCACAGATAGGCAATCGGCACAATATCACGAGGAAGTCCGAGAATACTCTGCAGCTCCTGCTCATCAACGATGCTGACCCAACCTACGCCCAGACCCTCGGCACGGGCCGCCAACCATAGATTCTGCACCGCGCAGACGCTGCTATAGAGATCCATGGTCTTGATATGGGTACGACCGATCACTACCGGCCCGGTACGATTACGATCGCAGGTGATGCAGAGGTTTAGAGGAGATTCCAGAATCCCTTCCAATTTTAGATTGCGATAAGTGTCCTGCTTCTCATCGGGAAACATTTTAGTAGCTTCACCGTGAGCCTTATCGAAGGCGCCGCGAACTTTTTGGCGAACCTCAGAATCGCGAATCACCATAAAATCCCAGGGCTGCATAAAGCCCACAGAGGGTGCATGGTGGGCGGCATAGAGCACGCGGCTCAGCACATCATCAGAAACTGGATCGGGTTTGAACTGGCCACGAACGTCGCGGCGATTAAAGATAGCTTTGTAAAGCCCGTGACGCTCTTCGGGCTGGAATTGAATATCTTCCTGAACGGTTTGCTCAGGTTTACTACTTGGATCACTTCCCACGGTTATTCCCCTTGCTATGGAAAGATTAGATACGCCTGTCCAAACGTATTTGAATACCTTTCAGGCCGGTCTTCTGACTCAGGATCATTTCACCCAGACGCCTTCCCGGTTAAACCAGTGGCGGGTAACTCAATATGAGCTCTGGATGATCACCTTCACAGCGTTGGGCACGTACCGGATTTGCACCGGTTTCCCGATTCTCCCGATCCAGCATCACACTTAATCGGGCACCTGAAAGTCAGCCTGAAATTATACGGAAAGGCCAATTCGATACCAGCAATACTATCCCGAATACTCCTCGCTCTCCGAACACAAAAAACGCGGCCGAAGCCGCGTTTCTTTTCAGCCTGAATCTCGATTAGTTCTTGGACTTATCGATGATCTTGTTAGCAGCGATCCAAGGCATCATTTCACGCAGCTTCTCACCAGTCTGCTCGATTGGGTGTGCAGCGTTGTTGCGACGACGAGCTGTCATGGAAGGATAGTTAGTCTGGCCTTCGGCGATAAACATCTTGGCGTACTCACCACTCTGGATACGCTTCAGAGCGTTGCGCATGGCTTCACGAGATTGCTCGTTGATAACCTCAGGACCAGTAACGTACTCACCATACTCAGCGTTGTTGGAGATGGAGTAATTCATGTTGGCGATGCCGCCTTCGTACATCAGGTCAACGATCAGCTTCAGCTCGTGCAGACACTCGAAATAGGCCATTTCAGGAGCATAACCCGCTTCGGTCAGAGTTTCGAAGCCCATCTTAACCAGATCAACACATCCACCACACAGAACCGCCTGCTCACCGAACAGGTCTGTTTCAGTTTCGTCTTTAAAAGTAGTTTCAATGATACCGGAACGACCACCACCAACACCGCTGGCGTAAGACATCGCAACATTCTTGGCGTTGCCGGAAACGTCTTGGTGGATAGCGATCAGATCAGGAATGCCGCCGCCGTTAACGAATTCGTTACGCACAGTGTGACCAGGCGCCTTAGGAGCAACCATGATTACGTCCAGGTCAGAGCGTGGCTCAACTTGGTTGTAGAGGATGGAGAAACCGTGAGCGAAGGCCAGAGTAGCGCCCTGCTGGATGTTTGGCTCGATCTCTTCTTTGTACAACTGGCCCTGGAACTCGTCAGGAGTCAGGATCATAACAACGTCAGCCTGAGCTACCGCTTCAGCAACAGGAGCAACTTTCAGACCGTGAGCTTCTGCTTTAGCAACAGAAGATGAGCCAGCACGCAGGCCAACAGTTACGTCAACACCGGAATCCTTCAGGTTACAAGCGTGAGCGTGACCCTGAGAACCGTAACCGATAACGGCAACTTTTTTGCCCTGGATGATGGAGATATCACAATCTTTATCGTAATAAACTTGCATGTTCTTATCCTGTAGTTAATCAGCCTGAAGCGGCAAATATTTTGTTATTTGATCTCTGCGAGACTCAATGACGGCCAAAGATACGCTAGTTTTTATATTGCGTAAAATGATATATATGCAATACAGTGTTTTAATATGTGAAACGCATTCCTGTTGGAAAACAGCTATGGATATCAAACCGCTCAAACAGTTTATCGCCCTGGCCGACAGCCTTCATTTTGGCCGCGCCAGCGAGATCTGCCATGTCAGCCCTTCCACCCTCAGCCGCAGCATCAAGCAGCTTGAAGATTCCCTCGGAGTTACCCTGTTCGAACGGGATAACCGCAGCGTTTCTTTGACACCGGAAGGGGTTCGCTTTCAACAATATGCCCGCGAGTCCCTAAGCCAGTGGGATGTATTGCGTCATTCGCTGCAACAGGAGAGTGGCCAACTTCAGGGCGAAGTCAGCATCTTCTGCTCGGTGACTGCCAGCTACAGCTTTCTTTACGAGATTCTTAGCGAATTTCGACTCAAGCATCCCAAGATCGAAATCAAACTTCACACTGGCGACCACGCCCTGGCTATTCCACGGGTCTTGGCCGGTGACGAAGATATCACTATTGCAGCCAAACCGGACCAGCTACCTACCGGCATGACCTTTAAGCAGATCGCCGTTTCACCGCTGATTTTTATTGCCCCGATCGACGAACCCTCGCTGTCTGAGCAACTGCAGGGTGGAAGCCAAGATTATTCCTGGCAAGACTTGCCTATGATTCTGTCAGAAGAGGGACTTGCGCGAAAAAGAGTCGATCAATGGTTTCGTAAGAAAGGCATCAAACCAAAGATCTATGCCCAGGTGGCCGGCCACGAAGCCATAGTCAGCATGGTTAGCCTGGGGTTCGGTGTCGGCGTTGTACCGAAGATCGTTATAGATAACAGTCCACTGGCCGCCAACGTTCAAATCCTCGACGTTGAGCCTGCCCTGGAATCGTTCTTGGTCGGTCTATGTGCCATGGAGAAAAAACTAAAGAATCCGCTAATCCATGCACTTTGGTCACAAATCAAAGAAGCGAAGTAGTCCTCTCAACCTCCCACTAAAAACCAAACGGAGACCATAAAAAAACGGCCCCCTTTGGGAGCCGTTTTGGATACGATTAAAAAGACCGGTCTTTACAGACTCAACACCTTCTCACCGCGGGAGATACCTGAAACACCGGTACGGACCACTTCAAGCACGTTCGCCGCCTCGATCACTTCGATAAAGGCATCCAGTTTCTTGCTGGAACCCACCAGCTGAACGGTATAGACCGTGGAAGAAACATCCACCACCTGAGCACGGAAGATCTCAACGTTACGCAGCACTTCAGCACGCTGATTACCCACCGCCTTCACTTTGATCAGCATCAGCTCACGCTCGATATGATCACCTTCGGTCAGGTCTACCAGCTTCACTACCTCGATCAGCTTATTCAGCTGCTTGGTAATCTGCTCGATCACACGATCGTTACCAAAGGTAGTCAGAGTCAAGCGGGACAGGGTTGGGTCCTCAGTCGGAGCAACCGTCAAAGTCTCGATATTGTAATTACGCTGAGCAAACAGACCGACCACCCGGGATAACGCACCCGCTTCGTTTTCCATCAATACAGAAATGATGTGACGCATGATTAAGTTCTCTCTGTCTTACTAAGCCACATATCGCGCATGGATGCCTTGGGCACCTGCATCGGATATACGTGTTCAAACGGATCAACATGGACGTTAATAAAGACCAGACGATCCTTCATGGCAAACGCCTCTTCCAGCGTGCTCTCCAGATCTTCCAGCTTGGTCACTTCCATGCCCACATGGCCATAAGACTCAACCAGCTTAACAAAGTCAGGTAGCGACTTCATGTAGGACTGGGAGTGACGGCTCTCGTAGTTAAGATCCTGCCACTGACGCACCATGCCCAGGGACTGATTGTTCAAGCAGACAACCTTGACCGGAAGATCGTATTGAGAACAGGTGGACAGCTCCTGGATATTCATCTGAATACTACCTTCACCGGTAATACAAACCACTTCTTCATCGGGGAAGTTGAGCTTTACGCCCATCGCCGCCGGCAGACCAAAGCCCATGGTGCCCAGACCACCGGAATTGATCCAGCGACGAGGCTTGTTGAACTTGTAGTACTGAGCGGCAAACATCTGGTGCTGACCTACGTCAGAACAGACATAGGCATCGCCCTTGGTCACTTTGCACAGGGTCTCAACCACCTGCTGTGGCTTCATTTGTTCGCTATCGTCAGTACGGTAGCGACCACCGTGACGACCTCGCCACTCTTCAATCTGCTGCCACCATGCATCATGAGCTTCAGTATCCAGTTCGATCTTGGACGCTTTCACCAATTTCAGCATTTCAGTAACGATCGAATCCAATGGACCAACAATAGGCACATCCGCTGCAACGGTCTTTGAGATCGACGATGGATCGATATCGACGTGAACCAGCTTCGCAGTAGGACAAAACTTCTCGGTGGCATTAGTGATGCGATCATCCAAACGTGAGCCCAGGTTCAGAATCATGTCACTGTGATGCATCGCCATGTTGGCTTCGACACTACCGTGCATACCAGGCATACCCAGGAACTGACGGTCAGTGCCCGGATAAGCTCCCAGCCCCATCAGTGTATTGATCACCGGATAATTCAGCTTCTGCGCCAACTCGGTGACCAGGTCACTAGCATTAGCGGAGATTGCACCACCACCAACCAGGATCACAGGGCGTTTGGCATTCAACAGCAGCTCAACCGCCTTTTTGATCTGTCCGCTATGACCACGGCTAACCGGGTTATAGGAACGCAGCTTAACGGTTTCGGGATAGCTGTACTCGAAACGATCGGTGGGAGTGGTCATATCCTTAGGGATATCCACAACCACAGGACCAGGGCGACCGGTTGAAGCGATATAAAACGCTTTCTTCAGCGCCATGGGAATCTCTTCCGGCGACTTGATGCTCATGTTGTGCTTAACAACCGGGCGGGTTACACCCACCATGTCACATTCCTGGAAGGCATCCTCACCGATCAGGTGACTCATGACCTGACCACTGATGATAACCATAGGAATGGAATCCATGTACGCGGTAGCGATACCGGTTACTGCGTTGGTAGCACCAGGACCGGAGGTTACCAGCACAACACCAGGCTTACCGGTCGCACGGGCATAGGCATCAGCCATATGGGTAGCAGCCTGCTCGTGGCGCACCAGAATATGCTGGACCTTGTCCTGTTGGAAAATCGCATCGTAAATGTGCAGCAATGCCCCACCCGGATAGCCGTAGATGTATTCAACACCCTCATCAGCCAACGAGCGGACAACCATATCTGCGCCGGAAAGTAGTTCCACTTGTATCACCTTTGAATCTAATGCAAACCCGATTTGCACTGCATGGGGAAACCCATAGAGGCATGTCGGATCCGCTTAATCGGTCAAACTGAATTGTCGCATTCAGGAAAGCGCCACTCATCCAGGCAGGAATTCATCCATCAACTACCGGGCTTTTTGAGTGCCGCCTGACAACAAAGGTCAAGTGACGGGAGGTTCAGGGCATGCATTGAAACAGTACGTTAATCAATACGTGTCGGTGGAATAAAGCCCGGTATGGCTGGATTCTCTAGTACTCGGCGGTAACCAAAGCACTATTGCCTAAACAAAAAGGAGCTTAATTTTGCCACTGCAACGCAGCATGATCAAGCAGTTTCTAATCTTATTCGATTTCGTCCAACAGATTGCGCGCCCTGTATAGGCAGTCATCCTCATCTGGTTTATATTGAAAGAAGTTACATATTTATGAGGGAGCACCATGGCCAACATCGAAGTCCGCAATCGCGAACGTACCATTGAAGAGTTGAGGATGTTTATCAAGAAGGTTCTGGTGGAACCTGAAATTATTGGCACATCCCTGGAAATCACCCGGGAACTGATCGACGATGAGAATGCCGACCAGCTGATTGGCGAGCGCCTCAGCGCCAGCACCAACGTCAAAATTCCCGTAGAACACAGCGAAGCCGACACGCTGTTTATTGAATTGCTGAAAGAAGTAGTTCGCGACGAGCACGCACTCTATTGAGTTAGTGATGCGACAATGGGATCTGCCCCAATAAGCAGATCCCTTGGCTTTATTGAAAAGCAATATCCCCATCCTTCAGCACCGCCTCGATTCTGTCGCCACTGCTAAACCGTCCGGAGAGAATTGCTTCCGCCAGTGGATTTTCAATATAACGTTGAATTGCACGTTTTAACGGCCGCGCACCGTACACCGGGTCGAAACCAGCCTCAAGCAGTTTTTCCAGGGCTTCGTCGTTGATGGCAAAATGGATCTCGCGATCCTGGAGGCGCTGATCAAGCATCGCCAACTGGATCTTGGCAATCCCTCTCACCTGCTCCTGACCTAGCGGATGGAACACCACCACTTCATCGATCCTGTTAACGAATTCAGGGCGAAAATGAGTTCCGACCACATCCATCACCGCGTTTTTCATCTCGCCGTACTCCTCTTCGCCCTTAAAGGTCTGGATCAGATCTGAGCCTAAGTTTGAGGTCATCACCACTACCGAGTTACGAAAATCGACAGTACGACCCTGACCATCGGTGAGGCGGCCATCTTCTAATACTTGCAGCAACACATTGAAGACATCAGGGTGCGCTTTCTCAACTTCGTCCAGTAGCAATACGGAATAGGGTTTACGACGAACCGCTTCGGTCAGATAACCACCCTCTTCGTAGCCCACATAACCGGGAGGGGCACCAATCAAACGCGCGACAGAATGCTTCTCCATAAATTCTGACATATCGATCCGCACCATCGCCTCTTCGGTATCGAATAGAAAACGTGCCAGCGACTTACAGAGCTCGGTCTTACCCACCCCAGTTGGCCCTAAAAACAGGAAGGAACCGTTGGGGCGATTGGGGTCCGATAAGCCCGCACGGGAACGACGCACCGCATTGGCGACGGCAACAACCGCCTCTTCTTGGCCCACAACCCATTCGTGTAAGGCATCTTCCATGCGCAGCAGTTTTTCGCGCTCCCCTTCCAGCATTTTTGAAACCGGAATTCCGGTCCAGGCTGAAACTACTTCGGCAATTTCTTCCTCGCCCACCTTATTTCGTAGCAGGGTCTTATCCAGCATCTCAGCCTGACTAGCCATATCCAGCTGACGCTCAAGCTCCGGCACTACGCCGTACTGCAATTCAGACATCCGACCCAGATCACCGGAGCGGCGGGCCACTTCCATATCCTGGCGGGCTTTGTCCAGTTGCTCCTTAACTTTCTGGGAACCGTGAAGAGCCGCCTTTTCGGTTTTCCAGACCTCTTCAAGATCAGAAAACTCGCGCTCGACCTTATCGATGTTGGACTCAAGCTCTTTTAGGTGTTTTTTAGATGAAGCATCTTTCTCTTTTTTAAGTGCCTCACGCTCAATTTTTAACTGAATCAATCGGCGTTCGAGACGATCCATGGATTCAGGCTTGGAGTCCATCTCCATCCGAATTCGGCTGGCGGCTTCGTCGATCAGATCGATCGCCTTATCGGGCAACTGACGGTCAGAGATATAACGGTTAGACAGTTTGGCGGCAGCGATAATCGCAGAGTCATTGATATCGACCCCGTGGTGAATTTCGTAGCGCTCCTTCAGTCCACGCAGGATCGCGATGGTGTCTTCGACATTAGGCTCGTCCACCTGCACTTTCTGGAAGCGTCGCTCCAACGCCGCATCCTTTTCAATGTACTGGCGGTATTCATCCAAGGTGGTAGCGCCCACACAGTGCAACTCCCCTCGCGCCAATGCAGGCTTAAGCATGTTGCCAGCATCCATAGCGCCTTCAGATTTACCGGCACCCACCATAGTGTGCAGCTCATCGATAAACAGGATAATTCCACCTTCCTGCTTGGATAGCTCATTGAGTACCGATTTTAGACGCTCCTCGAATTCACCTCGATATTTAGCACCGGCAATCAGCGACCCCATATCCAGGGAAAGCACCTTCTTGTCCTTTAGCCCTTCAGGCACTTCGGAATTGATGATGCGCTGGGCCAAGCCCTCGATAATGGCGGTCTTACCCACCCCCGGCTCACCAATCAACACAGGATTGTTTTTGGTCCGACGCTGAAGTACCTGAATCGTACGACGTATCTCATCGTCGCGGCCAATCACCGGATCCAGCTTACCTTCTGCGGCTCGCTCGGTAAGATCGATGGTAAAGCGGTCCAGCGCCTGCCGGTTCTCTTCCGCATTCTGGTCAGAGACCGCTTCCCCACCCCGTACCTTCTCGATGGCCGCTTTCAAACTCTCTTTGCTACCACCCACATCGGCCAATAATTTACCCAAGGGGCCTTTATCATCCATAGCCGCCAGCAACACCAATTCGCTTGAGATGTACTGATCACTGTACTGCTGGGCGAACTTGTCAGCCATATTGAGAATACGGCCGAGATTAGGTGACATATTGAGGTCACCGTCTGGGTTTTGCACCCGAGGCAGCTCGTTCAAAAACCCCTGTAACGATTGACCAAGACGATTAACATCAAAACCCGCCTGGGAAAGCAAAGGCTTAATGGAGCCACCTTTCTGCTCCAACAGGGAATAGACCAGATGCACCGGTTCGATAACACTATGGTCACGACCGACCGCCAGTGACTGGGCGTCGGCGAGGGCAGACTGCAATTTGCTGGTTAAGCGATCAATTCTCATGATTGAACCTCATAAAGTATGCGCATGTGATGTCCTGGAATTGAAAAACCGGTTTATGCATGACCAGCCCATGGACCCAGAACAGTGCTTTTTTGCGTTGATACTTAATTTATGAGGCCAATCGGTGGAAACTTCAAGACGGAGCATAACCCTAATCGAATAAAAGCTATGACCTAGCGTCGTCAGTGAGCCATATCAGGCTGGCCATCCGACCGGTGACACCATCACGACGATAGGAGAAAAAACGTTCAGAATCTTGATAGGTACAGAAATTACCACCATAGATTGAGGTAATACCCAACCGCTGTAACCGTTGTGTTGCCAGCAGGTAAAGATCAGCCAGCCATTTTCCTGGCTGCTCGGCCATTTTGAAGGCCTGCTCAGCTTCAGCATACTGATCGCAAAACTGCTGCCGCACCTCAGCTCCCACTTCAAAGGCATCTGGACCAATGGCTGGCCCCAGCCAACACATCAACTGATCTACCGGGCAATCCAACTTAGCCACTGTCGCTTCCAAAACTCCATCAGCAAGCCCTCGCCATCCGGCATGAGCCGCAGCCACTTGAGTTGCTGAACGATCACAAAACAGCACCGGTAAACAATCCGCGGTCATCACCAGACAGGCCAACTGAGATTGATCGGTATATGCAGCATCCGCTTCCAGCACACCTTGCCCAGGCAGCGCCTTAACCACCTCAGTACCATGCACCTGTTGAAGCCACTGGCATTGAGCGCCGGCGTTCATCAACTGCAATAGCTGCTTACGATTTGAGGCAACAGCATCTTCGCTGTCCCCCACATGGTCACCGAGATTAAAGCTAAGATAGGGGGCTTTGCTGCTCCCACCTATCCGAGTAGTTACCAACGCTGACACCCCTTTGGGGGCAGGCCAGTCTGGAATTAGGACGGAGGAGGTCTGCTCTACCGAAGCACCCATCTTAGTAATCCGCAGTCAGTGATTTGGCATCTTGCGCCAAACTCTCAAGCAGAGATTCCATATCTTCCGGAAGATCCACTTCCCAACTCATCAACTCACCATTGTGGGGATGCCAGAGTTCCAGTTTCTTGGCGTGCAAAGCCTGGCGCTTAAAGGAGCGCAAGCTGTCTTGTAGATCTTCACTGATCCCTTTCGGTTGCCGGAATCGACCACCATAAACAGGGTCGCCCACCAGTGGATAGTTAATATGACTCATATGCACACGGATCTGGTGAGTTCGTCCGGTTTCCAGCTTCAGGCGAATATGGGTGTGTCCACGAAACTTACTGACCAGCCGATAGTGGGTAATGGCCTCCTTACCCATGGGAGATACCGACATCTTCTGACGGTTTTTAGGATGCCGCCCCATGGGCTCATCCACTTCCCCGCCACCGGTCATAACCCCCTGGACAACCGCTTCGTATTCGCGCCCCATTGAGCGATCTTGGAGCTGCGAGACCAACTCGGTCTGGGCCTCGATGGTCTTGGCCACAACCATTAAACCTGTGGTGTCCTTATCGAGACGATGGACGATTCCGGCTCGGGGCACGGTTCCGATGGCAGGAAAATGATGAAGTAATGCGTTCAGCAAGGTTCCCTGCTGATGTCCAGCGGCAGGATGAACCACCAGCCCTGCAGGTTTATTGATCACCAGGATATGGTCATCTTCGAAAACGATATCAAGAGGGATGTCTTCAGGCTGCCAGCGCTCTTCACTCTGTAATTCGACGCCAACCGTAACCTGTTCGCCGCCCAGCAATTTATCCCGGGCACGCAACTGCTTGCCATCGACCAACAACTCACCACTTTTAATCCAACCCTGTAAGCGAGAGCGTGAGTATTCCGGAAACATCTTGGCCATCGCCTGATCGAGACGAAAACCACCTAAATCATAAGGAACCTGGGCCGACAGGTTGATTTCTTCAGACATGAAAGATCCTGATTTGACGGATAGCGAGCCGAATCACCGTAGACTTTGGATTCGGCGAAAACTCTGTGGTTAAATAGTGCCCGTTTAAGGCACGAAGTACCGATTGAAATCCCCGATAGCTTTGGTGATCCCAATCGTGTGCACAGTATAACCGAAACTCCACTCGACAGCAGAGATTGGCCTGAAGTCGATTTACTATAGGATCCTGCTTTGATGCGCATCGTAAACATCATCCTATTGATGACTCTTATCAGTCTCAATACTGGCTGTTCATTCTTCGGTATTGATGATGAAGAATTTTTTGATATCCCGGAAAAACAGCTCTACGACGAGGCCATGGGCTATATAGCCACCTCTGAATGGGACCTAGCAGCGGACAAATTTGAACAGTTGGAATCGCGCTATCCTTTCGGCCGATTCTCAGAACAGGCTCAGTTGGAACTAATCTACGTCTACTTCAAGGGCTCAGAAGCCCCTCAGGCTATCGCTGCGGCCGACCGTTTTATCCGCCTGCACCCGCAACATGAAAATATCGATTACGCTTATTATCTGCGTGGACTCACCAACTATGAAGCTGATAAAAGCCTGACCAGCCGCTTTCTGCCCACCGACCCTTCACAGCGGGATCCGGGTGCAGCCCGTGATGCTTTCTCTGATTTTTCCAACCTACTGAACCGCTACCCAAGCAGCCAATACGCACCGGATTCCCGGAAGCGAATGCTGTCTTTGAAAAACCAGCTATCAGCCTATGAGATCCACGTAGCCCGCTACTACATTAAGCGAGGAGCCTATGTGGCGGCAGCCAACCGCGGTCGTTATGTAGTGGAAAACTATCAGCAGACTCCGTCAGTCCCTGACGCATTGGCAGTCATGGTTCTGGCCTACACCGAACTAGGATTACACGACCAAGCCAGTCACGCACAACAGATTCTGAGCAGCAACTTTCCCGACTACGGCAAAGAGATTGATGTCGACAAGAACGCTGAAAGATCGCTGCTAAACACCGCTACTTTTGGCCTCTTTGGCGAAGACGGAGAGGAGAGCACTAAGAAAGCTCCTAAACCTAAAAAAGTAGAAAAGAAGAAGCCCGAACCTGAAGCTAAAGCTAAAGCTAAAGCTAAAAATGAAAGTGAAGAAGACCGATCCTGGTTTAGCCGGATAACCTTCGGCGTTTTCGACTAATTGTTTCCAGCTTCTGCTAGGGCAAATAGATCGAGCCAGCCAACGACGGCTGAGCTCAATGTCACTACCAACCTGAACAAACGCCACCCTTAGGAGAGTCTGAAGCGGCTCTCCTCTCTTATAAAGAGGACTCCCCATGGACCGCGCAACCATCATCCGTGAAATGAAAGTATTACCGGAGATTGATGTGGCCTATGAGATTGAACGCCGCACCAATTTTATCAAAAGCCAGCTGACCCAAGCGGGATTGAAAACTCTGGTATTGGGCATCAGCGGTGGTATCGACTCTTCAACCTGCGGCCGCCTCGCCCAGCTAGCGGTAGAACAACTTAACGCTGAATCAAACTCTCAGGACTATCGCTTTGTTGCTCTCCGGCTACCCTATGGTGTCCAAGCTGACGAGCATGAGGCCCAGATGGCGCTGGAATTTATCCAACCCTCGGTAAGCATGCCGATCAATATCAAACTGGGAGCTGACGGCGTTCACGAAGAGACATTGGGAGCCATGAAAGAGCATGGCTTGCTTCAGGCCAGCGATACTGCCATCGACTTTGTAAAGGGCAATGTTAAAGCACGTGCTCGAATGGTGGCTCAATACGAAGTGGCCGGATTACTCGGTGGCTTGGTACTTGGCACCGACCATTCCGCAGAGAATATTACCGGTTTTTATACCAAGCACGGTGATGGAGCCTGTGATCTGGTACCATTATTTGGACTCAGCAAGCGCCAAGTACGGCAGCTAGCCGCTCACTTGGGCGCTCCCGAGGTGCTCGTAGAAAAAACCCCGACCGCTGATCTTGAATGCCTGGAACCTTCCAAGGCCGATGAAGCAGCCTTGGGGCTAAGCTACGATGAGATTGACGATTTTCTTGAAGGCAAGGCCGTTTCCAGCGACGCTGAAAACAAACTGATCAACATCTTTATCAAGACCCAACACAAGCGCCAGCCGATCCCAACGGTTTATGACTAGCCCCAACAATTTACGACTAGCCCCTAACCTGCCAGGGATCAGCTCCACAAAGCGTGCTTTAGTAGAGCTGATCTTCCCGTTCGGCATCAAAGCCATAGGGCGCGGGATCGATATCCGGTTTACGATCCAACAAAAGATCAGCAGCCAAACGGCAAGAAGCCGGGGCCAGCACCAACCCATTTCGAAAATGCCCTGCATTGATAAAGAGATTGTCGTATCCCGGCAGATCTCCGATAAAGGGAATACCGCTGGGAGACCCAGGACGCAGCCCAGACCAATGCGCTTCAACACTAAATTCTGCCAGCGCCGGAAGAATTTTTAACGCCGATTGATAAAGACTTTGATAAGCCTCCTCGGTGGTTTGTTTATCAAAACCTTTGAATTCAAGCGTACTGCCAACCAGAATCAAACCGCCCTCACGGGGAATCAGATACCGCCCCCCATCGAGAACCACTCGGTCCAGCAACCCAGGCTCCGCCTTAAACAACAGCATCTGACCTTTAACTGGCTGAATGGGCAAGCGAAAATCAAATAGCTTTCCAAGCTCACCACTCCAGGCACCACCGCAGAGCACCAGTGTTTCACACTCGATTCGGCCCTGACTGGTCTCTATTGCCTGCACCTTGCCATCCTTAACAGCAAAGCCCTCAAGAGCACATTGGTCTCGCATCTGAATACGTGGGTTAAGCTCCAAACTTTGCCGCAACGCTTGGCCCAAACGAGGATTTCGAACGCTGGCAACTTCCGGCATCCATAGCGCCTGCTCGATACCATCCCGTAGATTAGATTCGAGTTGGTAGACAAAATCACCATTCACCTTTGACAGAGGACGACCCAAACGGTTCGCCCAATCCAGCGCCTTTGGCTGATCATCGACTGCTAGCATCAGCAGTCCTTTCTGCCTCAGCTCCGGATCTGTACCAGTCTCATCATAGAGCTGCTGGCAAAGCCCAACGTACCGACCTTGGGACCAACTGGCTAACGCGGTTATGGCATCGCTGTAACGCCAGGGATAGAGCGGAGATACAATCCCTCCCCCTGCCCAGGACGCTTCCGAAGCGAAGCCGCTCTTATCAATAAGGGTGACAGAGGCTCCGCCGGAGGCCAATTCACGGGCGGTCATCATTCCGATAACCCCTCCTCCAACGACGACGAAGTCTGTTCTAGTCATAGCTCACTCTATTCTCTGCAACTGAATCTGAACAAACACCTTAATCAGTCAATCCACCACAGGCAACAGCCAGATTAGCCTATTCACTATGGTCCAAGACCATAACTACACTCACCGGAGGTTGCCCGCACCCGACCGGTATAGGGAATCTTCAATTCACGACTGAAGGCCTCACTACTGTTCCACCACAAACAGAAGCTACCATTCAACGAAGCTAAACTGCCTGAGCCTTGGTAACCGATATAATCTCCGCGATTCCATTTTAATAATGTACCATCGTCCAATCCTGAATAGACCCGAAGCAGCAGGTCACTGGTATTCTCCGTATACAACCGATCACCATCGACATCAACAAAGATCAACCAGCCATTCGCCCACGAAACCTGCCCTTTGGCTGATTTACCCGCGCACTCAATTTGCCCCGGCTGCTTACGGCATAGAATGACGGTTAGATCACGGGTAACGGCTTCACTGCGAGCCAGCGCCAAAGCTGTTCGTAAGCTATTAATCTCCCGGTCAGCCTGAGCGTTGCCGATAAATGTTTGGTAACTATCAACCCCGATGGTTGAAAGAAAAGCGGTAATACCAAGTGTGACAAGCAGCTCTGTCAATGACAGACCCTGCTGATAGAACCCATCTCGAAGAATTCGGGCCCGAAAAGTATGCTGTGCTTCCATGCACATAGTTGTTACTCCCATCAATCCCTGATGTAGTTTGCTGGAGAACCCTCTCGCTCTCGATAGCTAGCAACCCTGTTATTTGAATCGCAAAAAAAACCGGCTTATCCTTAAGCCGGTTTATAGTGTAGAACATCAATCTCTTAAGTGAAAAATTATCGCCAACAATCTGTATCTCCGGCGTTCCGAGCCCCGGTATGGGTGATGGTCATATTTCCACAGCGATCCCCAACCTGATTGTTGATCGCGGTTGCCTGCAGCGTAAACGAGGTAGGCGTTACAGCAGATATGGTTAGATCGTAATATTTATCATCTCCGTCAACAGGCGCCTGCGTATCAAAGATTGTGGGGGACCCTTTATGTGTAGCACCCGCGCCACATGCCGCCTCAGCGGTAGTTCCTGCACCGCAATAACTATCGTTAATGGTAAAGTGCCGCTCCATCGCACCCGCAAAGGACATTAAGGCTCCTTGGCCATCCGCACGCCGGGACTCTCTGACGAACTCCTGATAAGAAGGGAAAGCAACCAATCCGATAATTCCGACGATTGCTACAACTATCATTAATTCGAGCAAGGTCACACCTTGCTCTCCATTTATCATTATTCTAGTTTTCAAGCATCTGCCCTTTTAACAGGTTCGTTTAACGTAATTGCTGCCAACCCTGGCGACCACCAGCATCGGAGTTGGATTCTCCAATCGCCTGAGTATTACCACTGGAACCACTGATGATCTTGATATCCTTAGAGCCTGCTTCCAAAATAGCCGGATTATCAATAATACCCATGCCTGCTTTTTGGATACCGGAAACGTTGGTAGTTAGATCCCCAATCCCATCTCCATCGGTATCAATCAATGTTGCCTTATCTGTATCGTTAAAGACACCGTCTTCATTGAGATCGAAGGGCACTTCTGTCAGTCGCTTGCCGGTTTCAGCCTCGAGCTCCATCAGCCAACTCGAACCACCGTCACTACAGACATCATTGTCGGGTATCAAAGTCGTAAATATTACGCGGTCCCCTCGCAAAATTGGTTGGTTCACTACTCGCTCCCCCTGACCATTGGTGCTGGGAGATTGCAGATTTAAATACCAACCCTTAGTTTTACTGGAGTCCTCATTATCACTGGTGACCCTAATATTAAAATTAAACAAGGTACCTTCCGCTTCAATTGTCTGCGCAACCAATTGACTCCGATCACTATTGACCTGCTCATCGCTATAATCTCTAACGGCATAGAAGGTTTGAATTTGTGGCACCGCCGGCACTGTATTATCACCGGTTTGGTAATACTGGCCTGTGCCGAAGTAAATCATCAGTCCTCCATCAGAATGATCACCTACTTGCGGCTTTGCGGTTATCGGTTGTACGACACTGGATGACGCTTGATCAATGGCAACAAACAGGGGAGCAGGTACGGCGCTCGCACCATTTCCAGAGTAGAAGGAAAAATCCCAATTGCCGCTATTAGAATGACTAATATCGATTTTCCAAAGATTTCCTTCCAGATCCCCAACGTAAATTAAATCAGCGATAAAATCACCGTCGGAATCAACAACCACTGGGGTCGACATTCCGTTCCCAGTAGTCTCAGTATCAAAACTTTTGATAAGACTACCATCTTCCAGATTCACAATATAAAGGACCGCCTTACCACTACTGCTATCATAACCGTTGGAAAATATTGCCCCCCATTCTCCATTCGCCAAGCGCACAAAGGTTGCATCACCGATGGTGTATCCCAGATCTGAGAAACCGGTAGTCGATGAAGTAATCTCCCAAAGTACTTTTGATGCGGTCATAGCAGACGGATCAGGATTGGTTACATCAATGGCAAACACCCCTTTGCCGCCAGCCCCCACAGTACTGACCAACACCGACAGCCAAGTGTCGCCAGACCCATAAGGATTAATATAGGCATCACCTACATGAGGAGAACCATCGACAAAATAGCTATGACTGTAGGTGGGTTTGGTTAGCGATTCCAAATTGCCGTATACCGAGCTGGGTATAAAGGCGAATACCTCTTCTCCGGGTTGCGTACCATCACTATCGGCATCAAGTACACCGTCAGCGTTAGTATCTTCACCTACATAAAAACCATGCAACATGCCGTCGTTTGCAGAGATATAGAGCATGGGCTTACGCCCTGCATAGGCGCTAGTTGCTCGGAATGAGGCATAGGCCGTTCCTTCAGAACCACCAAGGCCTTCGTAACCAAAATTCTCAGTGCTTACATACGCCGGATCGGAGTTGACGATATCACCTAAAACATTGGCCACTCCTGAAGTTACCGGGCGATTACGCAATGTACCGCCATTCTGCTGCTCGTTGCTGGTATCGCCGCGCAGATAGTTAACCTCGTCATTGGTATTCAATGTGGACTCTATGGCAGTGATGGTCGATAGATTTGTAGTATTAAAATCGAAACCTGCACTGCTACTTGGATCCCAGGAAAATATCTTACGACTGGACGCTGCAGGAATCTCTTCGGCAGCATTCCAAACAGCACTTCCGAGTGACCCATCACTGTTAATTGGCAAAGCCAATAACTGTCCGCTCCATTCGCCACTATTAAATAACGCTCTGAACGCTAGAGTAGTGGTATCCAGACGAGTTGAGTTGGTAGTGATTGCAGACGCGGTGGAAACACGGGAAACCACATCATTAAATACACTACCAAGTGATGCTCCTAATTCAGCCGGATTACGTGCCATAAAGAAGGTATCAGGAGTACCATCGCCATCATCATCCCACTCCGAAGTAAGGTTGGGACCGGTAGTCGCGTCAGCTTCATTAAATCCACCGTATTTTGCCGTGTACCAGAGAGGATTCTTTAGCAGGCTTGCTGAAGAACTTCCTTGTGTATGAGTATTGGTATCGGGGCTAGAAACTGCAGCAGGCACGGTATCACCGATATTGTAATCGCTTCCACCAGGTCGCAGCACCTCCATATATATTCCATCGGTGGTAGTACCCGTAATGGTATAACCAAACTTCAGCGCATGCCCTGCATTCGCCTGAGCAGCTTCAATACGAACCCGGATCTGCGAGCTACTTACGCTACCGGTAAAAGAAGTGTTCGGACAGCTACTGCCGACACAATACTGTATCCGGGAAATACCATCCATATCATAGTCATTACCCCAGGTGGAATCTTCCCAGTTAACCAAGAAACTACCTTCTGTGCTTGAGTGATACTCGACTATCAGATCTGTCATCGAACAGCTTCGCCAACCACTAGCACCTAACGCAGAACTACCGATTGAGTGTGCTGAACATGCCGGTAACAAGGTAACCTTTCCGCTACCTACCGTCACTTCAAAACTAGGCAAGCTTTCAGCCAACGCCACACCATAAGTTGTTAGCGTTTGATCATTCGTTCTATCTGATCGCAGATCATTGGTTCTCGCATAATATGCCAACCCAGCAACCTGATATCCGCCCTCGATAGAAGGAGCTTCCGGACAAATACCCTTTGCATGAGAGAGATTGGTTAAAGTTTTAGCCGTACATTCATTGTCGTCAGTAACAGACCCTTCACCGATAAGATAGCTGCCACTTATTCCTTCCAAAGTACCCACCGCATCAGTCTGAGCGTCAGCGTCAATACTCAGATCATTCCCGGACAACTGATCGGTATCAAAAGAGTTTAATCCCGTCGATATAGTCAGAATGGAAGTATCTGCACAATAATCGGTAGCCGGCATGGGATCTAACCAACTTACTTGAGGTAGCGAACTAATATGGCTCGAATCATTGGCATTAAAGGCTGTCGTTGCTGAAGACTTACCCGCCAGATAGCGTAATGCTTCCAGATACATCTCACTGAGAGGATTCCCCCAATCAACACACTCACCATCATTAAAACTTAGAATTCCCGGAGTATCACAACCGCTTAGATAATCGTCCGAATCATGGTCGTAACTTGCTATACGCAGGCGATTAAGCGTATTAATTATTCCTTCATCGGTCGTACCTTGGTTCAAAAAAATACCTGTTGAGGTATCAATTTCATTCTTGCTCGACGTAGCATTTCCGGTGATTCTTTCCACATTCCGGCGTAATACCCCACCCGATTTATTCTTTGCGTAACTACCTGTCATCAAGCCGAAACGGATTGGACGATTATTGGAATCTTCACCATATTCTTGTAGCAAACCAGAAGGCTTGTAAGTGCCACTACTGTAGCTTCGACAGTTACTCTCCAATAATCCGCTTTTACAAACTTGTACACGGGCCACAAGGTCAGGATTCTCAAGGCGGTGAAGAGTGATATTCGGTTGAGTTCCAGAGCCCCACTGACATTGAGTGACCTCTGAGGCTGCCCAGCGAGCCCATGTTCCCAGGGCTACTCTTATCGAGGGAGCAGTAGTAACATCTTTACTTAGAGACGTACCACCATCGGTAAAGTTACATAGGGTGATTTCAGTCTGTGCATACGGCGTATACTTACGCATATCTGTCGTATTTGCCGTCGTAAACACCTTTGCAAACGCATGAACATCGTCTGGCAAATATGCTCGTTCCAATACCGTTTCTGTGGCCGTATCAGTGGATCTCAATCCCCCATAAAACACATAACGAACCAAATCCATCCGGGTCATCGTGGCCCAGTTAAGAAAATTCCCACTCCAATGAGCTGTACTAGTCGTGCATTGATGGGTCCCGGTGTCCACCGTAGTTGCGGGTTCAAACCGATTATCGCCATTGTCATAGGTATAGCACTTGTCGCTGTCAAAATAGCCGTTGTAATCAATGCTATCTGAATAGGTAGTATCCAGCGTTCCATCACTATCGAGGTCAGAGTAGTCAGTATACGCTTTTATAGAAAGTTGATGATCATTGGACATGACCAACATGATTCTCGGATCTACCGACTGAGTCAGAAACAACGGCGTATCAGCAATAGCTCCCCAAGCAGAAGAGGTTGCTAATGCAACAGCACACCCAAAGGTCATCAACGACCGCAGTAGGGCTTTAAACGTTTTATTCATGCTGCACACTCCCAACCAGATACCTGGCTTAACGCTTATAAATTGACTGCACGATAACAACAGATGTTGATGTACCACCCACGGCCCTTGCCGTTATTCGATAAAACTCATTGGTATCCATCACCTGCCCCGCTTCCTTATCAGGCTTGGCGGCGATGGATTCCAGCTTTTCAATCACGTAACGAGGCGGGGAAGCCACTCCCAAACTAGCAGAAGTGTTGCTGTATATTGCACCTGAAGTAGTCCACTGACTTTCCGTCCAGGAATCCGGGGTAGCTGTATTACCCGGTATCTGATCAATATACCCTAGGGTTGTGCCATCAAAATCAGGCAGAATCGCCGTCGTATTCAATATATTCTCAGCACTCCTCAAGGCGCTTTCGCCCGCTTGGAAGGCCATATTCTTATTCTTCATGTTACCCGCCATCTTTTCTTCCATGGTGGTGTCCTGGATACTGCCCACACCGAGAAAAGTGATAACAATCAGAATAATCATGCAAACGATTAAGGTGGCACCGCGCTGATGTTGTGGATATTTAATCTTCATTGGCAACACCTCTAATCCAACCTGTTTCTTAATGCCACACGGGTGCTAAATACCTTACGAATCCGTCTATCTGTTGGAATCAATGTCGCTCCGTTATAAGCAATACCTTGAGGGGTGTCGGTTAAGTTGTCTCGCAGACTACGGATCAACAACAGGACTTGAATACTGACTACGTCATCCATATCAGAGACTTGATTGGCAGGCACGTAGTAGTTGGGCGAATCATCTCCATCAGTATCCTCACCGAAAAGAACCTGAAAGTTTTCGATTCCTTCAACAATCTCATTACCATTGCGAACTAGCGTATTTTCACCACTTGCGCCGGTCGCTACCGTGTAAGAAATATGTTTTGCACTAAAGACCTGAGCATCGGTACCGTATATTTTTTGGAATATTTTGGTTGCATTGCCAGGGCTAGCGGTACCACCGGTGTTATGCACCACGTTATCAAAATTAACGGTACCGCCAACTCCCGGGTCATTGGTGATTTGAAAGATCTCTCCGTGGGAACAATCGCTCACAAGAACAATTTGCTCCTCTTCCAAACCGCTTCCGTCACTTACTTTAAGGTCTGCAGAAGGAGTTGCAGGAACATCAACCACGTTGGCCCCGAAATCCCCGGCTCCTCTCAAAATCAACGTATCTGGCTGATCCAGTGCGGTAGTGCCACCAGCCGCTCCGTTAGTGCCATCAACACCTTGGGCAAAGCTAAAGGCGGCTGAGCTGGTACTGTTTAAATGATTCTGTATCGATCCCAGCCCTGTGCCATTGCACCCCCAGAAATCCGCATTACGTATATCTCTGGAAAGAAATTCAATAGCAAAACGGCCATTTTCCTGGATGCGGGAAAACTCCGATTGGAATTCATAGGTTTTCTTTAAGCTAATAAAGGTTTGTAGCACAGCTGCCGTCAGCAGCAATCCCAATACCAGAGCAACCATCAATTCCACCATCGTGAAACCGGCTTGCTTGGCTTTGGGATAAAGGTTTCTACTACTCATAGCTCGAAACTCATAGAAATAGATTCGACGGCGGTAGATGCATCGCGATCGTCATCCCAGCTGATGGTTACAGACATCACGCTACCAGAAGCGGTAATCGTGCCTGCGCCGTTTGGAACGATGGTGCCTATATTAGTATGCCAATCAAAGAGATCCCGCTGCGCTATCTGCGCGGAAGTACAGCCACTGGTTGAACCCGAATAACTAACACAAGAGGTGGTACTGGTAGATGCAGCAGCAGTATAGTCCGCTGCCATATTCGAACGCATCTTATCGGTAATATCGTAAATCAGAACCGTGACCTGGCTTCTTACGTAGGCATCTTGATTGTTTTTCAGGGCAGCCCCTTCAAGCGCAATCAAGCCAAAAATGCCAATGGACAGCACCGCTACCGCCACAAGCACTTCAATTAATGTAAATCCGCGTTCCTTTCCTGCAGCGCGAACTTGATCAGTTCTAACCAACAGCTATCCTCCCCTGGATACTTTTTTGGAGGGTTCTAGTTCATTCGAACCCGACCCATGGCGTTGATAAATAAACTTTTATCAAAGGTACTATTGCCACCACTATCTGCAAATTCAAACTCACATACATTCGTACCTGTAGTGGATTTTTCGCCTTCGCTATTAAAAGAGATAAAGTTGCCACAATCATAGGTGATAGCAACTCCATCATTATCACTATCTACAGTACGCAAGATCTCCGCACTGGTTCGAACATGCCAGCCCGCCGTACTCCAATCCACATCACCTACCGACTGATTGGTTCCACAAGCGCCTGAACTCCCCAGACAGAGGGAAATTTCTTCTCCCCGTTTCACCGCTTCGGTGCGGGCAAACGCTAGGCTGGACGCCAAAGAATAGCGCGCCTTATCAACCTTGCTGCCGATAATGACGGAATCGTAATTCGGTGTCGCAATCAACAAAAGTATGCCTGCGATGGCCAATACAATGATCAATTCAACAAGCGTAAAACCGTTCTGCATAGTTACAGGTAGCTTAGTAGCTGAATGGCGGGACATAGGCCGAGGAAATCCTTTTTTAAGATTATATTGAGCTAAAGCAACATCGCTGCTTATAAAAACAGTTCTGCTATAGGTTATCGGACACACACCCACAACACTTTAGCAGGCCCAGGCTTTATGCCAACCATTCGATAGTCCATGCCTAGGCTTAAGAATAGAACAACTGTTTAGCCGATGGGTAGCCCACTAATTGCGCTACATCAACGAAAGTTGATTATTATTTATACAGAAAGGAATTAACCTGCCCGATCAGGCAGGTTGAACTTTGAGAATTTCTACGTCGAAGTAGATAGTGCGCCCCGCTAGAGGGTGGTTAAAATCGACCTTAACCTGATCAGATTCAATGGCTTGAACCACACCCGGAAGCTCGCCGTTAGCAGCATCAGCAAAGGAAACCACCAGCCCGGGTTGCAAATCCATCTCAGAAAAACGATTTCGAGGAATGGTTTGGACGTTGCTGGGATTGGGCATGCCAAAACCCTGCTCAGGCATGATTCGCAATATCCCTTTTTCGCCTTCTGCCATGCCGAAAAGCGCCTGCTCAAAGCCGGGCAGCAGTTTTCCGTCACCCACTGTAAAGGTAGCAGGGGCAGTCTCGAAGTTAGAATCCACCAACTGACCGTCTTCAAGCTTGATGGCAAAATGTAAAGTAACCTGGGTGCCGGGACCGATTTGTTGTTCTGACATAGACGACTCCTATTGCTGCGCGGTGCTATCACCGCGACGACTGACTAAAAACATATCCCAAATCAACAGAACAGCACCGACCGAGATGGCAGAATCGGCAATATTGAAAGCAGGGAAATAACTGCCTTGCCAATGTACGGAAATGAAATCGACCACATAACCCAAAACAGCTCGATCCCAGACATTACCAATGGCGCCACCCAGAATCAGCGCCAGCGCGGACGCCTGAACCCACATACCGCGAGGCGTATTACGCAGCCATAGCAGCAGATAAATCGACATTGCTATCGCCACCACGATAAAGAACCAACGCTGCCAACCGCCCTGGCCCGCCAAAAAGCTGAAAGCGGCGCCAGTATTGTGTAGCAAGGTAAGATCAAAAAACGGCAACAGCACCACCGGCTCGCCATAATTCAGCAATGACGACGCCAGATATTTACTGCCTTGATCCAGCATGACAACCAATACGCTCAACCATATCCAGACCAGCGCATTGGGCTGCGGCGTTTGTGCACTACTCACAATAAAAAATCGGCTCAGCGATTAGGCATATGCCCGCTGCTCACCCTCTCCTTCTACGTTTTCGACACAACGGCCACAGAGCTCTGGATGATCGGCATGAGCGCCAACATCTTCACGGTGATGCCAGCAGCGAACGCACTTCTCATTATCACTCAAAGCAACGGCTAGTTTCAGACCGGAAAGTTCTGTCTCAACCGCGCCTTCAGGCGCATCAGCCAAAGGAGCAACCTTCGCAGACGACGTGATCAGAACAAAACGCAATTCTTGATCCAGAGAATTCAGTAGCGATGTGAGCTCATCATCGGCGTAAAGCACAATGTCGGTCGACAGGCCTGATTTAACCACGCCGGCATTACGTTGATTTTCGAGCTCTTTGTTAACAGCGGTCTTCACTTCCAGAATCTGTTGCCAGAACTCACGCCCCATCGCTTCTTCAACATCCAGCTCGAACAACCCATCGAACCAGGTTTCAAGATGCACTGACTGGGAATGCTCGCCAGGAAGCTGTTTCCAGATTTCATCAGCAGTAAAGCTGAGGATCGGTGCAACCCAACGCACCATCGCTTCCATAATCAGATACAGTGCCGTCTGGCAGGAACGACGGGGCAAGCTGTCCGCCTGAGTGGTGTACTGGCGATCTTTGATGATATCCAGATAGAAGCCACCCAGATCCAGGGCACAGAAGTGATGAACTTTCTGATAGACGTTGAGGAACTGATAACTGTTGTAGGCTTCCAGAATCTCTTCTTGCAGCTGGGCTGCACGATCCACGGCCCAGCGATCCAGAACCAGCATCTGCTCTTTAGAAACAGAGTGCTGCGCAGGATCAAAACCACTCAAATTGGAGAGCAGGAAGCGCGAGGTATTACGGATACGACGGTAGGAATCCGCTGTACGCTTGAGGATCTCGTCAGAAACCGCCATCTCGCCACTGAAATCGGTAGCCGCTACCCACAGACGCAGAATATCAGCACCGTATTTACCCATCACCTGCTGTGGCGCAACCACATTGCCGAGAGACTTGGACATCTTGCGGCCGTCCTGATCGACGGTGAAGCCGTGTGTCAGCACCTGCTTGTAGGGTGCTACGCCCTTGATGGCGATACCGGTCTTCAGAGAAGACTGGAACCAGCCGCGGTGCTGGTCGGAACCTTCCAGATAAAGGTCCGCAGGGAAGTTCAGGCTGTCGTTCTGGTCCAGGACTGAGTAGTGAGTCACTCCGGAATCGAACCAAACATCCAGCGTATCGTTGACCTTGATATACTGATCAGCATCATCCCCCAGCAACTCGCTACCATCGAGATCAAACCAGGCATCGATGCCGCTCTCTTCAACTCGCGCCGCGACCTGCTCGATCAAGGCGGAGGTATTGGGGTGAAGGTCTTGAGTTTCCTTATGGATAAACAGGGTGATCGGCACCCCCCAGGTACGCTGGCGAGAAACACACCAATCAGGGCTCTGATCAACCATCGCTTCGATGCGGTTCTGACCCCAGCTAGGGAACCACTCTACACCCTTGATGGCTTCCAGAGCGTCATTCTTCAGACCCTTCTCGCTCATGCTGATAAACCACTGCGGTGTCGCACGGTAGATCAGAGGCGTTTTGGTACGCCAGCAGTGAGGGTAACTATGTTCAAACTTGTGAGACTTGATTAGGCACTCTTTGTCACGCAGTAGCGCTACAACTTCATCATCTACTTTGTAGACGTGTTGCCCTGCAAACTGGCCAGCCGCTTCTACAAAGATACCGTGGCCGTCTACCAGGTTGAGGGTTTCGATAGCGTACTTTTTCCCCACCACGAAATCTTCTACACCGTGATCGGGGGCGGTATGAACCGCGCCGGTACCGGTTTCAGTGGTTACGTGATCACCCAGAATCACCGGCACCTGCTTATCGTAAAAAGGATGCTGCAGCTGCTGGTGCTCCAACGCCTGACCGTTACAACGACCCACTACTCGGTAATCTTCAACACCGTAACGACCCATGGCATCTTCCAGCAGCGCTTCTACCAAAAGGATACGCTCTTTCCCTAAGCCCAGATCAAGCTCCACCAGCACATAATCCAGTTCGGCATTCAATGAGACCGCTTGGTTAGAAGGTAGGGTCCAAGGGGTTGTGGTCCAGATAACCGCGCTAACCGGACCTTCGCTGTCACCGTCTAATTCAAAGGCATTGAGGAAGCCCGCTTCATCAACCGCCTTGAAACGCACATCGATGGCAGTGGAGACTTTATCTTGGTACTCAACTTCCGCTTCTGCCAAGGCAGATGCACCGACTACACTCCAGTAAACTGGCTTGTAGCCCTTAACCAGATGGCCGTTCTCAACGATCTTGCCGAGAGCACGGATGATATTGGCCTCGGTTTTAAAATTCATGGTCAGGTAGGGATTATCCCAGTCACCCAGAACGCCCAAGCGAATAAAGTCTTTCTTCTGGCCATCGACCTGCTTTTTGGCATATTCGCGGCACTTCTGGCGAAATTCCTTAAAGGTCTTCTTGGTGCCCGCTTTGCCGATCTTGGTTTCAACTTTGTGCTCGATCGGCAGACCGTGACAATCCCAACCGGGAACATAAGGGGAGTCAAAACCGCTCATATTCTTGGATTTGACGATGATGTCCTTGAGGATCTTGTTCACCGAGTGACCAATATGAATATCGCCATTGGCGTAGGGAGGACCATCATGAAGAATAAACTTGTCTCGCCCCTGACTGACTTCACGAATTTTCTGGTACAGACCCAGTTTGTTCCACTCGGCCAGCTGCTTCGGTTCACGCTGGGCCAGATTGCCGCGCATTGGGAAATCCGTCTGCGGTAAATTCAGTGTGTCTTTATAGTCAGTCATTTCAGAATTTCACTTCGTTTTCAGTTAATTCAGTCTTAAATTCAATAATCAGACGGCTCACATCTGATGCTGCCACTACTCAAACCAATCTTTGGCTGTGGCGATATCCGCTAAAATCTGACGCTGCAATTCATCCACGCCATCAAACTTCTGTTCAGGTCGGACAAAGGCCTTAAATTCCACATCCAGGCGCTGACCGTAAATATCGCGGTCGAAATCAAACAGGTGCACTTCCAGCAACGGTGATTCGCCTTGAACCGTGGGCCTAATTCCAACATTGGCTACGCCGGCAAAAACCTCGCCCTGAGGATTACGTGCTTCAACCACAAACACCCCTTCAAACGGCAAACGCTTTCGCTGCAGAGAGATATTAGCGGTGGGAACGCCCAGTTGACGGCCCAGCTTACGGCCGTGAATAACTTTGCCGCTCAGGGTGTACGGTCGTCCCAGTAACTCTTTGGCCAGCTCAAAATCGTGTTCCGCCAGCACTTTGCGCACTCGAGTACTACTGACTCGATCCGCATCAATCAAAAAAGTGGCGGTATTGACCACGGTAAAACCATAGCGCTTGCCAGCCTCCCGCAGCAGTTCAAAATCGCCTGCCCGGTCACAGCCAAATCGGAAATCGTCACCCACTACGAAGTACTTTACTTCCAGCCCATTCAACAACAATTGATCGATAAACTGCTCTGCGGTAAGCGACCGTAATTTCTGGTTGAAATGCAGACAAAATACTCGATCGATCTGATGCTCACGGAGCAATACAAACTTATCACGGAAACGAGTCAGGCGCGCCGGTGCCTGTGCACCTTCAAAGAACTCCCGAGGCTGAGGTTCAAAGACGATAGCAACCGACGGCAAACCTAATGACTTCGCCTTATCACAGACCTGTTTCAGAACCTGATGATGGCCTTGGTGAACACCATCGAAATTTCCAATGGTGGCAACGCATCCACGATGTTGATCCCGCAGATTATGAAGGCCTCTGATTAACTCCATGCAGTACCGCACCGCCCCGTAAAAATGAACCGCGCATTATACCCCAGCGATGTCGATCAGAATACAGCCAAAATAGCTTTATCCACAGCCATTTTCGCTCAAATACAGACCCGGACGGGCGCCGAAAAGCCGAATTGGAAAGCCAACCCAAACAAAAGCAAAGAACAGTCGCTATATAATTTGAGAAAACCGGTAAGCCGGGCTGCTTTAACGCCTTCGAATCAGTGACGAAGATGGGACAAACGCACTCCTGCCAGAATCAACACGAAGAAGTAAACAGCCACGCCACCGACGCACAACAATGTCAGATTCCAAACCCGCGGCCACAAACCCCAAGCCAACCATTGATCGGCAGACGCTGAGAAATAGAACAAAGCCAGAACCATCAGCCCGTTAGCCACCAGCAAACGCAACAAGAATAGCAACCACCCCGCCTGCCAGCGAAACACACCCTCTTTAATCAGACCATGCAACAGCAGACCTGCATTGAGAAAAGCGCTTAAAGATGTCGCCAAGGCCAGACCGGCATGCTTAAGCGGATAGATAAACATCAGATTCATCACCATGTTGGCCGCCATCGCCTTAATACCGATAACCACCGGCGTCTTGGTGTCCTGACGGGAGAAATATCCCGGCGCCAGCACCTTAATCAGCATAAAGGCCAACAAGCCAAAGCTGTAGGCGCGCAAACTAAAAGCGGTCATATCCACATCCCGAGCGGTCATGGCTCCGTACTGAAATAGCGTCACAATCAATGGCTCGGCCAACACCCACAAAGCCAGCGCTGCCGGCAGGCCGATTAACAGCACCATTCGTAACGCCCAGTCCAGGGTAAGAGCAAACTCATCGCCCGAATCATTGGCGTGTTTTCGAGACAGACTGGGTAAAATAACGGTGGCAATGGCGATACCGAACACACCTAATGGCAGCTCCACTAAGCGATCGGAAAAATAGAGCCAGGAAACACTACCGGTCTGCAGCAACGAAGCCAGCACGGTATCCAACAGCAAGTTGATCTGACTAACAGAAACACCAAAGATCGCCGGCAGCATCAGTTTAATGATGCGACGAACCCCATCATGCTTAAAGCCAAATTTTGGATTGGGCATCAGCCCCAACCCCATCAAAAACGGCAATTGCAGCAACAACTGGCAACAGCCCGCTATCAACACACCCCAAGCCAACGCCATCACCGGCGTATCCACCCAAGGCTGCAGCCAGAACACAGACCCAATCAGCGAAAGGTTAAGCAACACCGGGGTAAAAGCGGGAACCAGGAATCGGTCATAACTATTGAGAATCGAACCCGCGAAACCCGTCAAGGAGATCAGCATCAGATAAGGGAAGGTAATACGCAGCATCTCAACCGTCAGCGCGTACTTAACTTCATCCTGAAGATAGAATCCCGGAGCAAACACCATCGCAAGCAATGGAGCCCCAGCAACGGCAATCAAGGTCACCCCTAGCAAAATCGCCCCTAGACTGCCTGCGACTCGATCCACCAGCTCTTTGATCGCCGCCATATCGCCCTTAGTGCGATACTCCGACAACACCGGTACAAAGGCCTGAGCAAAAGCCCCCTCGGCAAACAAACGACGGAGAAAATTAGGGATCTTGAAGGCGACAAAAAAGGCATCAGCACTGGCACCGGCACCAAACCCATGGGCAATCACCACATCCCGAGCCAATCCTAGCACCCTGGACAGCATAGTCATGCAGCCCACAAGCAAGCTAGACCTCAACAGCCCGGCAGGACGCACAGACTGAGAATCAGCTGTTTTTTCTGGCTTTTGCGGCGAGTCATCCATTTAGCAAGGTATCCCAATTATCCGAGACGAATAACAAATGCGCGCCCATAATAGCGGCAGCTTTCGCACTGAAACAACAAAAACAGCGAAAAATATTGACACAGAGTGCAGATCTATGAATAATTTCGCCTCTTTGTTTTAAGTCAAACGACATCAACAATTATTAAAGGAGCCAGATTGTGGCAAATTCCGCTGGATCAAGAAAACGCGCACGCCAAGCTGAAACACGCCGTCAGCACAATGCAAGCCTGCGCTCTATGACTCGCACCTACATGAAGAAAGTTGTTAGCGCTATCGAAGCCGGTGACAAAGAAGCCGCTCAAGCCGCTTTCACTGTTGCAGCGCCCGCCATGGACAGCGCAGCAAGCAAAGGCATCTTCCACAAGAACAAGGTTGCTCGTCATAAGAGCCGCCTGAATGCACAAATCAAAGCTCTGTAATCCAGCGCTTTGATCTAAAAAAACCGGCTGATGCCGGTTTTTTTGTACCTGTCTTTTATTAACTGAATCAGGCCAGCACCAAATTATCCCGATGCACCAATTCTTCACCCGCCATATAACCCAACACTTCCGCAATCTGACTACTGGGTTTACCGATAATCTGAGCCGCCTCAGCAACGCCATAATTTACCAGACCACGAGCGACGACACGCCCCTGCTCATCGACACAGAGCACCATTTCTCCACGGGAAAAATCACCGGTCACCTGCTTAACCCCAACCGGTAACAAGCTGCGACCCGAGTTTTTCAGCACTTTAACCGCACCGGCATCCAACACTAGCGTGCCGCGAGCCTTCAGATGCCCTGCCAGCCACTGCTTGCGAGCCGCCTGGGGAGAACACTCGGGGGTTAACAATGTCCCCAATGACTCTCCGGACTGCAATCGCAGTAGTACATCTTGCTCGCGACCACTGGCAATCACTGTCGCCGCGCCGGACCGAGCCGCCAACCGCGCCGCCCGCACTTTGGTCGCCATACCGCCACGACCCAGCACACCGCCGCCGCCAGCCATCTCATCCAGCCGGGCATCTTCAGCTCGAGCCTCTTTAACCAGTTCAGCATTAGGGTTTTTACGAGGATCACAATCAAACAACCCTTGCTGATCGGTCAAAATAATCAACCGATCTGCTACCACCAGGTTAGCAACCAGAGCCGCCAGGGTGTCATTATCGCCAAAACAGATTTCATCGGTGACCACGGTATCGTTTTCATTAATCACCGGCACCACACCCCACTTCAACAGCGCACCCAGCGTACCTTTTGCATTCAGATAGCGTTTTCGATTGGAAAGATCATCGTGGGTTAACAACACCTGAGCAGTTTGCATTTGATGACGCTTAAAACAGGCTTCATAGGTTTGCACCAAACCCATCTGACCGACTGCTGCAGCCGCTTGCAACTGATGCAACTCATCAGGACGATGCTTCATACCTAGACGAGTCATCCCCTCCGCTACTGAGCCAGAGGAAACCAAGACCAGCTCGACCCCCTGCTGACGCAGGCAAACCATCTGATCCACCCAACGGGCTATAGCGTCATGATCCAAGCCCTGACCATCATTAGTCAGAAGCGCACTTCCAATTTTTACGACCCAACGGCGGTTAGCCAAAATTCGCCCCGTTTCTATCATTCCCGCACATACTCGACCTCGATATCGTAATCATCGTCATCAAAATCGTCCCAATCTTCTTCAACTTCACCCGATTTACGGTTACGCATCTGCTCACGATAGTGACGCAACCGCTCTCGCGCCTCCTCTTCCAGCAACGCCTTACGATCAGCCTCGGCTTGCGCCAACTGCTCGTCTTCTGCTTCCAGCATCTGACGCTCTTCAATGTAGTTCATCACCGCCTGACAGGCTTGCTCGGTACCCTGCTGAGAAATAGCAGCAATTTTAAAGACCGGGCCCTGCCAGTCAAGCGCATCAATCACCGCCTGACAGCGCTCTTCACGCTCATCTTCAGGAACAAGATCGAGCTTATTCAACACCAACCAACGCTCCTGACTAGCCAAAGCGGGGCTGAATTTTTCCAATTCATTGATGATCACCTTGGCAGATTCTGCCGGTTCCACCCCATCCCAGGGCGCCATATCGACGAGATGCAACAACAGACGCGTACGAGCCAGGTGCTTGAGAAAGCGAATACCAAGACCCGCCCCTTCTGCAGCCCCTTCGATCAATCCAGGAATATCCGCGATGACAAAGTTACGATCCTGGCCGATTCTGACCACACCCAGATTCGGTACTAGCGTGGTGAACGGATAGTTAGCCACTTTAGGCTTGGCGGCTGATACCGCACGGATAAAGGTGGATTTTCCCGCATTAGGCAGACCCAGCAATCCCACATCAGCAAGCACTTTCAGTTCTAGCTTAATATTTCGAGATTCACCAGGCGTACCATTGGTGGTCTGCCGGGGCGCGCGATTCACACTGGACTTAAAGCGGGTATTGCCCAAGCCATGAAATCCACCCTGGGCAACCTTTTCAACCTGACCATCCTCGGTCAGATCGCACAGCACTTCGAGGGTATCTTCATCGATAACGGTAGTTCCCACCGGAACCCGAAGCACCACATCCTCGCCTTTAGGGCCGGTACAGTCACGCCCCTTCCCCGAGTCGCCATTTTGGGCACGGTAGCGTCGCTGAAAACGATAGTCCACCAGGGTATTGCAACCGGAATCAGCCTTGATATAGACCGAACCACCGTCGCCGCCGTCACCACCATCGGGGCCACCCTTGGCAATATACTTTTCCCGTCGAAAGCTGAGGCAGCCGTTACCGCCTTTACCGGCTTCAACACTGATAACAACTTCATCAACAAACTTCATGACAACACTCCAACGCCCGACCACAGGCTGCGCTATTCAACTATCAGATTAGCGCTGATAACATCCAGTCACAATTCCCGAAAACAAAAAAAGCCCCGCACAAGGCGGAGCTTTTTTAGATCGAATGACCGCCGTATTAAGCGCTAACTACGCTGATATACTTACGGTTCTTAGGACCTTTAACTTCAAACTTAACCACACCTTCGGATGTAGCAAATAGAGTGTGGTCTTTACCACAACCTACATTGTCACCAGCGTGGAAACGAGTGCCACGCTGACGAACCAGGATGTTACCAGCAGCTACCTGCTGACCACCAAAGCGCTTAACACCAAGGCGTTTGGACTCGGAATCGCGACCGTTACGAGTACTACCACCAGCTTTTTTATGAGCCATTGTATTCTCCTACCTACTCTTGCCTAGAGACCAGCTTAGCCGCTGATACCGGTAATTTTGATTTCAGTGAACCACTGACGGTGACCCATCTGCTTCATGTGGTGCTTACGACGCTTGAACTTCATGATGTGCACTTTCTTTCCACGACCATGAGAAACAACTTCAGCGGTAACCTTGGCACCTTCAACAACAGGCGCGCCGATCTTCACTTCTTCATCGTTTGCTACCAGCAAAACTTTTTCGATATCCAGAGAGGAACCAACCTCTGCTTGAAGCTTCTCAACTTTGAGTACTTCACCTTCACTTACACGGTGCTGCTTACCACCGCTTACGATCACAGCGTACATAACATTCTCCATAAACTTGACCCGACCTGGCTACTAAAGGTGCCTACTTCTAATGGAAAACCATATGGTAGGGAGCAATATTGGCGGAAGGGCCATAAGGGGGGCGAATTCTACACCAGAGTCACGCAATGCACAACCCTGTTTATATACACTTGACTAGACGGCTTGACACCTTGGTGACTAGGGCCTTAGCATGCCAGCAAATTATCTGTCCTATCCCCCGGAATATGCAACCACATCAACTAAATCCAGTCATCAACGAAGACTTTAAAGCGGTCAATCGCTTTATTCTTGATAACCTGCATTCCGGCGTCCCGCTGGTAGAGAAAATAGGGCACTACATTATAGATAGCGGCGGCAAGCGCATTCGCCCTTTGCTAGTACTGCTCTGCGCCCGCGCCTGCGAGACTAACAACAGCCTTGAAGATCGTCATATCAGCCTGGCGGCCGTCATCGAGTTTATTCACACCGCCACTCTGCTCCACGATGATGTTGTCGATACCTCTGATCTACGTCGCGGCAAAGCAACCGCAAACGCCAAGTGGGGCAATGCTCCCAGCGTCTTGGTAGGCGACTTCCTCTACTCCCGCTCATTCCAGATGATGGTAGAGCTGAGCAGCATGGAGATCATGCAAATTATCTCCAACGCCACCAACGTCATCGCTGAAGGCGAAGTTCTGCAGCTACTGAATTGCAAGAACCCGGATGTTAGCGAGGAAAACTACATGAAAGTCATCCTCGGCAAAACCGCCATGCTATTCGAAGCTGCTACCGAAACCGGCGCTTTAATTGCGGGAGCAGACAAAGAGCAGCAAGAAGCACTGCGTCAGTTTGGCCGCCACCTGGGTATAGCCTTTCAACTGATCGACGATGTCATGGATTACGAAAGCACTTCCGACGAGATGGGCAAAAATGTCGGTGATGATCTGGCCGAAGGCAAACCCACTTTGCCGCTAATCCACGCCATGCGCCAAGGAAATGAAGAGCAGCGCCAAATGATCCGACAAGCCATTCGCAAAGGCGGCCTGGAAGATTTAACCCCGATCAGTGAAGCGGTCAGCGAGACTGGATCGATCCAATATACCCACGACAAGGCTCGCGAACAGGCCGACCTCGCCCTGGCCTGCCTAAACAAAATTCCTGCCAGCGAATTTCGCGACGTGATGAAACTGATCACCGAAATGGCGGTATCAAGACGCACCTAGACCGTTTCCTAGGGGTATTTTAGCAATACCCCTAGGCGCAGAGGCCCTCTAACCGTTATAATCGCGGCCTTGAATGCATAGAACGGACACAGTTTTTCAATGACCAAGCCATCCTCCTTTAATCGCGACGAGCTGCTTAAGTGCGGCCACGGCGAAATGTTCGGCCCCGGTAACGCTCAACTTCCAGTCGGCAATATGCTGATGGTAGATCGTATCCTTTCCATTACTGAAGATGGCGGCCAGTACGGCAAGGGTGAAATCCGCGCCGAACTGGATGTCAACCCAGACCTATGGTTCTTCGATTGCCACTTCCCAGGCGACCCGGTCATGCCTGGCTGCCTGGGCTTAGACGCCATGTGGCAGATGGTCGGCTTCTTCCTCGGCTGGAAAGGCAATCCTGGGCGCGGACGCGCTCTGGGTGCTGGCGAAGTAAAATTCTTCGGCCAAGTACTGCCAACCGCGAAAACCGTAACTTACCACCTGGAACTCAAGCGCGTGATTGAGCGTAAGCTGGTCATGGGTATCGCAGACGGCTCACTGTCTGTTGACGGTCGCGAGATCTACACCGCAAAGGATTTGCGCGTCGGATTGTTTACTTCTACCGACACGTTCTAGGTTTTTAGTCTAGTCACTTGGCCGATATCAAATCCAAGCTGGCCAAGTGTCGATTATTATCAGAAAATACGCTGATATCGTGATGCGGGCCGAACTCTCGCCCCGCCTCCGAGTTTCAATAAAATAACAGAGGTTATCCCCATGCGACGCGCAGTTGTCACCGGCATCGGCATCACATCCTGCTTGGGCTGTGATCAAGAAACCGTTCTCGAGTCCCTGAAGCTGGGTCGTTCCGGCATCTCTTTTCAAGAAGAATACAAAGAGATGGGGTTCCGCAGCCATGTAGCGGGTAGCCTGGATCTGGACATCGACTCCCTGATCGATCGAAAGCTACGTCGCTTTATGGGCGATGCCGCAGCCTACGCATACATCGCCATGGATCAGGCAATCAAGGATGCCGGCCTTTCTGATGAGCAAGTATCTAACGTTCGCACCGGTCTGATTGCAGGCTCCGGAGGTGCATCATCGGCCAATATCGTTGAAGCAGCTGATGTACTCCGTGCGAAAGGTATGCGCCGAGTTGGCCCTTACCGCGTAACCCGCACCATGGGCAGCACCGTATCCGCCTGCTTGGCGACGCCATTCAAGATCAAAGGCGTAAACTATTCCATCACCTCCGCCTGCTCCACCAGCGCCCACTGTATCGGTAACGCACTGGAGCTGATTCAACTGGGCAAACAGGATGTAATCTTTGCCGGCGGCGGCGAAGAGCTGCACTGGTCCCTGAGCGTACTGTTCGACGCCATGGGCGCACTATCCTCCAAATACAATGACACACCAGAGAAAGCTAGCCGCGCTTACGATGCCAACCGCGACGGTTTCGTCATCGCTGGCGGTGGCGGTATGCTGGTGATCGAAGAACTGGAACACGCTAAAGCCCGGGGCGCCAAAATCTACGCAGAAGTCGTTGGCTACGGTGCCACCTCCGACGGTCACGACATGGTGGCCCCTTCCGGTGAAGGCGCGGTACGCTGCATGCAGCAAGCCATGAGCACTGTTGACGGCCCGATTGATTACGTCAACGCCCACGGCACCAGCACCCCAGCCGGCGACATTCAGGAGCTCAAGGCAGTTAAGGAAGTCTTTGGCAGCAATATGCCAACGGTGACTTCTACCAAGTCTCTGTCCGGCCACTCACTGGGCGCTGCAGGTGTACAGGAAGCGATCTATACATTGCTGATGCAACAGAACAACTTTATCGCTGCTTCCGCCAACATCGAAGATCTGGACCCGGAAGCCGATGGCATGCCAATCGGTCGCGAATTGCAGGAAGGAGTCAAGCTGGATCGGGTTATGTCTAACAGCTTCGGCTTCGGCGGAACCAACGCTTCGTTGATCTTCCAAAGCTACAACGACTAATCCAGTCGCCGACCATCAAAAAAGCCGCTCATTGAGCGGCTTTTTTATTCTCCTCTGAAGCCGTTTCCGGGATCTGACCTAAACCTCGCATCCCCTGCTCCAGCCAGCCTTTACTGAGCTGATGCACTTCATCAACGGTTTTACCCTCGGTTTCGATGGGACGACCCACTTTCACCTGAATAGTCCCCGGATTTTTCAGATAGGTTTTGGAAGGCCAGTGGCTACCCCCGTTATGAACAATGGGTACCACCGGGACTTTGGCCGAGCACGCCAGCATCGCCCCACCTTTGTTAAAACGCCCAATCTCTCCCACCTTTACTCGAGTACCCTGTGGAAAGATCAAAACCGGCGTACCCTCTTTCAAGCGTGCCTTACCCTGCTTGAGAATCTGCTTCATCGCACCCGATCGCTCAGCTCGATCAATGGCGATAGGATTCAGCAAAGCCAGCCCCCAACCGAAAAATGGAATTTTCAGCAGCTCTTTTTTCAACACCGTACAGAGCGGGCTAATCATCAGCTGCAAATAGAAGGTTTCCCACTCACTCTGATGGTTAGCTAATACCACATAACTTCCCGAGGTGGGCAGATTCTCTAGCCCCTCCACTTCGCATTTAACACCACAAATAACCCGAGCTAACCAGAGTACAATGCGATTCAAAGTCACCACTGCAGCGAAACGCTGTTTAAATGGAAGAAAAGAGAAAAAAACCAGACAGATCAAAGAGTAGATTACTGTTGCCAACAAACTGATGGCGGAGAACAGTGCAGATCGGAGTTTTATCACAATGCTAACTGATCCTGTTTCGAGTTGTGTTTAGCCGCCGGTGACAGGTGGAAAAAACGCCACCTCATCGCCGTCTTTGACAGGAGCATCCAACTGACTCATCTCCTGATTGATTGCCACCAACATTGAACCATCTTCCAACACTTGATCCCAGGGCGCGCCTCGCGCAGTCAGCAAACTAATTACATCGCGAACCTGACCGCCAGCAAACATCAATTGCTCTTCCGCACAATCGAGCTGCTCTCGGATGCTTGCAAAATATACCAACTTGATCATTGCCAACCTCTCGCTTGGTTAAACCTTCCAGTGACCGCTTTTGCCGCCTTTCTTTTCCAACAAACGAACCGTATGAATCACCATCCCTTTATCCACCGCTTTACACATGTCGTAGAGCGTCAATGCAGCAGCAGATGCAGCAGTCAGCGCCTCCATTTCAACCCCCGTCTGCCCACTTAAGCGACAGCAGGTCTCTATCCGAACCTGACTTTTTTCCAGATCCGGAGTCAGCTCTACTTTGACAGAACTGAGCATCAATGGATGACACAAAGGAATAATATCGGAACAACGTTTGGCAGCTTGAATCCCAGCGATACGAGCAACGGCAAACACATCACCTTTTTTATGCCGCCCCTCGACAATCATTGCCAAAGTTTCCGGCAACATCTGAATATAGGACTCGGCACGGGCCTCTCGGGTTGTAACAGCCTTGGCCGACACATCCACCATATGGGCATGCCCTTCAGCATCAAGATGGGTTAAAACTCCACTCTCTTTTTCGCTCATGCTTTCCCCTAATAGTTCAACCTTGTGCCAATTTGGATTTATTCAGTACAGGATTGGCGTACATGGACGCAAAGCGCTCGCGACATTCGCCTGGAATCTTTTCCAATCGCTGTTGGTACAGTGTTCGCTTATCCCTATCCACCTCTGCTTCAGCATCAGCCGCTAGCACGTTGGAGGGGTGCAGGTGATAATTACCGATGATCGACTTGTCTATAGCCTCCGCCAACTGCTCAGGAGATTCAAAGTCGACCATTAGCGGCTCACCGAAGGCGACATGAACATCTCCCTTATAGCCGGTGATCCCTTTGACAATACTATCGATGTCCTCATATTGGGACTTCTGGTACTCCCCGGTACTCTCCCGCTCATGCAGTTCTTTGGCCTTCATGGCGTCGCATGGGTCGTACTCGTAGGAGATTGCCACCGGCACAATGTTGAGCTGCTTGACGGCCTCGGTGAACTCCAGTTTCTTTTTCTTCTTGCTCATATAGAGCATTTTCATAATCGCCGGATCGGTAAAATCGTTGCCATCTTTAGCCCGGCCTTCCCGCTGCGCGATCCACACCGAATTCCCCGTCTCGATAGAGTGATCTATATAACTGGAGAGTTCCATATAGGCGGCCATTTTGGCGCGAATACCTTTAGCCGAACGATTGACGATAAAACTCTTGTTGAGCCGCATCAGGTCTGAAACGTATGGCTTTTTCAGCAGGTTATCGCCGATGGCGATACGCACTGTCTGCATTCCGTTTTGGTAGAGCCCCCAATTAACAAAAGCGGGATCCATAGCGATATCGCGGTGGTTGGAGATAAACAGATAGGCCTGATCGGACTGCAGATGCTCAATACCGGAAAAACTCAGCTTAGCCGTAGTCCGATCGATCATCTTCTGCATATAGCCGGTGATCACATCCTGCATGGCAGCTACGTTATCAACGCCACGGAGCTGACCGGCCAGAGCATTTCGAACCAGCAAGTTGACGACTGGTCCTAAAAAGCGGCTTAAACGGGGAAAACGAAAGCGCGCCAGAGCAGAGATAAATTCTGGCGTTTCCAGCAAACGATTGACGACGTCAGCGACTTCTTCATCGTTATACGGGCGGATATTCTTAAAGGGGTCTTGGTCGTTGACCGTCATGCTTATCCTCGATAGCGCATCAAACAGGTTTTAACAGGCGCAAACAACAGAATTCCGGAATCTCAAAAGCTTGCTATTCTACCTGTTCCGGGTGCAAAAGGCATCGCTGACAAGCACCCGAATCAACCTCCGGTCATATTCATAAAGCGGATAATTTGAGGTTCTGCCTCTAGGTCAAATTCATGCTTCTCAGGCTTCAGATCCATGGCATCAATAATGGTCTGCTTGAGTCGATCAAGATCACCTGGATGATGCCTCAATACCGACATCAGATCCATGGAATGCTCATTGCCAAGACAAAGCAGCAGCCGGCCCTCTACGGTGACACGAACGCGATTACATTCGTGACAGAAGTTGTGGCTGTGTGGTGAGATAAAACCAATTCTACAGTCGGAATCAGCCATACGATAGTACTTGGAAGGACCAGCAGTGCGATCAGACGCGGAGGTCAGGGCATAGTGAGGCTCGATCAAGGCCCGCACCTCATCACTGGAGCAATAGGTTTCTTGCCGCTCGTGCTCAATATTCCCTAGCGGCATCTCCTCGATAAAGCTGATATCGATACCCTTCTGGCGGGCAAAATTGACCAGATCCAGCACCTCATCATCGTTTCGGCCTTTCATGATCACCGCGTTAAGCTTGATCCGCTCGAAACCAACCCGTATCGCTTCATCGATACCCGCCAAAACCTGATTCAGCTTGCCAGTACGGGTAATACGGTTGAAACGCTCTTCTCGCAGCGAATCCAGGCTAACATTGATACGTTTAACGCCAGCAGCCTTCATCTCTTCAGAAAGCTTTGTCAGCTGAGAACCGTTGGTGGTCAGCACCAACTCATTTAAACCTTGCAAACGACCCAGCTTATGCAAAAGCTGGTCAATACCTCGGCGCACCAGAGGCTCACCACCAGTCAGCCGGATTTTCGTCACACCCAACTCTACAAAAGCTCGCGCAACCTGCTCAATCTCTTCAAGGCTCAGCACCTGCTCTCGAGGCAGAAACTTCATCTGCTCGCTCATGCAGTAGACACAACGGAAATCACAACGGTCAGTCACGGAAATACGGACATAATCTACCGACCGACCAAATCGATCGACCAGTTTTGGTGTTTCCGCTTTGTTATTTACTGTCATGACTTGCCACTCCGTACATCTGGCTTAGAATGTAGACCTTCTGTCGCCTCTTTAGAAACTGCCAACCGGATCAGGACCCATCAACCACATGTACCTGCTGATAAAACATATTCACCTGATATTCATTACCTTCAGTATCAGCCTGTTTATCACCCGTGCCGTGTGGATGTTGATGCAGTCGGATCTGCATCAATTGAATTGGATACGCAAATTATCCCAGTATATTGATACTATACTCCTGCTCAGCGCGATTGCCTTAACATTGATCATAAAACAATACCCTTTTACTCACGGCTGGCTCACCGCAAAAATACTGGCGCTGATCGCTTATATCGTCCTAGGGACCATTGCCCTCAACCGGGGTAAAACACAGCAGGGTCGAAACATAGCCCTAATCGGCGCACTTACCAGTCTCGGCTATATTATTTGGGTAGCTCGATCCCACTACTCCTGGCCCTGGCTTATTTAACCTGTCGAGCTACTCTGCCCAGTCATAGAGATTACGCACGACTTTCATCAAGCCCGTTCGCCAGGAACGCTGATGAATCCCAAAATCCCGCAGAACCTGCTCACAGTTCAGCACACTGTATGTCGCTCTAGGATGGGAACCAAGCTCAGATTGGTGAACACTAACTAACTGCTCAAGAGGTAGATCTTCATACTGACGAGCCGCGGCAATAATAGTTTCGCAGAACCCAAACCAGCTTACCGTTTCAGTCGCACAGTAATGATAGGTGCCCCAGTTTTCGACACCGCAATCCAGTTGCTTGATAATTGCTGTGACCACTCGTGATAGATCAACAGCCGAGGTCGGCGATCCAACCAATCCATCTGCGACACAGACCTGATCAGCTTTTCTAGCCTGCTCCAGCAGTTTCAAAACGCTGCTCTGCCCGCGAGCGCTAAACAGCCAACCGGTTCTAAGTATAAGGTGACGACACATGTGCTGGCGAACAGCCTGTTCACCCTGATAGATACTACGACCGTAGTCACTGGGGGGCGCGATGTCATCGTCTTCACGGTAGGGTATCTCTGAATCGCCGCCAAACACTTCGGCGCAAGAGAGATGAATCAGGGCGATATCCTGATCACTGCAAACCTGAGCCAACACTTCCGGACCCTGGAAGTTGATATTGAAACAGGCCTCGGAATCAAGCCCCAGGAGGGTTTTACCAGCGGCGTTGACGACGTAATCCGGCTTCAGTTCGGCGAACAAGGCCGCGACGGCCTGCCAATCACAGATATCGAGATCATCATGAGAACAGGAGACTACTTCAAACCCCTGCTCCTGAGCCTGCGCCGAAAGCTCATAGCCCAACTGACCTTCGGCACCGGTAATCAGCAATTTAGGCAGTTCAAACAACGACTGTCACTCCTCGTCGTGCAGTTAATCTAAATTTCAGAACGGTAATAAACAGTAAAAAGGATTCTTGCCAGGTGGGTGGGTGGGTAGAATCTTCATATTTATCAACATCTTAGACGGCATATTAAAATCACACCGCTGATCATTGTCACGTTTTATGTAACGTTTCAGTCCTTAACAGGGTAAATCAGAGTTAAAACGTTACAATACTAAGTCTTAATATACCTTGTGCATTACGCTATTACCATGGACTAAAAAAGGTTAAGTGATCCGACATTTCCTTAATCTTGATGATCTATCTAGGTGAATTCCTTCCAAGCTTGGTCGAGGCCTTTTTGGTTAATTAGTACGCTGCGCTGAAAGGTCCAGGGGGGTTATCAGCACTGCGTGCTGTCTTGCCTCTGCCTAAGCAGAGCCGCTTGCTGCGTTAATTGTTACGGGGTAACAGGTCTCTGGTTTCGAGTAGCACCTGTAGCTGAATGAGGCATGCGTGTCGGTTCTGTAGCTGATTATCGTAGCGCTCGCACGTCACAATAGTTCCTGTTTGCTCGTGGTAGCAGGTAACTCCGAGTGGCTCGGTTGTTGGCCAGCTTCCCTGCCCATCGGTGACGTACTCTTCGTATATAACGTCAATCATCTTTTTGTTACGCCTTAACCGCGCTACACCAGTTGGGCCTCTAGGTATCTCCTAATACCCACAATATCGCCACTTAGCATGACATCTAGGCCTGTTGCGCCGCCCAGGTCTGAGTTCGCTCTATGAACCCACTCATTTGCCTGTTGTTTGTTTTCGAAGAGAGTATGAAGCGCTCTGTAAATGCCGCATATATGACTAATGCGATCTAGTGTCTGTCGCGTAGGCTCTGTCAGATCGTCAGTAGCAAGTAACGTTTCTTGTTGCTCGCCAGTGAGTCTCCATGCAGCCGCTATCTCGAAAAACATCGATGATGACACTCTTGCAACGTCCTCAATATCGTACTTTTCAAGCTGCCCTAGGTCTTCATCCATGCTTCTGTCTCTCCATCATGCTGCTGTATATCCATACAGTATAATCTACAATACAAATAGCGCCAGTCGGACACGATCTTTCGGAGCTCACGATGAAAAAAGATGCAAAGCCAGCAAATCCAGACCAGGTTTTTGATGCACTGGAAGAGGCCAGAAAAAGCGGGGCTCTGACTGAAATGGTGTCAGGCAGTGACGTTAACTACCAGTCTTCGAAAGAGCATCCTGGGCTACTGGAGAGGCTGAATGATGACGGAACCGTAACGCTTGGCAAGTTCAAAGGCGGCCAGTTTATTGAAGAACCTGACAGCTGATCGCAACCTACTTGTTACCACGTAACAGGTCACTGCTCTCTTTGATCTCTTTCGCCAGAATGCGAAGATTTGCCAGAGTCATTTCGCAATGAGCGGGGCACAGCGTATTGATGATTGCAGTGTAGTGATCCATTGTGGTTTTCATATCATCGCCGTTGGCTTCTGCATGCATTCTCAAAAAGTGATGTGATTTTCGCGACATCGTGAACTGAATACTGTTCTTGCCCTTGTTTTCGTTGTGCTTCTTCTTTCGCTGCGCTCTGCGAAACGCATCGTAAAGCTGCCTGAAGCTTTTGTCCGTTTTCAGGTACTTGGTGATTTCATCTTCGATGGTCCGAGGGTCATCCTCGTAGCCACACAGGAACGCTTCTAGCTCATCTCTGACACCTGCTTCAAACCAACCCCAGCCGCGCTGATTTCCCTGCATGCCCATTACGTAACGCTTGAAATCTCTCGACTCATCAGCACTAAATTCTCGCTTCGCACTCATCGACTACCCTCGCACATGCCACTGTTCACAGCCATTGTAGAGAGCAAAACCGAAAGTGGAGGCAAGCTATCAAAACTTTTTGATGGTGGGACTGTGGCACGCCCCAGCGGCATATATAAAACATCACAAGCACTTACACCTGTTACCTGGTAACAGGCTAAAAATAAGTGGTGGACTAGCACGATTTCTGGAGCTAGCTTCAGTCATGCAACCACGCACGACGAACCAAGGAGGCAACCATGCATGAACACAACGAAGCGACCACCACGGCGCGGGCGCTGATATTGCGGAGGGCATCTCGGGCAGAACCGCTGGACCCAGAGGTGCTGTTGGATGTCGAGGACTTGGCTGTGCACGCGCTGCGCAGCTACCCAGCTGACCTCGTTTTTGAACTGATCTACGAAATCAGAAACGAAAGCGATCTGCGGCTACTGCGCCCGCTGGCGAGAATTAGTTACCACTAAATTTGAGGCACCAGGGCGGAAACGCCCTGGCTTTTAAGCACTAAATAGAACAGCAGTTATAAAAGAGATGACGAAGATATAGAGCGGTCGCGTGGTTGCCTCCTGCCTATATCAAAAAGCCCCTCACTGAGGGGCTTTGTCGTTATGAACTCAGGCTATTTACGTGCGTTCGCCCTCGGAAACTTCCATATCCTTTGGCATTTGGGTTTGTAGGGCTGAGCTAGCAACTTCGATCTTATCCAACACGTAACTCAGATAGGCCCGCAGCTCAAAGCCCACCTCGCTCTCTGGGTATTTTTGTAGTGAAGCGTGAGCTGCTGCGCTCAAATCTTCTAGCAGTTTCTTGTCATCTTCTGTGCACTCCATGACATTTACAGCGGTCTCAATGATCGGAAATCCAGGGACTTCTTCCTGTTGTTCGCTTATCCACTTATGTTCTTGATCGTATTGCTTTGATTTTTCCATGCTGCGCCTAAGCGCCTGTCCTAAATCTCTTTTTTTCATAGCTTGATCCTTGGATTAACGGGTTCTTTGAGCACATTCTAGAGAGCAAAAAGCAAAGTGGGGCTGAATTAGATAGAGCAAAGCAAGAGCTGCGTGAAGCAAAGTCTGAGCTTAAGGCATTGAAAGCCCTGGATCCTGTGTGTTTGAAGAAAAACCTTGCAGACGTAAAAAAGAAAATGCTCATCAAAAGTTCGGAGATTAAGGCGCAAAGCAAAGAATTGATCAATCTTCGTAAATCTCTGCGGGAAGCCAAGTCTGAACTACACGCCTCTCAAAACGAAACCGATGCCTTTTATATAAGTTCGTGTAAGCGATGGGAACTATTCTTCACAGGGTTTCGATATCCAGGTGAAGGAGTAGACCCTGACTCTGCGCGAGTGCGTTGCCTAGATCGAAAGACGGGTACTAGTGTTGTGGCTAATGCTCTTGACGGAAAAAAAGCTCGTTGGAGTTGCGATATCGGTATTCCAGACGAAATATCAGAAAAAGCCGCAGAACATATTCTTTGTCTTAAGCTACCTACTTCGCCATCTGACTAGCGCCTTCACAAAGCTAGCGTTGTCGGAGTAAGCAGGCAGGCAGAACGCCCAGTTGCACCTGGCGAACAACCACACGGGCGCTTTAGCTTAGCTAAAAGAATCACGCGTATATCTCGCTGATTATTCAGAAGCCTGATGCCTATCGCCCCTGACAAGTCCTGTTCTTGCTTGTCGGCTTGCGCCAAACGCAGGCGCAGAGATGTGGCTGAGTCGCTCAGGAAGCGGTCTCGGTTGAAGAGAAACAAGGGAGGGGTATAGCCGCTCGCAAGCACCTAAATTCGCCTTCAATGCCATTATCCTGCATCAGAAAGTTAACCAAAAAAGGTTAACTTTCAATAACTTATTTGATTTTTAAAGTAGCTAGACTACTATGAGTCGAACATGAAGGCAGCATGTGTCATCGCACAAGAGAAAACTATATTAATACTCATAGTTGCAAAGTCCACATGGACGAAAGAAGCGAGAAACAATACATGGAGCATGCTGCGGCAAGGCCACGATAAGCAGTTTGATGTAATGAGCCAGATAGACGACAAGGAAAAGGAATGACTGGAACAGATTTAATTGAAGATATCGTTAATGATTTGATGGCAAATAAGGGTAAAGAGTTTTTTAACAAGGTGTCATATGTAGATGGTGACATTTGCATAAACGTAGAGCAAAACGATGTAGTAAGAAGATATCTTGTTGATAACGGAGAAAATGGCAGGTTCTGGGCAGGGACTGTAGCTAAAACTGTGTAACTGCCTATCATCATTGCCAGTAATGGCTAAGGATAGGCAACATGAACAAAGAACAACTCGAAGCCTTCGCTCGC
>JAPHRD010000116.1 GCA_026196225.1 Motiliproteus sp.
ATGATCAAAAAACGAGCAAATGATGGCGATCATGCGGCCGAATGGCTTTGATGAGCGATATTGTTCAATAAACAGGACTTAATCACAGGATCCCTAGATATAGATATTTGTTTCCAAATACAGATCTATGACTAGATTTGGACATGCAAGATATACAGGGAGAACGAGATCAATCTAGGAAACACAAAAAACCCTTTCCGCAATCTGATACAACACATCCTATGCTGCCGGTGCACTTAAGCACCGTTAAAGAATCAGTTTATAAAACACTAGCCTTCACATCAAAGCAAGGGCACCAACTACCCACACTCGGCGGTTTAGCTCACCCCCGCCCACACAGATACTTGCAGATCAGATCCTCAATCGCCCCACTCTGTTTTAGCCTGCTGACTGCTTGGTTGATCGGCTCCAACCAGTTTTTCTGATCGTTGTGGAGGCGGAAGACCACCAGGTTAGTTTCATAGGGCAATGAGATTTCGTAGTCGAAATTAAGGGTACGTTGATAGTGGATAGCTAGCGCTTCTTTCATCAGGCCGATATCGTTCCAGCCGCGGTGGACCCGCTGGGCGATCTGCAGTTCGTTGGAAAGATCGTCGCGGCGAATATAGTCAGGTACAGTGGCTCCACGCACCGTGGCCACTCGCTTGCCGCTGAGGTCCTGCAGAATAAACACCGGAAAAGAGAGCGTGGGCCGGTAGATAATCACTTCGTTGACGGTCATAAAAGGCTGGCTGTAGAGGGAGACGCTGCTGAGTTCATCGTTCTCGGCACGGCGCTGTGAAACCCCTGGTTCCAAATCGATCTCGCCAATACTAAAGTGTTTGAGCAGACGAGCCTGTGGTAACGGAACCAGATGCATCTCTACACCCATCTCTTTCGCCACCAGCTCAATAATATCCGGGTATATGCCTTTAAACTGGTTATCTTCGCGCCAGATAAACGGTGCCTGATTGGTGGAGGGGACCCCCACACGAAAGGTTTCAGCCGTAGCCAGAATGGACAGCATCATCAGTACTAGCGAAGCGAGCAGTCGAGTCAGCACCTGTTGGCCACCATCGTTTGAACAGAGTTAAGCAAAATTAACTGAAAACCAACGATTTAGACACCAAAATCGAAGAAGTGGTTGCTATAATCTCTCGATTATAACCCTAAATTATTGGATATAAATGCCGGCACCTACCGCTTCCGCCAAACTGCTGGACCCGGTTCTGCAGATCGCCCAGCACAGTCGCCAGGATCTTCAGGGCCTGCTCGCTGCTGTGCAGTTGGACGAGGTAGAGAAGGACAAGCCCGGTGCCCGCATTCCCGCCGCCAACTTTAACCGCCTGCTGGACGAATTAGGCCAACGCAGCGGCAACGACCGCATCGCCCTGCGTATCGGTGAAGCCACCCAACCGCGCATGCTGGGCTCCATCGGCTTTTTGATGGCCACCGCCCCGGACCTGCAATCGGCGTTTCAGGTATTGATCGACTATCTGCCTTTACTCTGTGAAGGAATCCATCTGGAGATGGAACAGAAAGCAGACGGTACCCATTTATTAGTTGAATTGGAAAACCCCGAAGAGCGGCGCTCTGCAGAGTGGTTTATGGCCTGCCTGCTAAACTGGCCGCGCTGGCTCAGCGGCAAGCAGATCCCCGCTCTAAGCGTCGAACTGGTTTACCCCCCGCCAGAAAATCCCAGCGCCTACGAACGGTTCTTCGCGTCCGAGGTGGAATACAACGCTGATCATAACCGTCTGTTGATTCCCAACAGCTACCTCAAGCTCACCTGTCTAGATGCCAGCGAGGAGATGCACCGGCTGCATCGGGAATTTGCCGACAACCTGCTCAGCACCTCCGGTCGTGAAGGTGCGTTGGTGGCCCAGGTAAAGAGTCTGATCCGCCATGGATTAACCGATGCACAGGGTGGTGTGCGGCGGGAGAAGATTGCTGCCAGCCTCAATCTCAGTCTCCGCACCCTGCAGCGAAAGCTGGGCAACCTCAACACCAATTTCCAGGATCTCTACGACCAGACCCGCAAGGAGCTGGCGCTGCAGCAGATCCAGAAAGGTGGCATCAGTTTTGGCGAACTGTCATTTATGCTGGGCTTCTCCAACCAATCGGCTTTTCAGAAGGCGTTTAAGCGCTGGATGGGCGTCCCTCCCAGCCAGTATCGGGATAAAACCAAACCCAAAACCCCGATTGCTACCGAAGATAGCCGCCCTCGTACCTTGGCGGATCTTATCCAGCAACAGGGAATCGCCTTGCCACAGTTCTTCACCCTGGCCTTACAATTGGCAGCGGCGGTAGAAAAACTGCACCAGCAAGGAGATCAGGCTCATGATCTCTACCCCAACCATATCGCCGTCGAGAGTAGCGGCAGCGATATACGGCTATCACTGATCGATCCCAATCCGTTGCTCGCGATCAAAGCACTGGAACGCTTCCGTTACCTGGCACCAGAAAAGAGCGGCCTGACCGCTAGTGAAAGCGACCACCGCTCGGATCTCTACACCCTGGGTTGCATCTTTTACGAGATGTTTTACGGCCAACCGCCTTACCTAAGTGAAGATGGCGGCGAGCTACTGCGGGCACACCTGAGTGCCGAGCTGCCACCACTGGAATCTCTGCCGCAACCGCTGGCGGCGATTGTCGCCAAGCTGTTAAGCCCGGAAGTGGATGACCGTTACCAGAGCTGTCACGGTGTTCACGCCGACCTACTCGCCGTACAGCAACAACTGCTGGGGGGGAGTGAGGAAGGATCACCCGCCACTAATGACGATCAATTTGTCGCTGCCCGCCACGACACCCCTGATCGTCTGGTGTTTCCCCACAAGCTTTATGGCCGGGAACACTCCATCGACCAGCTGCAGCAATGGTTGCCGACATCGGGGGAAAAACACTGCCGGCAGGTTCTTATTTCAGCCCCTGCGGGCATGGGTAAGTCCTCTTTGGTTAATCACCTACGCCCTGCCTTGATCGATCGTAACGGTCTCTTTATCGGCGGCAAATTTGACCCCTTGCAGCGTCAGTGTCCCTACTCGGCATTTATCCAGGCACTGCAGCATCTGGTGCGACAGAAACTGGCAGGTCCTAAAGGCGAGTATCAACGCTGGAAACGCCAGTTGCTGCAGTATGCTGGTAGCAACCTGCAGTTGTTGGCTGGGATGATTCCCGAAATTGAATTTATCAGCGCCAGCGACAGCCTGTTTCCCTCCGGTGATCCGGTGGAGTTAGAACAGCGTGTCCCGGCAGCATTTATGGCATTGCTAAGCAGCGTTGCCGAACAACCGCTGCTGCTATTCCTCGACGATATGCAGTGGATCGACAGCGCATCGCTGGAACTCTATCGCACCCTCTGTGAGCAATCGAAAGCACCGCTGCTGATTGTCGGTGCTTATCGTGATGACGAATTGGAACTGTCCCACCCACTCCACAGCCTGCTGCCTGAGCTGAAGCAATCACAGCATTGCCTGATGCTGAAATTGCCGCCGCTGCAGACTGAGCACACCCGCCAACTGGTGGCAGATATCTTCCACCAAAAGGGCTCGGAACCCATCTCGCTAGCAGGCTGGTTACACCGCAAGACCCAGGGCAATCCCTTCTTTATCCGCCGATACATCCAACAGTTGCATCAAAAACAGTGGATCTACTTCGACCGTGGGCATCAATGCTGGCGCTGGAAAGAACAGGTATTTGAAGATCAAAGTCTGCCGGAAGATGTACGCGGACTGGTGGAATATCAAATTAGCAAACTGCCACCCATGACCCAGACAATGCTCTCTTGGGGAGCCGCTCTTGGTAACAGCTTCGAGCTGAACACCATATCCAAGGCCAGCGGCGAGCCGTTGGCGCGAGTAGCGATTCATCTCTGGCCAGCACTGCAGGAAGGTTTGGTCATCAACCTCGGTGGTGAGACCCAAAACACAAGCTATCGTTATCTTCATGACCATATCCGCCAAAACGCCTACCGCCGAATCAAGCGCGATGAACGCCGCCAGATGCACCGCGCCATCGGTACTATCTTGCTGCGTGAGTACAGTCGCACTGAGCGGGGCGGGAAGATCTACGATCTGGTCAACCACCTCAACTTGGCCTATCCGCTTTTCGACGACAGCGATAATCGCCTGGAACTGATCGAGCTGAATCTAAAAGCCGCCGACAAGGCCATCGCCGCTTCGGCTTTTAAACCCGCGGCCGGTTTCCTCCGTCACGCTGAAAATATGGTGCAGCATGCGGACTGGGAAGCCCAACCGGAACTCTGCACCCGCCTTTACCTACAACTGGCACGTGCTGAATATTTGAGCGGAGATTTCAATCGGGCGGACACCCTCTACCGCATCATGGAGCGACGCTTCAGCCAACCGGTCGATCTGGCCCAGAAGTGTTTACTACAAGCCCAGCAGTATCTGCTCCAGGACAACTACCAACCAGCACTGGAAGCGGCTTTCGATGGATTAAATTATCTGGATCAATCCCTGCCCCACAGCCGCGAAGCACTACGACAGCAACTGCAACGGCTGGCACCGCAGTTTGATCAACCCATTCAGCTCAATCCAGATAGGCTACCGGCCATGGCCGGACCGCAGCGCACCACCATGGCCTTGTTGCAGCTACTCAGCCAGATTGCTGAACGCCACGATAACCCGCTGCTCGGTGCCTGCGCGCTGGCACGGATGATGGAGCTATCCCTCAGCGATGGTCACAGCCCGCAACTGCCATTGGCATTGGCTGGATACGGCTACCTGGCCAGTTGGACTTACGGCGACAACCATCAGGGTCAAGCAGCTGCTCGCCAGAGCTTGGCATTGATCGAACACAGCAATAACCGCAGCATTGTCGCCAAGACCCAATTTATCAATGGCGCACGAATCAGCCACTGGCAAAGCCACCTCAATGACAGCCTGCCGCTGCTTAATAATGCCCGTGAACAGGCGCTGGAATCCGGCGACTGGTTTACTGCCGCGATGGCGGTACAGGTCAGCGGTCTCAACCGCTGCATTCTTGGTCAGCCCCTAGAGAGCCTGGGCCAGCAGTCGGTGGAAGATCTAAAACTACTGGAGCAGATAGATAATCCTCATATCACAGCGGGCTACCGTGAATCGGTGGTGGCGTTCTGCCAACAGTTAAATCAATCTCTGTCATCAGATACCAGCAACCTGACAGAGTCATCTGATAATCCCTGGTCAACACTGACCGCCTTTATCAGCGCTTACCTGCTGGATCAGCGTAACCTGTGGCCTCAGTTATTGGATCAGGAACAACAACTGGAAACTCAACTCGGTGGCTACTTCGCCACCACCGAGATGCTATTTATGGCGGCATTGATGCGATTGGAACTGTGCCGACAAACACCCCAGCAGCAACAGCATCCATTACTTAAAGAGATCACCTATACCGAAACCCGAATGGAACTCTGGGCCCGGGATTGTCCGCAAAACTTTGCTCATCGCCAGGCGCTGATTGCCGCCAATCGTAACTGGTTACAGGGACGTTTGGACCTGGCCATGGTCTTGTTTGAACAAGCGATCGAAGGCGCTGAAAGCCAGGGTTTTCTCTATCACCAAGCACTGGCCAATGAACACTACGGGCGATTCTGGACAAGTCGTGGTGCCGCTAAGGTGGCGAGTTATTTTATCGACCAAGCCGAGCAGCTTTATCTTCGCTGGGGAGCGATAAGAAAGTATAAAGATCTTATGGATATGACCTGACGAACATTCGACATAAAAGTACAATAAACTACGCTAAGATAACGATAATATTACAAGAACAACGGTTGAAAATATGATATCGGGTTCCGACAACGCACCCTGGAAAATTCTGGTCGTGGATGACGAAGAAGGCATCCACGGTATTACCCGAATGATCTTTCGGGGGTACCAATTTGAAAATCGCCCGATTGAATTGATCAGCGCCTACAGTGGCCAGGAAGCCAGAGACCTGCTGCGCAATACCGACGATATCGCCTTGGTATTGCTGGATGTGGTAATGGAGTCAGATGACGAAGGTCTAAAGCTGATCGACTTTATTCGCAACACCTTGGGCAACCAGGATATCCGCATTATTCTTCGCACCGGTCACCCAGGCTACGCCCCCGAAACCGAAGTTATTGTCGATTACGACATCAACGATTATCTCAGCAAGGCAGAACTATCAGCGTCGCGCCTACTGACCTCTGTGGTCGTCGCGCTACGTTCTTATCGCGATATCGAAAGCGCCCGTCACAATCAAAAAGATCCCAGCGATAATCAACCGTTTGACGCTCGGGTATTCAATCAACTGGGAAGAAACCTGAAACCCCTGGCCGCCGAATCCCTGAAACAAAGTGCTCGGTTGCAACAGATGGGGCTGAGTCCGATGGCTCAGGAACTGGTCCAGGCTCTCAGCTCTCACCAGCAACGACTGCTCAACCGCTGCCTGCTGCTGGAGGAAAACTTTCAACCCCTTAAGCAACTTCAGGTCACGGATGTGCGTATTCTGCTGGACCAGGTGGTACAGGCACTGCTACCCCAGGCTCGCCATCAGGGTTGGCTGCTGGACTATCAAATCTTTGACAACCTACCCGATAAATTACGCTTGCCTGGCCAGGGAGTGATGCATCTCTGGTTGGCGTTAACCGAACATGCGTTGGCCTACGCCGATGGCGTAGACCTGCAGTTACAACTCATTTATGACGCCCCGCAAAAGCAGCTGGAACTGATTGTCAGCCGCCTGGGTTCAGCAATGGCAGCTTTTGACATTTCCACTCCGTCCCAGCATACGATGGAAGAGGAGTTGCTGAATTTACACTACCAACAGATCGACAAACTCTGCCAATTGCTCGGTGGCACCCTGATCGGTTCTGAACAGGGCACCGCAGATCAACTACTCAGCTGCCGATTGCCGGTGGAAGAGATTTAATCTCTAGTACAGGGCTAAATCAGTTCTCTGACAGGATATAGACCTGACCATCATCGGGATCATTATCCAGTTCTACTTCAAGTCCATTGAGCTTAAAACGAATATCCATCTCTCTTCTCCCAGGACCATTCGCGGACGGTCCGATTGTATCGTTACTATAGATTAGGCGGTCAGCGCCAATGACTCGTCGCTACCCGCTTCCTGGTTGGCCACCCAGTCCAGAGCTTCCTGCTCGCTATGAGCAAAAAACACCACACGACCGTATGGCATAGTTTGACCGTTCAGCACTACTTCACTGCGGAACACCCACCAGCTCTCCTCGCCTTTTTGCACGACTTTGTGCTCGAATACCTGTGGTTGAAAAGCACTTTTAAAATGACGAAATTGCGTCACCTTGGACATCTGTAAATACCTGTTTATTTACCAGTACACGACCCCAGTGGCCGTGAAGAATTATGTTAGGCAACCTCGTTAGCCTGTTGCCGATTACTTACTTGTGCCAGTTCGAGCAACTCCCGAACTGCCACAGAAAAAATAGCGATATCGCAGTTTTGACTGCCGCGAATATCCACCAACAATGACTGCCAGCGGCTGATCAAAGTACAATTCTGCTCGCTCCACTGCTCAACCACTGAAGACTCGACAGATTCCGCTTGCCCTGCGAAACGCAACACACTGGCGGTCAATGCCCGCTGCTGACTGTTGAGGTCATCGCGGTAGCTATCCCGGGCCACAGCCTGCCAATGACTGTCCGGTTCAAATTCACGAACCTGCTGGTCAAACCATGACAGCTCCAGCTGATCTCCCAGCTGGAAGTAAATTTCGGAAACCTGCTGCAGAGGGGCTTCGGTTTGCTCTGCCACCTGGACGATACCCAGTAACGCGAACAGGTTGTCTACTGCAGAAACTACGGTAGCCAAAGACTCAGGTACGCCCGCTTCCAGCCACTGTTTACGCTTATTGTCAGCAGTATCATTGACGGCCGTCTTGGGTAGAGTCTCGAGCATTTCAGAGACACCGGGACGGTAGCGCTCAATCACCTCGGCAACCTGCAACTGATTGCGATGATTTTTCAGCAGCCAATAGCTGGCCCGGCGAACCAGGCGCATCAGTTCAGTCATCATGGTCATCTGTACATCCGCATCGACCTGGTTATCCAAAGCTTCGATCTCCGTCCACCAACGATCGATGGCGAAAACCTCACGGGCGATAACGTAGGCTGAAGCCACTTCCACATAGCTAGCCGCGCAGGACTGGCTCAGGCTCTGGGCATAGCTGATTCCCATACGGTTAACCAAGCTATTGGCAATCTGGGTAGCGATAATCTCACCGCGCAGACGATGCTGTTCGATCTGCTGCGGGTAACGGTTAACCAGAACCGAGGGAAAAGCGTTATGAATTTCCCGAGCCAGGAAAGGATCATCGGCCACCATCGGATCGGTCAAAGCCTGCTTCAGTTCGGTCTTGGCGTATGAGATCAGCACCGAAAGCTCAGGACGGCTAAAACTCTGACCATTGCTGCGACGCTGCTGAATCTGCTCGTCATCGGGCAGGAATTCAAGTTCACGATCGAGCTTACCTTCGGACTCCAGACGCTCAATCAGACGGATGTATTCGTCCATCAAGCGAGGGTTTTGGCGCTCGGCGATACTGATCGCCTGCACCTGGTTGTAGTTGTGATGCAGAACCAGCTCGGCAACTTCGTCAGTCATCTCCTTCAACAGACGATTGCGTTGCTTCTGAGTGATATCACCCTGAGCCATCACCTCGTTGAGGAGTATCTTAATATTGACCTCATGGTCAGAGCAGTCGACGCCACCGGCATTATCAATAAAGTCGGTATAGGCTGCACCGCCATTGAGGCAAAACTCGACGCGGCCCAGCTGGGTAAAGCCAAGATTGCCGCCCTCGCCCAGTACCTTGCAGCGCAGATCACGTCCGTCGATACGCAAGCCGTCATTGGTCTTGTCCCCCACATCGGCGTGGCTTTCGGTGCTGGACTTAACATAGGTACCGATACCGCCGTTCCAGATCAGATCCACCGGCGCACGCAGCAAGGCAGAGATCAATTCCTGGGGAGGCATTTTGCTGGCGATGATGCCGAAGCAACGCTGCATTTCCGGGCTGATATCGATGGACTTAGCTTGGCGGGAGAATACGCCGCCACCTTTAGAGATCAGCTTCTGGTCGTAATCGCTCCAGCTCGAACGTGGTAACTCAAACAAGCGCTGACGCTCGGCAAAGCCGGCGGTTTGGTCCGGCGCTGGATCGATAAAGATATGCTGGTGATTGAACGCTGCCTGCAGCAGAATCTGATCCGACAGCAACATGCCATTGCCAAAAACATCGCCGCTCATATCACCGATGGCGATTACGCTGAAAGGTTCCTGCTGGGTATCCAGGCCGCGCTCACGGAAGTGACGCTTAACTGATTCCCAGGCACCCCGAGCGGTGATTCCCATACCTTTATGGTCATAGCCCTGGCTGCCACCGGAGGCGAAAGCATCCCCCAGCCAAAAATCGTATTCTTCAGCAATATTATTAGCGATATCAGAGAATGTAGCGGTGCCTTTGTCAGCGGCTACAACCAGATAGGGATCGTCCTCATCGTGGCGAACTGTCTGCAGAGGAGACTGCACTTCGCCAGATACCAGGTTGTCTGCCAGATCCAGCAAACCACGGATAAAGATCTGATAGCTGGCGATGCCTTCAGCCTGAATCTCTTCTCGACCGCCCTCTTCCGGCAATTTTTTCGCAACAAAACCGCCCTTGGCACCTACCGGCACAATCACCGCATTCTTTACCTGCTGAGCTTTTACCAGGCCCAACACTTCGGTGCGGTAATCTTCCAGTCGGTCTGACCAACGCAATCCACCACGTGCCACTTTACCTGCACGAAGATGAACACCTTCAACCCGAGGTGAATAAACAAACACCTCATATTTTGGACGAGGCAGCGGCATATCGCTGATCGCTTCCGGTGAGATCTTAAAAGAAAAATAGCTCTTCTCGGTACCATCGCTGTCGCACTGGAAATAGTTGGTGCGTACCGTAGCTTTGATCAGTTCCAGAAAGCGGCGCAGGATCTTGTCGTCATTGAGACTCTCAACCTTATCGAGACCATCCAGGATACTGTTTTCAATCCGCTCAATGAGTGCCTGCACCTTGTCACTGGTTTGGCGCTGTGGATCAAATCGGGCCTTGAACAGAGCCACCAGCAATTTGCTGATCTGCTGGTGCCGCGACAGGGTATCGGCAACGTAGGGTTGGCTGAAACCAAAACGGATCTGATGGATGTAACTGGCGTAAGCGCGAATCATCGCAACTTCACGCCAACTCAGATTGGCGCCGATCACCATCCGGTTGAAGGCATCGTTCTCCGCTTTTTGCTGCCATATGGCTGAAAACGCATCCTGGAACAGCTGCTTCACCTGTTGCAGATCGACCGTTTCCTGTTGGTTATAGATCAGGGTGAAATCATGCATCCAGAAGAATTCACCGTCACGGCGACGTACCTGGTAGGGATGCTCCCCCACAACCCGCATACCCAGGTTCTCCAGGATCGGAATCACATCCGACAGCACCAGAGAATCGCCGGCGGTGAAAAGCTTAAAACGCAGTAACTCTTTTGACTGTTCGAGCACCCGGTAGAAACTCATGGCCATCTCGGCGCCGTCACTGATCTCCTGCAGGCGCTGGATGTCATAGACACCATTTCCGGGTACAAAATGTTCGCGATAGGCGGAAGGGAAAGCGCCTCGATACAGATGGGCGTATCGGTTACCCAACTCTTCACCGCAATTCTCCACCAAGGCATGGTGAAGATCGTCATCCCATGAGCGAGAAGCATCCACCACCAGATTCTCGATCAACTGCGGATCGTAATCGACGGGGTTAGCAGGATCGACCTGAACGACGAAATGAGTACGAGCCAAAATCGATTCGGAAAAGTGCGTGTGGAACTCACTGTCCATGGCTACCAGTTGTTCACAGAGTATATTCTCAACCTGCTGACGCAGAGCAGTACTGTAAATATCCCGAGGGGCATAATAGAGGCAAGAGTAGAATTTTCCGCACGGATCCCTGCGGATAAACAACCGTGCTTTGCGCCGACCCTGAAGATTGAACACCCCCATGGCCGTTTCAAATAGCTCTTCGGTGCTGGAAAGGAAAAGCTCCTCACGGGGCAGATCGGTCAAAACCTGCTGCAGTTCCTTACCGCTATGACCTTGGGGATCAAGACCCGCGCGCTTGAGAATCTCTTTGATCTTACCAGCTACGTAGGGGATTGCTGTGGGCTGCTGGGAAAAGACCGTTGAGGTAAAGAGTCCGTAAAAACGACATTCTCCAACAACGTTGCCATTCTTACCGTAACGCTTAATGACCACCAGATCGCGATAGGCCGGGCGATGCACCAGTGAGCGGTAGCTATCCTTGGCAAACATCAACGGTTCTGGGGTCTGGATAAAATCGATCTCGGCTTGACGCAGCTGCTGATAATCTTTGCTGCGACCAGTTTGGCTGTAGCGCTTCAACGTGCCCAGTTCTTGACCTTTAACACGACTGACTTTCAGCGACTTGCCGCCGCCTTTCAGTGACAGTTCGTCATACCCCAGAAAAGTAAAATGGTCGTCCAGCATCCAATTAAGAAACCGGCGCGCTTCGGCGGCGGCTTGATAATCTGGACCCTTGTTGGTTTCCAGTTCAGCAATCAGAGACCTGGCGCGGTCAGCCATAGTGGAAAAATCATTCACCGCCAAATGCACATCGGTAAGTACATCAAGAATCTGGCTGCGAATCGTTTTCAGTTCTTCGTCATCACTATGTCGATCCACTTCCAAATAGATGATCGACTCTGCGCTGCCCTTGCCGTCTAACTGTTGCAGCTGACCTTGGTCATCACGAACACTGTAAAGCACGGTATTGTGGCTAGCATGGATCGCAATTCCGCGACTACTGAGAGCCATGCGTACCGAGTCCACCAGGAAAGGAGCATCCTTCTGTAGAATCTCGATGACAGTGTGGTTGCAATGCCACCCGTGCTGTTCGAAATCAGGGTTGTAAACTCGAAGCTGAAGATCAGCCTCATTGTGTTTTTGAATAAATTGCCAGGCCGATAGAGTAGCGCCGTAAAGATTTTCCAGCTTACGCTCTCGCAGCTCTTCAAGCGGAGAAACACTGTAGTAGCGCTGGCAGAACTGCACCACTGAGCTCAACTTAGGGCCTTCAAAACGAGCGTTAAATAGTTCGGTTAGCTGCTCCAGGATCTTATCTTTACTGTTGATTCGCAGGTCAAACATCTCTGATTTCTCACGCCGCTATGCGGTCTACTTCAATTTCTATTGTGGTATTTAGTTGTGGTATTAAATAGAGGTAAAACTTAACGTTGTCTGAACCGCAAGTTATCCCGATAGTGCAGTCGCCATTGCGCCGCCACTTTGCTCACGTCGTAAAACCACCACTGAACAGCGAGCACGTTCTACGAGTCTGCTGCTAGTTGATCCCAGCAACCCTTCATCCATCCAGGCCCGGTTATGTGCCGCAAGAATCATCAGATCTGCATCAATATTCCGCGCATGACTCAGAACCTGTTCCGCCGGATCGCCGTCCAAAACGGTCAGAGTTGCCTCGATATGCTTGGGAAGGTGCTGCAGCGCGTAGGTTTCAAGCTGCTTCTCAGCATCACGGGTCGCCTTTCGAACGGCAGCCTGCTGAAAACAAGCAGCCACCACCGGAGTACTATGGCCGGGAGTTACAGCTAACAAGTGAAGTTGAGTGCCAGATTGATGTGCACCTTTGAGGGCAAGCTCCAGAGCCCGATCGGAGAATTCCGTGGATTCCAGGTCGATGGGTAGCAATATCTTGCTGAACATAGGTCTCTGCCTTATGAGTTTTTATTGTTTTTTTGTATCTACTTGAAGCCCTAAACAGGAGTATTTACGCTGACTTCAAGCGGATTTCACAGGAGCTAGAATAAAGGGGCAGAGGGGAATAGCAGACACTTTTCGCGCCATAGTCACCTCCTATCGCGCCACTTTTTAAAAAACCACACAAATCAAGGCGTCCAAAGGGATTTGATTGCTAAGATAGATCTACCAGATGACAGATATAACAGACAATTAAATTCAGAACGTGCCAGCAGCGAGACTTCAGATTCCTCTTCAACCACTGGAGTGAACTGTTTACTATCGATACCTCAAGCCGACGTCTTGGATCGAACTAAAAAACGGACTGCGAATGAACCTGATTAGATCGTTAAATCACTACCGTGCGCAAAACCCATTAGGGGTTCGATTATTGACGGCCATCTTGGTCTGCAGCTCTGCTATCACCCTGCTCGCTACTGCCACCCAACTGTATCTGGACTACAAGAACGAACTGTCAGCGATCGACGAACGCATTCAACAGATTGAAGCCAGCTCACTAGACAGCCTCGCTTCCAGTCTCTGGGAGATCAATCCAGAGCAGATCCAAATCCAGCTGGATGGACTTAAACAGCTGCCGGATGTCGAGTTTTTGCAACTGGTCACCCCCTTTGAGGAACAGTTCAGTTCCGGCACCAAACCCACCAGCCCACGTATCGTCCACAGGGAATATCCTCTTACCCATAAAGAAGAGGATCGCAATTACGATCTCGGCACCTTCAAACTGACCATCAGCCTGGAACAGGTCTACAAGCGCCTGGCTGACCGGGTGCTGGTCATTCTGACTACCCAGGGTATCAAGACCTTTCTGGTATCCGTGTTTATCCTCTACATCTTCCACCGCCTGATCACTCAGCACCTTGGCACCATGGCACAATACGCCCGCAAGCTTAAACTGGACCGACTCGAAACCCCCTTAAAGATTCACCGCCCGCGGGCAAAAAAAGAGGACGAAATCAGCCAGGTGGTGAACGCCATGAACGAGATGCGCGAATCGATGCTGGAGGATATGAGTCGTCGTGCAGAAGCTGAACGCGCCCTAGAAAAACTGAACACTGAACTGGAACAGCGAGTTCAAAACCGTACTGAAGAGCTACAGAAAGCCAACAGAGAACTGCAAACCACTCTGGATGAGCTGCGAACCACCCAGGAAAAACTGATTGAGTCAGAAAAAATGGCCGCTCTCGGTGGCCTTGTGGCGGGTGTTGCTCACGAGATCAACACCCCCATCGGAATCGGTTTTACCGCCGCCACTTTTCTTAAAAAGCAGTCGGAAACGCAACTCCAGCAACTTTCTGCGAACGACCAGCAGCGTCAATTTACCGAGCTAGCCCTAGAAAGCAGCGATCTTATTGGACAGAACTTGGAGCGCGCCGCTCAGCTGGTCAGCGCCTTCAAACGAGTATCGGTGGATCAGTCCAGTGAGCAGCGCCGCCGCTTCAACCTACGTGAATATCTTGACGAAATCGTACTATCACTGAAGCCAAGACTGAAGAAAACCAACCACCAGATTGATATTCAGTGCGCCGAAGAGATCAGCCTGGACAGCTACCCAGGCGCCATCTACCAGATCCTCACCAACCTGATTCTCAACTCCCTGATTCACGGCTTTGAACACAAAAACGATGGCAGAATCAGCATCCAAACAGAGCAGCTCCAGCGCAATAAAGGAGCATTTTTGAAAATCACCTATCGAGACAATGGTGTCGGAATCCCCATCGGTTTTGAACGGCGGTTGTTTGAACCCTTTGTCACCACTAAACGCAACCAGGGGTGCAGCGGACTGGGCATGCATATCGCCTTTAATCTGGTGACCCAGCTGCTGGAAGGGGAAATTCGCTGTGTGCAGGATACGCACGAGGGAGCTTGTTTTGTGGTGGAACTGCCGATCGATCAAATAGTTTAAACGCAACTGAAGCTCAGGTTTTAAGGGTTTAAGGCGCGATCAATCCCTGCTCGACAAAGTAACGCTTGGCACCCGGATGTAATGGCGCCGAAAACGGTCCTTTCACCATCTGCTGCAACACTAATGCATCAAATGCCGGATGCAAACGCCGAAAGCTTTCCGCTTGTTCAAACACCGCTTTCACCATCTGGTAAGCTCGCTCTTCATTGAGTTGATCATTGCTAAAAAAGGTTGCCATAACCCCCAACGTACGGATCGGCCGTTCATTGCCGGGATACATACCGGCGGGGATTATCGCCCAGCGGTAATAGGGATAGTCACGCACCATCTTAGCCACCGCAGCGTCATCAATCTCAACAATACGACTATTACAGCCGTGGGTAACTTCCTTGGTCGCGCCGTTCGGATGACCCAGGGTATAGATCATCACGTCAATCTTACCGGCACAAAGGGCACTGGCTTGATCCGCCGGGTTTACTTCCATGGCCTGGGAAAAATCATCCATGGTCCAACCTTTAAGACGCATCAGCACTTCAAGGGTGGCCCTTTGTCCGCTGCCTACCTTACCCACGCTGACTCGTTTACCTTTTAGCTGATCCAGCTTTGTAATGCCTGAATCGGCTCGAGTCACTACGGTAAAGTACTCAGGATAAAGGGAGAATAAAGTGCGAAGCTGCTGATCCGCACCGCTGGCCTTAAAGCGGTCGCTGCCCCGATAGGCATGGGCAAGCCAGTCGGCCTGAGCGATCCCCATGTCCAACTCGCCGGATCGTACCTGTTGCAGGTTGTCTACCGAGCCACCGGTACTCTGTACCGAGCATCGAATACCATGGTGCTGCCGTTGGTTGTTAACCAACCGGCAGATCGAACCACCCGCAGGATAATAGACACCGGTAAAGCCACCGGTCCCCAAGGTGAGGAAATTGCTTTCCGCCCGAGCCGTCGACAATACTCCAAGCACGACGGTGGCGACTACCATCGATTTTATCGTGCGTATTATCGAGCCTTTCAGGGCTACTGCCATCCCTTGAACCTCGGATCTATCTGATATTTGTTGTACCAATAGATAACAGTTATACCAGTACCGGCCTAGCCTTCCAACCACAATTAAACCGTTGATTAAATTCTGTTTCGCTCAGAGATAGAATTGACCGACACCGCCAGCGACGATGACATAGCGGAGCATTTTTCCAGACAGAATCAGCAGTGCACACCACCAAAAACGCATCCGTAACCAACCGCTGATTAAGCACAACGGATCACCGATGATGGGTAACCATGACAGTAATAGGGCCGGATATCCCCGTTGCTGCAACCAGCGTTTAGCTTGCTGTTGACGTGGTTTCAAGAAATCGAAATGAAGATGCTTCGCCAGCCAAAAACCCATCCCCCAGGTAACTAATCCACCCAGCGTGTTGCCCAGGGTAGCGACTAAAACCAACAACCACCATGGGTGCTGATTCTCGCCAATTAGATAACCCAGATAGATTTCAGATCCACCCGGCAACAGGGTGGAAGAGATAGAACCGCTGGAAAAGAGAGCCCACAATGGCCAGTCTTGACCCAGCCAGGAAAATTCCAGATCGCTCACAGCCGCCTCTGGCGCTTCAGTTCCATCTTCATACAACGAAGCAGGCCCACGGGGACAGTTTGATCTAACTGATGCTGGATCTCTGTCATCGACGGCGCCAACTGCTCCCCTTGGGAGAGCAATAGCTGTTCAATGCTGTCCCGTTGCTGGGCCGGCAGTTCAAGCACCTCATCAAAACTGATTTCGTCTTCGGCGATGGCGGTGGCATAAAGGTGATAAACCTTATCGTGACTGATCTGTCGCTGACTGGCTACTTGCTCTACGTTCATGCCAGACCGAGCCAGCATCAAACACTGCTGACGCTGTTCATTGAGGGTGATTTCCGGACTGGCAGACTCCTGCAGCAGTTCCAGAAAAGGCTCTCCGTAAAGCTCAAGTTTGCGACGACCAACGCCATTGATGCGACTAAGCGCAGCCAAAGAATCAGGGCGATCCTCCACCATCTCCATCAGGGTAGCATCATGGAAAATAACATAGGGCGGCACATCCTGATCATCAGCCAGCCGCCGACGCAGATTACGCAGCGCTTCCCAGAGCTCTCGCTGTTCGCCACTGAAACGTTGCTGAGATGAGACTCGGAGTCTGCTGCGCTGCTGCTCTGGAGCCTTGTCCCGACGCAACTGCAACTGCTGCTCTCCCCTCAAGACCGGGCGACTCTTCTCCGCCAAACGCAGAACACCAAAGCCGTCCATATCGACTTGCAAGTAACCACGGGCGACCAGCTGTCGGAACAACGAGCGCCACTCGCTGTTTCCCAACTCTTTGCCGATCCCAAATGTACTGAGCTTGGCGTGACCGTACTCGTCGATCTTGTCATTCTGCTTGCCTAGCAACACATCGACCAGGTGCCCAACCCCAAAACGCTGACCGGTACGATAGACCGTCGACAACGCTTTTTGCGCCGCTTCAGTACCATCCCAGGTTTCAACCGGAGCGATACAGCTATCACAATTGCCGCAAGCCTGATGTTCTTTCTCGCCAAAATAACTGAGTAGTGCCTGGCGCCTGCAACTGGTTATTTCGCAGAGCCCCAGCATGGCATCCAGCCGTTGCCGCTCGATCTGCTTTTGCAGCTCGGAAGCTTCTCCGCTTTCCAGCATCTGGCGGAGAAAGATCACGTCCTGCAAACCGTACACCATCCAGGCATCAGCCGGTTCACCATCGCGACCGGCACGGCCGGTTTCCTGGTAGTAGGCTTCGATGCTTTTAGGCAGATCCAGGTGAGCGACAAATCGAACGTTGGGTTTATCGATCCCCATCCCGAAAGCGATGGTGGCGACAATAATTACCGACTCTTCAGTAAGAAAACGGTGTTGATTTCGACTACGCAGCTCACCGCCAAGACCGGCATGGTAAGGCAACGCATTAAAACCTTGCTGCTGCAGCCAGCGCGCCGTGTCCTCGACCTTTTTGCGGGATAGACAGTAGACGATGCCGCAGTCGTTAGCATGATCGCGCTGGATAAATTTCAATAGCTGCTGTCGACCATTCTGCTTGGGGCCAATACTGTAACGAATATTAGGGCGATCAAATCCACAGATAAAGATCGACGCCTGCTCCAACGCCAGACGATGGATAATCTCTTCTCGAGTGCGCTGATCAGCCGTCGCCGTGAGGGCTATGCGCGGAACATTGGGGAAACGCTCATGGAGTACCGACAACTTCAGATATTCAGGTCTGAAGTCATGCCCCCACTGAGATACACAGTGAGCTTCGTCTATGGCGAATAGCGCCAGCGGGCAGCTCTCCAACAGAGCCAAGGTACGGGGCTGAAGCAGACGTTCCGGGGCGATATAAAGCAGATCCAACTCACCGTTACGAAGCTGATCTTCGGTATGTCGAATCTGTTCTGGATTGAGAGTGGAATTAAGGTAAGCCGCTCGGATCCCCAGCTGGGACAAGGCCCGCACCTGATCTTCCATCAGGGCAATCAAGGGGGATACTACTAACCCGGTGCCTTGCATCAACAGTGCAGGTAACTGGTAGCAGAGAGATTTCCCTCCCCCGGTAGGCATCAACACCAAGGCGTCATTGCCCTCTAGCAGGGCGCTAACCACCTGGTCCTGAGGCGCACGAAACTGGTCGTAACCAAAGGTCGTTCTGAGTTTGTTTAATGCCCGCTCTAACATGGCGATGCATTATCCGTGAACCTTAGTAGCCTGTCTAAGCTTCTTTTCCCGCAAGTCAATAAATCGACAAATACCCTGACTCTCAGCCGTACCGGGAGTACAATGCCCAGCAAGATTGTTGATAGAACATCAAGGTTAGCGAATATATGACTCCAGCCGCCATCGACCGGTCTCCTCTAAACGAAGACGAGATCGAACAACTCGAGAATTTTCTGTTCTCGCCTGCCGTTTCTGAAGAATCCCTGGACTACCTGGGTGTTCACGGCCTGCTGACGGCCCTTGCCGCAGCACCTGTTGACGTCCCTCAAGAGGAGTGGTTGGAGGTGATTTTCGATGGTCTGCCCGGATACGCTGACGAACAGCAAAAGCAGAGCATTGGTGGCTTACTGATGCGTGAATATCTGGCTCTTTGCGATGAGCTTAACAGCGAAGAAGCCCCTGAACTTCCCTGTGATCTAGAGCTGGATGACGAAGATGAGTCACTGCTGTCCTGGGCCCAAGGATTTATGGAAGGAGTTTTCCTGCGGGAGTCAGATTGGTTTGATCAGCAAGAAGAGCTGGTTGCTGAAATGCTGCTGCCGATCATGCTGGCTTCAGAACTGTTCGAAGAAGCAGAACTGATCGAAATGCGCAAAGACAAGAAGCTGTGCCAGCAGTTGGTGGAAGAGATTCCCGATTTGATCACCGACCTGTATTTGTTATTTAGGATTCCTGAAGACAAGAAACCCGGCAAACCACAAAAGGGTCGCCGTAAGCGCTGATTGCCTTGAATTCGGACTCATAAAAAAGCCCCTTGCTGAGATAGCCAAGGGGCTTTTTTGTTTTGCTGTGTTTTGTTGATAGTTACATCGCCGCTTTGGGATCCACCACCTGAGTGTTGTGCGGCCATGGTGAGACTCGGACTTCACCATTAAGGCGCAAAATTCTTACCCGATCACCGGTGCGGAAACGTCCCTGCTCAGTCAATTCCTGAACCACTGAAATCAATTCTCCCCGATCCATCCGTACGGTCAAATCCTGGCCGTTGGCACGGGTAGAACGCTCTTCAATCGCTTCACCGGCGATAGTACCGGCAATCGCACCCAACGCCGTGGTTAAATCTTTACCTTTACCGCCACCGACGCTGCTACCGGCGATACCACCAACAACCGCACCTGCAACTTTGCTGACGCCGCTTCGGCGACCTTCGATCACCACATCGGTTATAGCTTCAATGGTGCCAAATTCCACTTGCTGCACCCGACGGGCATCGTCACGGGAATAGGTTTTATCATCCAGTGTCGACGCACACCCAGATAACATCAGTAAAGCGACCATGACCGCGCCCAATTTATTCATAACTAACACCTGTACAGGTTGGAATTCAAAAACTCAGTCTATTTTACCCGTTGATTCGACAAATTGAGCCAACGGCGTAGCTATAACCGGCATAAACAACAGTTATCAACTAGACAATCCGCAGTAGCAGCGAGTTCAAATATCCCCAGATAAATCCCCAGACCCGCTTATGCAAGGGCCGTTTGAGCCACTGCTCTAGGGTGATTTCGTCACTGTAGCCAAAATCATGCTGGATAGACTCACACACCTGCTCGACCAACGCAGCGTCAAAAGCTTCCTGATTGGCTTCCAGATTCCAGCGAAGATTCCAGTGATCCAGATTACAGGATCCGATGGACACCCAGTTATCACAAACCCCCAGTTTGGCATGCATAAATCGGGGCTGGTATTCGTAAATTCGGACGCCAGCGGCGAGCAGACGTTTGTAGTATCGCCGTGAGGCGTAGTAGATTCCCGGATGATCGGTAATCGGTCCCGGCAGCAACAACCTGACATCAATACCCCGACGGGCAGCTCGAAGCAAGGCCCGACGAATCGACCAGGAGGGCAGAAAATAAGCGGTGACTAACCAGACTCGCCGGTGCGCGGCATTGATCTGGCTACGGAAATTAGCCTTGATCTCCTGTTGGTGAATACCTTCAGCGGTAGCAACCTTTAGCTCAGCGACTCCTCGTATTCCAGCATCGACCGGAAAGTCGATCTGCTCAGCGCTGCAGGCCCGCCATTGACGCTGAAACAACGCCATCCAATCCGCCAAGATCGGCCCCTGAACCGCCAGCATCAGCTCGTGCCAAGCCATTTTCTGCTTACTGTCAGCGACATCTACGTAGAAATCATCGGTAAGTCCAGTGCCACCGATAAAGGCGATCCGCCCATCAACAATCATCAATTTGCGGTGGTCGCGGGAGAAGTTACGGTTCCATTTTGTCAGCCGGATCGGATTGTAGGCTTTGAGTCGCACACCTAACCCGCGAATTCGCTGACGATCGCCGCTGGTTAAGCCACGAGATCCGAATCCGTCTACCAGCATGCGGATCTGCACCCCCCGCTCAATCGCCTTTTGGAAAGCCTCGATAAATCGATCCAGCAACTGCCCGGAACTGACAAAATAAAACTCCAGCAAAACCGACTGGCTCGCTCCGTTAATCGCATCCAACATGGCGGGGAAGTAACACTGTCCGTCGATAAGCAATTCAACAGAATTACCCTGCTGCCAATACCAACGCCGGCGTTTCTGCAAGTCAGCCCCTCCCGATCTGAATCGATAGCAACAGGCTACCGTCACTATTCACGACACCGCGATAACCATCCAGGCAAAAAATCTGTGAATCGAGGTCAACGCGGCCAATCAGTGACGTTGCCGCTCTCCATAAAGCTTGGCATATAGACCATTTTCTGCCAGTAGCTGCTGATGGCTACCCTGCTCGATAATCTGCCCGTCCTCAAACACATAGACATGATCAGCCTGCTTCACCGCACTCAATCGATGGGCAACGATAAGGGTTGTTCGGCCCTGAAGAAATTCATGTAGGGCACGATGGAGCGCGTATTCGGTTTCAGTATCCAGAGCCGAGGTAGCCTCATCCAGAATCACAATTTTGGGATCGCTCAGCACCATACGGGCGATCGCCAAACGTTGACGCTGCCCGCCAGACAAACGGACACCCTGGCGTCCAACTCGGGTATCGAGCTGCTGGGCAGTGTTCTCGACAAATTCCCGCAGCTGGGCAATCTCCAGGGCCTGCCACAGCTGTTGATCTTGATACTCTCTTCCCAGAGTAAGATTGCTGCGAACGGTGCCATTAAACAGTGCTGGATGCTGAAGCACGGTGGCGACATTTTCCCGCACGGTCTCAAGCCCGATACGCTCGACCGGAATCCCGTTAAAGCAAATTGTCCCACGCTGACTGGGATAGAGTCCCAACAGTACCTGCACCAGCGTCGATTTGCCGCCACCACTGGCACCCACCAGGGCGATCTTTTCACCGGCGCCAATCTCCAGATTAATCCCATTCAATACATCTTCACCGCTGCGGTAAGCAAAATGGATATCCTGGAGGTGAATGGAAATCTGATCGGTATCGGCAAAAGGATTTTCCTTGCAGGCATAGTGGGGCTCCTCGTGTAGATCCATCAACCGATTGATGCGATTGAGAGCACCATCTGCTGCGTAATAGGCGTATTGCATCCCCAGAAGTTCCTGCACCGGCGCCATCATAAACCAGAGGTAGCCGAACACCGCGATCATCTGACCGACACTAAGATCGGACAGCAGCACCATCATCATGGAGATGGCACGAAACAGATCGAACCCCACCAGGAACACCATAAAACTCAGACGATTCGCTGCGTCAGAACGCCATTGAAAGGAGGCGGAACGTTTACGAACCTGATCAGCACCATCCACTAACTGAGATAAATAGTGACGCTCGCGGTTACTGGAACGGATCTGCTGAATCGCATCCAGGGTCTCGGTTAAGGCACCCTGAAATACTTCAAAAGCACTGTTTTCCGCCTGCTTCAAACGCTTTACTTGTTTACCAATCACCATGGTGAGGTAGATCACCAGGGGATTCATAAACAAAATAAACAGCGCCAGCGGCCAATGAAGCCACATCAACACCACAGCGGTGCCGAGGATACTCAGGGCTGCCACCAACAACTTACTGACCGACTCGCCGACAAAGCGATCAACGGTATCCAGGTCGGTGACAAAATGGGAGGCCACGGCGCCGCTACCGAGGGTTTCGTATTCGGCCATGGAGATCCGCCGTAGCCGCTCTAACATGCCGCTCCGAATTCTGAAAATAACGTCTTTGGAGATCAGGGTGAACTGCCGTCCCTGCCAGACATTGAGCACCAGGGAAATCACTCGCAGCACAACGGTGAGAATGAATACCCCGAAGACGTACAGCCAGGGACCGTGCCAGGATTCAGGAAAGTAGTGGTCGAAGAAACCAACCAGTGCGCCGGGTTGCTCCAGCAGCACTTCATCCACTAACAGTGGCATAAACAGAGGGACAGGAACCGCAGCAACCGTGGCAGCCACCGCTACCAAGTTGGCAATGATCAATTCCCGACGGTGTTCGCTGGCGATCGTCAGTATATAGCGCCAGTCATAACGGACACGGCGCTTTGATACCGGCGTAGTTTCTGCGTTCAAATCAGCTCCTCCCCATCAAAAATATAGCCTTGATGGAAAGTTTTCACCGATGAAATCAGTGACCACCACTGCAGTTGGGAGACGCAGGAACCTGGCCACCCTGACCTTGCCACTCCTCTGCGGTATAGAGGTGTAGCGCCAGGGCATGGATGGGGCCGGCCATTTCATCAGCTAGCAGGCCGTAGATTAACTGATGACGGGCTACCGGGCGCTTGCCGGCAAAATCGTCAGAAACCACGGTGAGTTTGAAGTGACTATCGGTGGCAGGACCGGCATGTTTATGGCTTTCGTTCTCAACCACCAGATGCTGAAGACTCAACCCCTGGTTGAGTTTGGATTCAATAACCGCTTGCATGAATGCTCTCTCAAAAACTGATAAAGGCCGATCATTCTACATCACCCGAAATTTTCATAAAGGGATAGGAATTTCTAGGCCAGTTGACTAAGCACGCTGTTCTATCTGCTGCAGGGTCTTGACGGTTCCAAGGCCCAAGGTAGATCGAGCAAGGAGCAACGACAGATGGTTTAAAAAACCTATCAGCGACATACAGACAGATGAACCCGCTCTGGTTCCTTGTCTATAGCGCCTTTGTGGAAAATCCGGGTCAATTAATGGTCGGCGTCTTTAATCAGACGCTTATGGATGAAGCGCGTTCCCATAAAGACCGAAAAAATCACCACAGGCACCGCACCACCGAGCACCAGATCTTTATTAAAGCTGACGCCTAAACCGTAAATGGAGTCCATTAGGTATTTAATCAGGCCGATAGAGTAGTAAGAGATAGCCGCTACCGACAGGCCTTCAACGGTTTGTTGCAGGCGCAGCTGCAAGTTAGCACGACGATCCATGGAGCTAAGCAACTGCTGATTCTGTTCCTGCACCGCGGTTTCTACCCGGGTTCGCAGCAGGTCACTGGCACGGGTGATTCGACGGGATATATCATCCAGGCGGGTGGATACCGTCTGACAGGTACGCACCGCTGGCTGTAGGCGGCGTGAGAGAAATTCACGTAGGGTCAGATGGCCGGTAATCTCATCTTCCTTAATCACATCCAGACGATGCAGCACTACGTCATAATAAGCCAAGGATGCTGCAAATCGATAGTTACTTTGTGAGCGGAACGCTTCAGAACGGGCTGCCATCTGCGACATTTTGGACAGCAGTTCCCGATCACTATAACCTTCGTCAGCATTGGCAATCTGCTGGGTCAGCTCTTTCAATTCGCTTTCCAACCCATTGAGCTGACCATTGATCTGGCGCGCCATGGGAACCCCCAGGGTCGCCATCAGCCGGTAGGTCTCTAGCTCCAGCAGTCGCTGCACTAAACGTCCTAACTGGGCGGTGGTCATCCCACGGTTATAGATCAGCATACGGCCAAAGCCATCATTGTGAAGACGAAATGCGGTCCACACTTTGGCGCCGCCATTATGGGGGCGGCTGCCGATCAAACGCAGGTTGTCGAAGTAATCTCTAACTACCGAAACACCAGGCTCCTCATCTCCATCACTGGGCTCAACCACCATGTGCAGCGCCACCACCACTTTACCCGGAATACTATTGAGCCAGTCTTTGGGCACATATTCGATGGCATTTTTGGCGAAGGGAACACCGGTAAGCGGCCCTTCGTGGATAAAGGTGTAGCTGGAAAATTCCAGATGGCGCTCCCAACGAAGACTGAACAAGCCAAAGTTCTGGTGATAGCAAGGCATGGTGCGCGCAGGAGCGCTGGTTTGGTAGCGATCACAAAGCTGGCTCAGAAACTGATGTTCCTCGTCGCGAAATTTACCACCGTGCTGAACAGCAATATGGGTAATCTGCGCAGGACTGTTGAGCAGATGGAACGGCCGGCTGTGCAACTCGTTGTAGAGTTCATCCCTAAGGGGATGTATCTCTAGGCTGGCGGCTCCCGATTTAAGGTAATCAGTACCCGTTGAAAGCTCCAGCGCTGTCAGCTGCTGTTCGTTGATCTGTTCCATATTGACTCCAGCGACGTCGGTCCAAGACCGTTCTTACACAACCACCCGTGGCCGGATTCTCCAATACGGGCGACAACACATTGGATCAACCTGGCGAACTTATCCACCGGCCGACCCACATTAGACCTTTGTATCATACGGAAAATGAAATAGGTATGACACCACAGTGCCATTTTCGTTGTCTTTTCCCTCTTATTTCAGTGGATTGCTGTTACATCGACTCCATATCCGCCACCATCAGAGGCTCTTTGGCTAGATCAAATGTGAGCAATTGGGGCTCAACATCAAACCACTGCAAGAACTGTTCAAGCCCCTCAATCGTCGGCCAGTCATCACCAAATTCATCCCAACCACGGAGTTCGTTTTCCCAAATCTGATGCCAGCAACTCTCCAACAAATTGTCAGCTGATTGGGGTTGCTGTTGTTCCTCAATCAGATAGACCCGCCCTTCGCTCTGATGCTGTTCCAGACTCATGGACTGTTCCAATCCGGTAGTCTCCGCATCCAGCCCGTTGACCCAATCAACATAGGGCTGGCGTGGGCGCACCACCAGAGCGGATCGGTTAATCAATTTCATTTTTGTTTCCTGTTGATTACTATTGACAGGATAATGTGGCAGAGATGGCCACCCCGGTGATTTCCACTCGCTATTCTGCCAGGATTAATAGCTCACACGACCATGATTATTCGCATTCTTCCACGCCTCGACAATCGTCAACAATGGATCGAGTTCTGTCGTCGTGAAGTGCCCTACTGCTTTGTCGAGCAACCAGATACTCTGGTGGATTTTCAGTCCAGCCATCTGGTGATCACGCTGCTCAACCAGCAGGTTCGAAATGGACGTGATGCAGTCAAGTACAGCATTGGATCGCGCCAGAGCGTAGAACCGGCCTGGCATTTTATCAAGGCCTGCGAATTCAGTCTGGATTATATGGTCAACGGTTTAGAGGCGATCGAATTCCGTGGCAATGCACGGGACAATAGTCAGGCAGGATTGATCGAAGACGTTAACATTCGCAAGTTCTTTGCCAAGGAACAAGCGGTAATCTCGCCAGCTTTTCTAGGGCCGCTGGACCGACTCAACCATGTCCCCGAGCATTGGGATATCCACCTAAGTTGCAGGATTTTGGCCAACAATCAGTTCCGGGATTTACGCAGCGAGCAGAAATCTCTCAACCAGGAACGAGACTGCCAGCCCGACCCCCAGCAATTGCTCATCAAGCTGGTGGAAAATCCGGATCCCTGGCAAATCAGACTGAGAGACAGCCGACTGTGGTTATTGCGCGGCGATCACCCCATCTACAGTTTCATCCCCTGGCTTGAAACAGACGATACTGCAAAGTTGGGCAAGAGCACCCATCCAAGCGATGACAAATTCACCCGGCGATTGTTAAAAGGGCTTTAATAACTACCGGCTGGTTTACCAGCTCAAAAATCAGGGCTGGGGGAATCTCCCCTCTTTTCGTAAACGGCGCTCAACTAAAAAATGGTATAACTTTGCCAGGCTGGGGCGAATAACCGGTAGCCCGACCAACCAAGCCACAGGTTTTAATAGCCACACCCGCTGCATCAGCACAATATAAGCGTCCAGTTCTGAAACGATCTGTTGATCGGAGAGCTGAACATGTAGCTCTGTCAGTGCCAACTTGGGATCGATACCTAAGCCCCTCAGCTCTTCCTCTCGACCAGTGATATCAACCCAACAGACCTGCTCTTCAGCCAGCTTCCCAGCCAGTTGTTGGTAACGGGCCCGGTCCTTAATACATCGTGGGCAGGAACCGTCATAAAACACCGTTACATGATCGTTATCGGACGGTGGATTAGTGGATGGCGGCTCGCTCATGATGTCTACCTAACCTGTCACAGCGAAATTGTTGATCTGTGCTACCTTGAATGCATGGTTGAAATGATTCGCCAAGAGGGTGTCGAGCGCCCTTCCCAGCCGGTATTTGAGGCACTGCTGTATCCTCACCGATCCCTTTCGCCCAACAGTTTTATAGCCGTGATGCTGATGTTTGGCATTTTCAGTGTAGTCCTGGCTATCTATTTTTTGCTAATGGGGGCATGGCCGGTCAGCGGTTTTCTTGGTTTGGATATACTGTTGCTGTATTGGGCGTTTAAAAGCAGCTTTGCGGATGGCGAGATGCAGGAAGTGATCCGCCTGGAAAAAGATCGTTTAACCGTCAAACGGGCCTCGGTTAAAGCGGAAACTCAGTGCTGGGAATTTAATCCTTTCTGGGTCCAGGTGCGGATGGAAAAACCCAGTGCATTTACCAGTCGTTTAGCGCTAGCCGGACAGGGCCAGCATCTGGTAATTGGACATTTTCTAACTTCACGGGAACGTCAAACCCTGGCAGAAACGCTCCAAGAGGAATTGGCAAGACAGAAATCAGCCCTGATGGGTAATTACTCCTGACTGTGCTCCTTGACGAATCCGCGAATAAAACGGCGAATCTCTCGGGCTGCGCTAGTATCAAGATCTTCACACAATGACACGAACTCGTCACGTTCCTCATTGTTAATCCGAATAACCAACTGGCTATTCTTCTTTTTCTTGGCTTTTTTTAGCGTTGTCATTGGCTACATAGCCCTCTGGGGGATCGCCCTCTAATATCTCCGAGAGGGTAAATACCGTGAACATAATATGTATATACAGATAGCATGCACTTATAGAGATATCCCGGCGTGCTGTCAATCGCCAACTTGATGATTTGTTAGAGAATGGTGGTCCAGCACCGCCCCAAATATCTCTCAACCAGATTTACAATCGATCGGTTTCATCGTCGACCATTTTCCAGCCGAATGGAATTTATCGTTGATTTTTAACAGGATATCTATAGATTCCTTAGGCTTTTCAGCGAATTCCTCTGCGGCGCCTGGACCATCGCTGCAGTCTTAGCTGACTGGATTTAAGTTACAGAACCGGTAACACTCTGTTATATCGAATACAGTAAAAAGTAGTCGTAGTTTCGCTCCATTAACCTCAACAAAAGAATTGGACGATGCCTGTTAACGTACTGATATGCGATGACTCCAGTCTGGCTCGCAAACAATTGGCCCGTACCTTACCGGAAGGTTTGGGTGCAAACGTCAGTTTTGCTACCCAGGGGCTTGAGGCTCTTGATTATATCCGCACCCACTCTATCGATCTGATGTTCCTAGACCTGACGATGCCGGTCATGGATGGATACCAGGTGCTTGAAGCGGTGCAGCAAGAGCAACTGCAACTGGATATCGTGGTTGTCTCCGGTGATATCCAGGCGGAAGCCCAAAAGCGTGTGCGTGCACTAGGTGCCCGAGATTTCATCAAAAAGCCCTGTTCGGAAGAGGTCTTGGAATACTTGCTTCCAGATCTGGGTTACCCACTGGACCAAGGTGGTCAGGATCAGATTACCGAGCAGACCTCGGTCACCCATGAGAAAAGTGCGATTCAGGCACAGCTAGACGCCGAAGTCAGTCCCATCGAGCGTATTTCTGAGATTATGAACGTCGCCATGGGGCGCGCAGCCAGTTTGCTGGCAGATCTATTGGGAGTGTTTGTGGTACTACCCTTACCGATGGTCAATGAGGTGGAGCCCAGTGAACTGCAGATGACCATCAAGGCGGTGGGAGACGACGACGCCATCTCCGCCGTGTGCCAAGGGTTTATTGGTTCCGGAGTCAGCGGAGAAGCGCTGCTGATGTTGCACGACACCAGTATTGAAGATATCGCTACTTTAATGCAGCACCAGCACGACAATCCTGAACAAGATCACGCCGAAATCCTGATGGATCTGGCCAATGTGCTTATCTCCGCCAGCCTGAAGGGGATCGAAGAGCAGCTGGATATTCGCTTCAGCCTCGATCACCCCACCATTATTGGCCAGCAGGAAAGCGTCGAACAGATGCTGACCCGAGGGCAGCAGCAGTGGAATAAAACCCTAGCGATCGAATATGACTACCGTATTGAGCAACATGATATTCAGTGCACCCTGATGTTGCTGTTCAGTGAAGATGCCATTCCAATGCTACATCGCCGCACGGCTTATCTGGGGTAACCATCATGTCCGTTGAAGAATCCAATTCAAGCCTCAATAGTGAGGTTTCTGAGTTCCACTGGCTTCTGGAGATGGTACAGTCCATTGATGCAGGCTTGGTGGTGTTGGACGGTGAATACCGTGTCAAACTGTGGAACGGCTTTATGGAAAACCACAGCGCCATGATGCCGAGCCAGGTTCGCGGTCAGGTGCTGTTTGACCTATTTGAAGAGATCCCGGTCGACTGGTTTAAACGCAAAGTAGAAACCGTTCGAAAACTGCGTAGCCAGGCCTTTACCACCTGGGAGCAGCGCCCCTATATTTTCCGCTTCCCAAATTTTCGCCCCCTCACCGGCCTCAGTCCCTACATGTATCAGAACATGACCATCATCCCCCTCACGGCGGTCCATGGGGCTACCGATGATATCTGCTTGATCGTCTACGACGTTACTGCCGTTGCTACTAACAAGATTCGGCTGGGCGAAGTGAACGATGAGTTGGCTAAACTCAGTCGTACCGATGCACTGACCGGATTGTTTAATCGGGGATATTGGGAAGAACAGCTCAAGTGCGAATTCAATCGTTATAATCGTACCGATTTAACCTCGACCTTAGTAATGTTTGATATCGATCATTTTAAAAAAGTGAACGACACTTTCGGCCACCATGCCGGCGATGAAGTTATCCGAGCCGTCTCCGAATGCCTGCAAAAAACCGCCCGCACCACCGATATTGTAGGTCGCTACGGAGGTGAGGAGTTTGGCGCCATTTTAATTAACACTGATGCCGCCCAGGCCCGCTACTTTGCCGAGCGCCTGCGCAAACGGATTGAACAGCTTGAGGTGATGCAGGGGGGGAGTAGCATCCGCTTTACCATCAGCCTGGGCATTGCCGAATCGATCCAGCGGTTTGAATGCCACGAACATTGGATCCAGGCTGCTGATAAGGCGCTCTATCAGTCTAAATCCAATGGCCGCAACTGCACCACCGTAGCAGATAGCAAGTAACTTACCTTGGGTTATCGCACCCTGCCTGTTGACGCATCCATGGCAGCAGGTCGGCGTTGTAGCCCGTATCTGGCGGATAGTTCGAAGCGCTTAGCTGATCGTCAATCTGTTGCTGCCGATCCAGGTCAGTAAAAGCTTGGTATTCATCCTCCCGAAGCCACATCCTGGCTTTTTCCAAATCGTCAAACAGATGCAGTCGACCATCGATATCCAGCACCGATATCTCACCCCAGTCGTTAACGCGAATCACCGCCCAGATTGGTTTGCCAGGGGTATGGGGATCAAACCACCATTCCAATCCTGGCTGAACAACATCTTCCATTAGTGGCCCCTCATTCGCGTATTGCACCAGTACGCTCTTACTCGTGAACACTTACTAGTTCACGAGGGTAGGCAAAGGGTGGTGCTGAACGTTACCCGTCTGATCGCAGGTCATTACCATTCCATGTTCTTCGATCAGCAGACAGCTCTTGGTACCACTAGCGCCGCATCCACGATGATCATTGTGGCGTTCACCGTTAAAACTCATCACCACCTGTTGAGATAGCGTATCCACCACCCGATATTCATATTCTGTTGTGGAGTTGCGAACTGCGTCACGATCCTGGGTTACAACATACTGAAGTTCAAAATATGAGTTCATGGCTACCTAAAGCTCTTGGTTAGAGCTCCTCCTGCTGTTGGGTTTCACTGTGTAGGTGGCAGCCTCTGAGAAAAGGGTTCACTAATATGACACTATTGTTAAACCTATTTATTACTCAGGAAACAATTGACTCACATCATGGGAAAACAGGCCGATAGCACTATCATGGGGTCAGGGTGCTTTATCAGGCTCTCTTTATCTTCTACATTAAAGTAGTAAGCTGGTATCACTCCAACAAAGCATTGTTGTTCCGATGAATCATTCTGCTAAGTCAGATTTCAATCATATCCAAGGAAAGGTGTTCTTCCCCAGTGTGATGGTATTCATCATCGTGACGCTGCTGGTGACCTATTCCTATAGCTGGAATATCCAGCACATTCGCAACGAACAAATTCAGATGGCAGTTTCAGAAGCCAAGGCCAACTGGAACAAAGATGAGGCTTTTCGACAGTGGGCCACTCGCCACGGAGGCGTCTACGTTACTCCTGATGGGCGCACCCCTCCAAATCCTGCTCTATCCCATATTCCTGACCGCGATGTGATCACCACCGACGGCAAAAAACTCACCTTAATGAACCCTGCATACATGATGCGGCAGATGACCAAAGAGTTTGAATCAGGTTACGGAATCAAAGGAAAAATTACGGGCAAAAAACAGCTCAATCCCATAAACGCGCCCGATGCTTGGGAAGCCCTTATGCTGGAGCTATTCGAATCCAGCGACCAGAAAGAGATCTATCAACAGGCAGACATCAATGGCGAACCCTACATCCGCTATATGAAAGCAGTACACATGACAGAAGGTTGTGTTAAATGCCATGCCGTATTGGGCTACAAAGAGGGTGACCTGCGTGGCGGCGTTAGTATATCGATCCCACTGGAACCCTACTTTGCGTTAGTCAAAGAGAGTTCAAAAGGGATCCTTGCTACTCATATTATTGTTTGGTTGATCGCTACCGCTGTCCTGTTCATCTTTATGAGGATGATATCTTCATTGCTGGTTGAGATGTCCCGCAGCGCCCTTCACGACGCATTAACCGGCCTTCCAAATATATCCCTGTTCAGAAACCGAATTCAGCAATCCATTCAACGTCAGAAACGCAACCCCGACTATCAATTCGCCGTCTGTTTTATGGATCTAGATCACTTCAAAGATATTAATGACAGCCATGGTCATATTGTCGGTGATCACTTACTGGTACAAATCGCACGAATGCTGGAAAAAGTTGTTCGCCCTACCGACACTGTGGCTCGCATGGGCGGCGATGAGTTTACCTTTTTGTTGGATGATGTCAGAAATGTTGACGAAGTGGTCGAGGTAGCTCAACGGATTATTGGTACTCTCAATATTCCCTTTACGGTGGGAGAGCATACTGTATACACCGCCGGCAGTATCGGTATTTGCCTATCCGGTGGACATTGCATACAAGCCGAAGATTTTATCCGTGACGCCGATATCGCCATGTATCGGGCCAAAGATGCCGGACGCAACCGTATTGATGTATTCAATCCGGAGATGCACGAACACGCCATAAAAACCCTGCAGATAGAAACCGACTTGCGAGTCGCTATCGAACGAAAACAATTGGAGGTCTATTACCAACCGGTTATCGATCTCAACAGCAATCGAATTAAAGGATTTGAGGCGCTACTGCGCTGGAATCACCCCACCATGGGCATGGTTCCCCCCGACCGTTTTATCCCCATCGCCGAACATTCAGGTCAAATCAATACCATTGGCAACTGGGTATTGGAGAACGCCTGCCTGCAAGTCAGGGACTGGAACCTGATTTTTGGCAAAGAGCAGAATTTCGAGCTGGCGGTCAATCTCTCTGGCCTGCAACTGGCTAATCACGATATACGTGATGAAATTCAAGGCGTTCTCAGCTATACCCGCTTTGACCCAAAGAACCTGCATCTTGAGGTTACCGAAACCATGCTGGTGACCCATAAAGAGATGGCCAAGAATTCCATTTCAGAGTTAAGGGAGCTGGGCATATCCTTCAGTATTGACGATTTTGGCACCGGTTACAGCTCCCTTAACTACCTGCAGCAATATCAGTTCGATACTCTCAAGATCGATAAGTCGTTTATTCAGGATATGGAAACCACCGGCAAAGGCCGTCAGCTTGTCCGCACCCTGATGTTGCTAGCGCGAGACCTGCAAATGGAGGTGGTCGCCGAGGGCGTTGAAACAGAACCTCAGTTCGACCGACTCAAAGGGATGAAATGTCCTTGTGTGCAGGGCTATTACTTCTCCAAACCACTGCCTGCTAAACAGATGGAACAGATGCTGGAACTAGGCTGTCACAGCGATGCTGAACTGCTGCGACAGCAAACAGAAAAACATTCACAACAGCAAGCACAACAAGCACAGCAAAAGTCACAACAGCAGTCTCAAGAACAACCTAAAGCAGATCCCATTAGCTAGTACTGTTAGAGGACAGATTAATGGAACAGATCAAGGTCAAGGACCTAATGTCCTCTCAGGCCCGCTGTATCGCTCCTGAAACGCCCCTAGCCGACGTAGCCGAAACCATGGCAGCTCAACGTTTCTCTTGCATGGTGATTGGTGAAGAGGGGCAACCCAGCGGTATTCTGACCGAACGGGATCTGGTCAAGGCATTACTGGCTTCGCAGCATCAGCAAGACCTACTGCAAAAACCGGTCGCCAACTTTATGTCCTCGCCGGTTATCACCCTGAATCTCAATGAATCACTCTACGAAGCCATCGTCGTGGCAAAATCGGAAAAGGTTCGTCATCTGCCTGTTGTTGACGATATGGAGCAGTTACAGGGCATTGTCACCCAGTCAAATATCGCAGAAGCCCACTTCCGCGTCGTGGAGATGCAGAGCGACCTGATCGAACAGAATATCGCCGCCAAAACTGAAGTATTACGCCAGGCTAACGAGCAGCTGCAAGCCCTATCTCTGGAAGATCATCTGATGCAGATAGGCAATCGCCGGGCGATGGAGGTTGATCTGCAACGAACCCACAGCGCCAGTTTGCGCTATCAACGTAGTTACAGTATTGCCCTGCTGGATATCGACTTCTTTAAACTCTTCAACGATCACTATGGGCACGCACGTGGCGACGACGCGCTTAAGCAGGTAGCGCAAACCATCAAGGGAGCGATTCGAACCTCCGACCGAATCTATCGCTACGGTGGCGAAGAGCTGCTGGTACTTTTTCCAGAATCCAATTTAGAAGATGCAGAGCTGGTTAGCGAGCGACTGATAAAAAAGGTCTACGAACTCAATATCGCCCACCAGAAAAGTGAATTTGACATCTTAACCATCAGCGCCGGAACCGCCTGTTTTTGCGCCGAGTCCGATCAAAGTCATTGGAATGAGGTGTTAAAGCGAGCCGACAGCGCACTGTACCGTGCAAAATCCGCCGGACGAAACCAGCTCAGTTCCTGCGCCTGAATCAAAGTAGCAGGTTGTTGTCCAACAACAGGATAAATAAACTCAAGGGGTAACCCCTGATGAAAAGGCTATTGATACCGCTATCCGCCACCGCATTATTGCTACTGCCGTTACTCGGTTACGGTGATATTTTCCGTTGGGTTGGCAAGGATGGCGTCATCAATTTCGGTGACCAGCCACCCGCCGGGGTAAAGGCCACCCTGATCAAAACCTCTGAGCTACCGAAAAACAGCCGCCCGCCCGCTACCGCAGTTAATAACCATCAACAGATCCGTGACTACTTAAAACGAATCGAACGACAAAATTCTCGTTCTGGCAATAGTCAGCCAGGTAGCAGTAACGCCAACAATTCCGCTAATAACAGGGCCAACAACCGCGAACCAGAAAACACCAACCGAAATAAAAACGGCAGCGAAAAAGGCACCTCAAAAAAGCGAAATGAAAACGCCCTGCTACTGAATAACAGAACGGAACAGATAAAACGCTATGCCGATCAAAACACCCCTCAAGGTCGTAGCAAATTGAAGAAAACCAAAAAACAGCGCGTTCAGAAGGCGACACAAAAACAGCCCCAGCGACTCAACAGCAAGCTAAACAAAAACAGTAACGACAACAGTTGATGTTGCAATCTTCCAGACGCAAACACCCAGCCACAAAAATGTATGGTTCCCCTCATTGTTGCAATAGTTATCTGCGATGATGAGGGTGGTGTGCGCTAATGTATTCGGAGTCTTATTGAGAGGCTCGCCTCCCACTCCAATGAGTATCCGCGCCGGATAGTCCTCAAAAAGCCCTAAGCCTTTGACGGCTGTTTTTTATGTCAGGTTCTCTATCCGGGCGGATGACCCGCTTTCGTCATCAATAACACCTATTGCAGACCGGGTTGTAATTTCTTCATATCAAACGGCTCCATCCGCGTTAAAACCGACCAGGCGATACGCGCCAGCTTATTCGCCAAGGCTATGACAGTAACGTTGAAGGGCTTGCTGGCTCGTAGCTTAGATAGCCAACCGTGGAAGGGGCCCG
>JAPHRD010000032.1 GCA_026196225.1 Motiliproteus sp.
ACTGGAAGCAGACGGAGCCCTGCTCCGAGCCGGTTTTACGACTCGGGCGTATTCGTCCCGAGGACTTCCATCGGCAATCGCCCACAGGCTCTTGTAACTGAAGGGCGCCTGCTTTAAATAGCTACCGCTCGCCCATTTCTAAGTAGGCTAAATCTCACTACCACTGCTCTACAACAAATTGTTATCACCAATTCCACCCATCTGCACTTAACTTATACACTTTATCTTTGAAGGCGTATAAGCTTTGATCTACAGTCAATGTAGCTCGTTGAATATTCAGAAATTTGATAGCTTTATGGCATTACGGACGATTCAGAGCAGACAATTATGAGAAAAGGCTTAATTTTACCCCTACTAATTCCGCTGCTAGCCTATGGTGCGGTCAAAGGTTACCTCTGGTATCAAGTTAAACGATTCGCTGATCAGCTTGCCGTTCAGGTCGCAGACGTGGCTACTTTTGAGTACGGCTCCATTGAAACAAGCTTCGATGGTGTGGCTGGGATTCGGAATGTTCGCATATATCCAATGGGCTCTGATTATCCACTGAAAGTGGATGCGATACGGGCGGTAAGCGATAGCTGGCTCTATTTTATGAAGCTGGGTACGCCATTGGATAAAGGGGATCTTCCCAACCAGTTGGGATTTCAAGTACTGGGAATGGATTTCGATTTTAACGCGCCCTATTTTAGCCAGTTAGAAGCATATGCTGCAGCGGTTAACGACCCCTATACCGGCTGTGGTCAGTCCCAAGTTGGTGGTTTGGAGTTAATGAAAAAGCTGGGCTACAGCTCACTTTATACCGATATCAAAATCGCTTATCAGTTTAATCCGGAAAGTGAGTATATGACGCTTACTATGGATTCATCGAGCGCTGGAAGTTTTGAAATGGGGATGAGCGCAGATGTTGATATGGGCGTTACCAAACTTACTCGAAACAGTGCTTTCTCTGTGCAGCCAAAACTCGGTGGGGTTTCGCTTTACTATAAGGATCAGGCGTTTAATCGAAAGTATCTACAATACTGTGCGGCTCTGAATAGTGAAACTGTGGATCAGTTTGTTGACCGACATGTCGGCTTGTTGGCAGAGCAATATCAGACGGTGGGATTAAGTTTCAACAAAGAGCTTGTGGAAGCTTATCGCCAGTTTATCTCTACTGATGGTGAGATGAAGTTAAAGCTAACGACGGAAAATCCTCTGGGTATGGCAGAGATGGCTGTGGGTGCCGAAGAGCATCTTAAGGCTTGGGATGTTCAGCTAGAGGTTAATGGTCAACCGGTATCGCCCGTTGAAATAGACTGGAATATGCCAGAAACTGATGCGGCGGTTGCTCAAACAGAACCACCTGCCAGAGTTGTATCCGGTACGGCTACTGAGGCATCAGCTGAGCAAGTAGAGTCTACAGAAGCAATGCTTACGGATTCTTCTGCACAGACCTCTGAGCAGTCTGAATCTGAGCGGAGTTATGAGCAGCCTGCTTATGAGCCGGAAGAGAAGAAGTATGTTGATAAGTCGGTAACGGATTTATCACGATACATTGGCTCAGCGATCAGGCTGGAAACTCATAACGGCCATTTGATAGAGGGGACGATCGTCAAGATACGACGTAATCAAGTGCAGGTTGAGCAGAAAATGGATGGTGGCGTAGCGCTGCTGCCGATTCTGTTTAGCAATATCAAAAAAGCAGAAGTGTTGCTATAAGCTCATCTAGAAAAAAAGGGAGCCGAAGCTCCCTTTTTTAATGCTTTTGGATTCTTAGCGCTCAACGGCCAGCGCAATACCCATACCACCACCGATACACAGAGTAGCCAGGCCTTTCTTGGCGTCACGGCGACCCATCTCGTGCAGCAGGGAAACCAGTACGCGGCAACCGGAAGCACCGATTGGGTGACCCAGTGCGATAGCGCCACCGTTTACGTTTACCTTGCTGGTATCCCATTCCAGGTCTTTGTTTACAGACATGGCTTGAGCGGCGAAAGCTTCGTTTGCTTCCACTAGGTCCAGATCATCAACAGTCCAGCCAGCACGCTTCAGGCAGTTCTGAGTGGCTTTGATTGGGCCGGTACCCATGATAGCTGGATCAACACCTGCATTGCCGTGTGCTTTGATTGTAGCCAGTGGCTCCAGTCCCAGTTCTTTAGCTTTTTCGGCACTACATACGATAACTGCAGCGGCGCCATCATTGATGGTAGAGGAGTTGGCAGCAGTGACAGAACCGTCTTTTTTGAATGCAGGACGCAGTTTACCCAGAGATTCAGCAGTAACACCTGCGCGAGGCTGCTCGTCACGGTCAAAGACAACGGGGTCGCCTTTACGCTGAGGGATAACAACCGGGATGATTTCGTCGTCGAAGCGGTTGGCGTTCTGAGCTGCTTCTGCTTTGTTTTGAGAAGCAGCGGCGAAAGCGTCCTGCTCTTCGCGAGTGAAGCCGTACTTCTCAGCGATGTTCTCGGTAGTGATACCCATGTGGTAGTCGTTGAATGCATCCCACAAGCCGTCGGTGATCATGGTGTCAACCATGCTCCAAGGGCCCATTTTCTGTCCGTTGCGAGACTTGGGCAGGTAGTGACCGGAAAGACTCATGCTTTCCTGGCCGCCAGCGATGATCACATCTGCGTCACCCAGGGCAATTGCCTGAGCAGCCATAGAAACAGTCTTAAGACCGGATCCACATACCTTGTTGATAGTCAGAGCAGGGGTGTTGTGGGGCAGACCTGCATTTACAGCCGCCTGTCGGGCAGGGTTTTGACCACAGCCAGCGGTCAGTACCTGTCCAAGAATAACTTCATCGACCTGCTCTGGAGCAATGCCGGATTTTTCTAACAAACCTTTGATAACGGTTGCGCCAAGATCACTGGCTGGGATGCCGGAGATGGTTCCATTAAATGCACCAATAGCCGTACGGCCAGCTGCAACGATTACAACATCACGCATAAAATCATGCCTCATTATTATTTATTACTGCGGAAGAGGGTTAAGAATAGATAAAAGCTTGTCGCGCTGCAACAGTGCCTATGAATGAAATATATACAGAAAATAGGTGAAATAAATTAACAATGAAGGAAAGGGGGAGCTAGTCCCCCTAGATCTAGTTGATTTTAAATGCGAGGTTGTCGATCAGTCGCGCAGGACCCATGTAGGCCGCAGCTAAGATAACGATTTTGTTATCTTTATCGGAGGCTGGGGTTAGGTCTTTCTGTTCACAGACCGTGAAATAATCGGGCTTAAAGCCCGCATCCTGAAGTCGTTGATTGGCGCTATCCTGAATGCCAGAGTAATTCCTATTCCCTGAGATTATCTCATCTTTAGCCCAGTTGAGGGTTTTGGAAAGATTGATCGCAGTGTGCAGCTGCTCATCGCTTAAATAGCCATTTCGGGAGCTTAGAGCTAGGCCGAATTCGTTACGGGCCGTAGGGACGCCGACAATTTTCACGCCAAGAGAAAGGTCCTCTGTCATCCGGCGAATCACTGCCAGCTGTTGAAAGTCCTTCTGCCCAAAAACCGCTACATCCGGCTGAACGATGCCAAATAGTTTGGTAACCACCGTTGATACGCCACGGAAATGACCAGGGCGACTGGCGCCGCAGTGGGTATTGGAAAGGGCAGGAACCTCTACCAGGGTTTCTATGCCTTTGCCGTCTGGGTACATCTCTTTAACCGTTGGGGCGAACAGTAGATGGCAGTCATTGGCTGACAGCATCGCTTGGTCGTTCTCAAGAGTTTTTGGGTAGTTATCCAGGTCTTCGTTTTCGCCAAACTGCAGGGGGTTTACGAAGATACTTGCCACTACGAGATCGGCATGTTTATGCGCTTCGGTGACCAAGCTGATGTGACCTTCGTGAAGGTTGCCCATGGTGGGTACAAAACCAATCCGTTTTCCGGCCATACGGGCGGCTCTGATTTGACTTCGCAGCTCAGCAATCGTCGATATCGTCTGCATTATTCGAATCCGTGCTCAGGGCCAGGGAAGCTAGCGTCGCTGACTTCTGAAGCGTAAGCCGCTAGCGCTTCAGGAATAGTACGGCCGTCGGTCATATAGTTTTTAACGAATTTAGGACGGCGGCCTGGCGTGATTCCGAGCATATCGTGTAGGACCAGAACCTGGGCGTCGGTATCGACACCGGCACCGATACCGATCACAGGCACCGTTACGGCGTCAGTTATAGCCTTGGCCAACACAGAAGGTACGCATTCCAGCAGCAGCATGCCGGCGCCAGCCTGTTCCAGTGCAATGGCATCATCGATCATGGCTTGTGCCGCGTCGTTCTCACGGCCTTGGACTTTGTAGCCGCCGAGTTTGTTAACGGATTGAGGAGTTAGCCCTAGGTGGGCACAAACCGGAATCCCGCGGTCGCTCAATGCCGAGATGGTGTCTGACAGCCAAGCAGCACCTTCCAGTTTGACTAGGTGGGCGCCTGCCTGCATCAATGCAGCAGAGTTATCCATCGCTTGCTCAACCGTGGCGTAACTCATAAACGGCAGATCCGCCATGATCAGTGCCCCCTGGTTACCTCGTTTGACGCATGCGGTGTGGTATGCCATCTCTTCGACGCTGACAGGCAAGGTACTGTCATTGCCCTGAAGAACCATGCCCAATGAGTCGCCAACCAGTATGACTTCGACACCCGCTTCGCTGACCAGTTGAGAAAAACAGGCATCATAGGCTGTCAGACAGCTGAATTTCTTTCCCTCCTGCTTCATTTGAGCGAGGGTATGCAGGGTAATATTCTTCATAATTTACGCATTCACCTTGAGTTTATAAGCTCGAGTCCGGCGCTGATTATAACGCCAGTTGCTGTAAAGTGCCCATCGGGCATGTGGCTAATAGTTCGGATAGAGTTTGGTTATCCGGTAATTGCAGTTCGGGTGCTATCTCAGCAAGCGGGTAGAGGACGAAAGCGCGCTCCTCTAAATAGGGGTGGGGTACCTTTAATCGGGGATGGTCGATAACTTGCTGGTCATAGAGCAGCAGGTCTAGATCCAGTGTCCTCGGTCCCCAGTGCTCGATTCGCTCGCGCTGATGCAGCTGTTCGATCGATTGCAGCTGATCCAGAAGCTGCAAGGGTGTGAACTCGGTGCTGAGGGTTGCGGCTGCATTGATGAAATCTGGTTGATCCGCTGGGCCGACCGGGTCGCTTCGATACAGGCTGGATCTTTTCAGTAGCTGGCTGTTTGGCAGTTGCGCCAGCTCTTCGAAAGCGCGTTGGACCTGATCGATGGGGTTAGCGAGATTGCTACCCAGGCCGATGAAGGTGATGGCTGTCATGGTAGGGCTTTAACGTGCCTTGCTGGGCTGACGGCGTTTGCGGCGACGTTTGGGATGGCTCTTTTCCAAGGCTTTCACCATCTCTTCGCGGCGCTCTCCGCTAGCGTGCTGGTATTCAGTCCACCACTGCCCCAGGTTGTCCAGTTGTTCGCCGCCAGCTTCGCGCATCAGCAGGAAATCGTAGCCAGCTCGGAAGCGTGGGTGTTCCAAAATTTGTCCGGCTCGACGTCCGAAACGACGTGGCAGGCGGAACTGCATATCCCAGATCTCTCGCATCGGCGTGCCAAAGCGGCGGGGGATAGAAGTAGACCGGCTCTGCTCAACGATTACTTCCTGAGCCGCCTGGTGGGAAGCGGGGATTGGAGGGAGGCCTTCTTGGCGCAGTCGCTCCATTCGCTCCAGCATCGGATACCAGAGCAGTGCGGCATAGAAAAATGCTGGGGTTACGCTTTTACCGCGACGAATTCGTTTGTCAGTGTTGGCTAGGACCTTGATGATCAGTGGTTCTGCCAGAGCCTCGCCATCAGGGTCGTTGGCCTGGCGTTCGAGTAGTTTGGCTGTCATCGGGAATAAGGGTTCAAACAGACCAAATTGTTGTAATAGGTAGTAGGTTGAAACAGCATGCCCAGACATAAACAGTTTGATTACTTCATCAAACAGGCGGGCAGCGGGAATGTCAGCCAGCATCGGTGCCAATCTTAGAATCGGCGCTTCGGTTTCGGCCGCCATGGTGAATTCCAATTTGGCCGCGAACCTAATCGCTCTAATCATTCGCACCGGATCTTCACGGTAGCGGGATTCAGGATCGCCAATAATGCGAAGGGTCTTGCTCTCTATATCCTCGACGCCGTTGGCGTGATCGTGAATACAGAAGTCCTTCACGGAGTAGTAGAGGGCGTTGATGGTGAAGTCACGGCGGAGGGCGTCATCGTGAACATTGCCATAGACATTGTCTCGCAAGATCATGCCCGATTCTGCCTGCTTGCCATGCTGTTCCTGGTTGTTTGACTGCGAATCGTGAGAGGCGCGAAAGGTAGCGACCTCGATAATTTCGCGACCGAAGCGAACGTGGACCAGTTTGAAGCGACGGCCAATCAGGCGTGAGTTGCGAAATAGCTCATGTACCTCTTCCGGCGTTGCTTCGGTGGCAACGTCGAAGTCCTTGGGGTGCTTGCCAAGGAGGATATCTCGAACGCAGCCGCCAACCAGGTAAGCTTCGTAGCCAGCGTCTTTGAGTCGGTAGAGTACCTTTAGTGCGTTGTCACTGAGCTCTTTTCGGGAAACCGGGTGATGATCGCGAGAGATAATGCGAGGTAGATCGTCGTCTAACATAGGTTCAATTTCAGGCTCGTCGATGATTATATCGCGTGATCGATTATTCCACAGGAATAGAATCAGGATTGCGGCAAATGGTGCCAACGCGATGAGAACGCCTGTGAACGAAATAGAGCCCATGATATGTACAGATTCAATAGATGAAAACATTACGCCAAAGAGGCGAAATCATACCACTGGGGTGAGGAAATAACTATTGTTGCGGCGCAAAATATATAGAGAGGGGTGTCTGGAAAGACAAGAGGAGAGCCGGTCACTCAGTTATTGAATCTATAAGACAGTAGGCGGGATTGTTATTTTTATTGCCTGCCCGGTCTGCTTGTTTAGTGTCCAATTAACCAAAGTGACCAGCGGGTGCCCCAATTTTTATTTTTATTGAGAGGCGTTGCTATCGGCTGGTGTCCCTTTTTATTTTTATTGAGTCGCCAGCTTCAAAGCGTTCTTGTTGTTATTGCGCCATATAAAGCATTTGCCGTGCCAGTTTTGTAAAGGCTATAAAATACAATAAGATATGGATTTTTTGTGTGGTTGGTTACCTGTAGGTAACACTGGGGTGTTACACCCCTACCCTATGGTCGTAACACTTTATGAGTAGAAAGGTAACACCTTGGTTTAGGGTGTTACACTCAGCTTTTACCCTTGCGCGGTATGCCCAGTTTTTGGCGGCGTTCCCAGAGGGTTTTGCGGCTGATCCCGAGCCGTTTAGCCAGTTCTGTTTCGGTCATTTGATCCTGATTTTCCAACACAAAGCGTTGAAAATAGTCCTCTAATGACAATGCTGGTGATCCGCTATCCTGTTGGGCGGGATGAGCGAATTGATTTCCAGTACTTTGCTGGCTGATGTCGGCTGTCCTGTTGCTTAAGTGGGCGGATTCCATCTCAAGACTCAGTAATTCCACTCCTATCTCAGCGCCTTCACAAAGAATCACCGCACGCTCGACGGCGTTTTCGAGTTCCCGTACGTTACCTGGCCACTGATAACTGAGCATGGCTCTGAGGGCTTCTGGGCTGAAACGCATGGTTGGTCGGGCCATACGCTGACAATTTCGATCGAGGAATCGCCGGGCTAACTCGGTGATGTCGCTGCTTCTATCACGAAGCGGCGGCATGCGAATTTCCATAATGTAGAGACGATAGAATAAATCCTCGCGAAACTGACCGCATCGGGTCAAGGCCTTCAGGTCTCTGTGGGTTGCGGCTATTAGGCGCACATCGACTTTCATGGGCTTGACCGAGCCGACCTTGCGAATCTCTCCCTCCTGTAAAACCCGCAGCAACCGGGCTTGAGCTTCCAGAGGGAGTTCGCCGATTTCATCCAGAAACAGGGTGCCACCGTTGGCTGCTTCAATCAGGCCGCTGTGAGTGCTGACCGCTCCAGTAAAGGCACCTTTTTCGTGGCCGAACAGTTCTGATTCGATCAGAGTTTCCGGAATTGCTGCGCAGTTTACCGAGATCATCGGTGCCAGGTTGCGTGGGCTGAGTTCGTGGATAGAGCGGGCCGCCAGTTCCTTACCTGTTCCCGATTCTCCCTGAATAAGGACGGTAGCGTCGGTGCGGGCAACTTTGCAGATGCGGTTGTGCAGCTCCACCATCGGAGGGCTGCTGCCCATCATGCGGCTATCGGCAATATCGTGCTGTTCGGTCGGTGCGGGCTCAGAAGCGGGTTGTTCTGTAGTAGCTTCAGCCGCTTGTTCTGACTTTGCCAGCACTTCATTGACGGTCTTGATCATCTCGTCGTGGTCGAAAGGTTTGGCAATATAATCGACAGCCCCCAGTTTCATCGCGTCCACGGCCGAGCGCATGCTGGCATAACTGGTCATGATCAGCACTGGGGTCTGTCCCGCCAGTGAGATGATGTCGGTGCCAGGTCGTCCGGGGAGGCGCAGATCACTAATGATCAAAGAGAAATGGTCTAGGGAGTGGTTTTCAAGAGCCTGGTCTACAGATTCGGCGTCGCTAACCTGGAAATCATGGCGTTCCAATAGGCGACGCAGGGCGGTGCGAATGATGGTCTCATCTTCAACGATCAGGATGTGGCTCATGAATGGCTTTCCAGTGTCTCCGTCAT
>JAPHRD010000064.1 GCA_026196225.1 Motiliproteus sp.
ACATTTTATGAAACTCAATCAATTGCTAAGCGCTTCATTTTTGGTTTCCGCACTTGTTGTTACTCCATCATTTGCAGGTGAAGGGCATTCGTCCATGAAACATGGTCAGATGATGCCTCAAAGCACTAAGCATGCTCAGATGTCCCAAAGCACTGAAAGCAAGATGTTTGTAGAGAAACGTGAAATTGATGGTTACACCGTCAGTTTTCACGTGATGGAGGCGGCAGAAGGAATGCGCCATGGAGGTAGTCATAATTTGATGATCAAAGTGGAGCAGAACAATACGGTAGTGAGTGAATTAACAGCCAATTCCAAAGTAGTCTATCCAGATGGAAAAGATGAATCCAAAGCTTTAATGAAGATGGGAGATTGGTACATGGTTGGATACGATCTTAAGGATCATGGTAAGCACCAGTTGATGGTGCTGTTCAAGACTGCCGATGGAAAGAAACACTTTGGCGGTGTCCACTACGGCCACTAAAAACTGGGCAGCGGGATCTTAGATCTCGCTGTCGTTTTTTACCCAAAAACCAATAGTACAGAGAGATGATTTTTTCGTTGCCTAGCACAAATTCTTTTGACCCTCCTCGTTTCCGTCATGATGACTTTCGTCGAATCGTGTTGATAGCGCTGGCGTCATCATTATTTGGACTGCTTTATTCACTTATAATGTCAGAAGGCGTGAAAATTGGTCTTCTCAACGGAATTTTAAATGGTGTAATGATTGGATTACTTGACACCATTTGGATACGCAAACGAAGAGGACGAAGGCTAAGGCAGCTTCCCATACTTTCCTATGTAGGGGTTTTGACGCTGTTATGGACATTACTCATTACGATTAATATGGTACTGACACGCCATTGGTTGGAGATGGAGCACGGCTTTGACTTGCAATGGATGCGCTCTGAAGCGTTCGTACGTCATTTCATCTTTTGCTTCTTCATGGCTTTCATTTTTAATTTCATTCTCAGAATCATCTCATTTTTGGGTTCTGGATCGCTTCTGAATATTTTGCTGGGTCGCTATCAGGAGCCTGCTGAGAAACAGATTGCTTTTGTTTTTGTTGATGTGGTTGGATCCAGTCGCATGACAGAACAGATAGGTGATACCAATACCCAGAAACTGATAGGCGAACTATTCTTTGAGCTTGCTGTGATTGTCGAGCGCTATGGAGGTGAAGTTCATCGCTATATTGGTGATGAGATGGTGATCACCTGGGATTTATCTGACAAACAACAAATGCCAGATATTCTGGCTTGCTTGGCGCATATCTTCGATATCGTTGAGCAGCAAAAGCAGTGTAATTACCCTCGATTTGGAACATGGGCTGACGTTCGTGCTGGCATAAATGCAGGCCGGGTTTTAGTGAGTGAAATAGGTGACTTAAAGCGAGAGTTGGTCTATTTCGGCGATACCATTAATACCGCGGCGGCGCTGCAAGTAGAAAGCAAAGCTTTAGAAGCCAACGCCTTGATTTGTTCCGAACTCTACGAACAGCTTAAACCTTCCTCGCATTTTTCTGCTAAGCATCTTGGAGAGATTGTTATTAAGGGGAAAGATAAACGAATTAACAGTACAGCACTGACATTCTCATCCTAGTTAATCAGCCAGGAGGATAAATACGTATGTTTTATCTGCAAGACCAAAGCACCAATCGTAATTAAAAGCACTTAATCTCATTAATAGAACTCTTAGAAATTTGAAAAACAGGGAGATTCATCATGATTAGCATACGAACTGTAGCTGCAGGAAGCTTAGCTGCAATCCTTGGATTAGGGTCAGTATTTAGCGTAGCAGCTCCTCAAGGTCAACCTGGCATGATGCATATGATTGGCGGCCATGGAATGATGAGAGGCGGTCCAGGACAACATATGATGGCCAAATCTGGAATGCCGAACCGGCACATGATGACTGGCCAAATGCATATGACTTTTCCAGAAATGAATAAGCAATTATCGGAAATTGAAGAACACTTGCAATTGAACGATGCTCAGCGCCTTTTGTGGAACGATTTCAAGAATGTGGCGAAAAGGCAAGCAGAATCAATGAAAAATCACCATCAATTAATGATGCAGCGTTTTAGTAACCAAAAGGCGTTACCCTTATTGGAGCGTGTTGAAGAGCATACTAAATTGATGGGACAGCGATTTTCGAGCATGACAGAGTATTCAAATGCGCTTAAAAAACTTTATCTGGCGATGACTCCAGAGCAACGGATGATCATGGATAAAAACCACTTTTTGGGCGGTATGTAGTTTTTCGCTGAGAGCACCACCCCAGTGACTATTAAGCAATTCTATAGAGAATCTCAGTTAGTCACTGGGGTGGAAACAATTAATTCAATGATTTTAAGTATTCTGCAATAGCCTCCAAATCAGCGGGTGTCATCTTAGAGGTGGTGTTATCAATCACATGCCCCATCGATCCACCCAAGAAATCACCGTCAGGTTTCATGCCCGTTTCTAACGAAAAGGTAATGTCTTCGATCTCCCATTTGGAAAATTCACTATGATTGGAAGATTGAAGACCTGGAACGGCTTCACCTTCTGGACCATTATCATTACCAGTCATACCCGCATCCGTATCCAGTCCACCCATAATATTCCTGGGAGTATGACATTCCACGCAGTGACCTGGACCATTGACGATATAGGCTCCTCGATTCCAACGGTCATTTCTATGTTGATTGATTTGGAAGCTACCAGACTCGAAATTTAGCCATTTCCAAACACCTAAAACAAATCGCTGGTTTAGCGGAAACGGAAGATCGTGCTCCTTCGACGGCTTAGCCACGGGCGCTTGTAGATCTAAAAATGTTTTCAGATCGAGTAAATCCTGCTGACTCATTTTAGTGTAGGAGGTATATGGAAATGCTGGATAGTAATGTTCCCCCTCGGGGCTGACACCTTCAGTCATTGCACGGATAAAATCATCTTCACTCCAGTTGCCTATACCATATTGTGGATCGGGAGTGATGTTGGGCGTGTAGAAAGTGCCGAATGGTGTTTCCATTTCAAGCCCCCCAGCGAGGGGAGCTCCCCCCTCCTTACCATTGGTATGACAAGAGGCACAGCCGCCCAGATGATAGATATACTCTCCTCTGGTAACGCTGCTTTGCTCTTCCTGAGCATCTGCAAGGGCCGGTATCATTAATAGTAATGAGCAAACCGGTAGGAGATGACGTGTGTTAATGCTCATCAGTGCTTCTCCTTTTTCTTCTTACGATAATCGGTATGGCAGGACTTACAGCTTTTACTCAGGGAAATGAACTGCTTGGTTAAAGCTCTGCGGTCTGCTCCATTAGTCGATAGTTCCCCCAGCTTCTGGGCTTCTTCGGTAGTGCGATCGACAACAGATGTGAATTGGTCCCATTCCAGCCAGAGTTTCGGCAAGGCTTCCGATACGCCGCCACCAGATCCTTTCGGAAAAAACTCAGGAATTTTGGGACTATGTTTTGAGACTGTTTCGGCACCCTGCTTAAAAGCAGAGCGTTCGAAGTCACGTTTCCCCTTCACCATGTCGCCCATCACTTTCATGGCATCGCCCATTTCCTTCATGGAATCCATGCGTTCTTTGACAATTCCTTTGGCACCACCATGCCCCATTGCTGTTGTTGAAGTGATTGCTGAAAATATGACAGCTACACGGATTACAGTTGAAAATTTAAATTGTTTCTTGGACATAAATACTTCCTTTCATGCTAGTCGGCTAGCGGTATTTCCGGTTACATGAAGTGAATGTCGATCTAGGTCAGATGAATCAACCATTAGACAGCTTCGCTCCATGTCAAAGACCCGGTGCAAGTTTTTAGATGCGAGAAAATTCAGGAGCTAACTGACGAACACTGGAGGGCGTTGGATAAGATCGATGATGGGATCTGGAAAACTGAGTTTCAAAGAATGGTGTTGCAGTGGTTTGGTTGCTAAAAATTGTGGGATGTCTGATAGAGATACAGAAGTACAAGAGCCGCCCGAGCAATGAATTGAACAGTTTCCGTCAATAGCAGTGTGGTGGCAATCAGTGAAATTCTCTGAGTATGCTGGGATTGTTAGGTCAGATTGGATCGGTGTTACTAAGTCTTGGTGATGTCCTTGCTCGGCGGTAGTAGCATGCTCATGGGTATGGCTGTGATCTTGAAAAACGGGTGTTTGTATACTGCCCACCAACATAGGAGGGAAAATAAGAATAACAATCATCAATACTATCAGGTTGTGTTGGCAGAAAATTTTTCGCATAGGTAAATAGTCGTCAATAAGCTCTAGTCTGTCAAGGAATCACAAACATAAGAGTATAGAAACTTTTGAAAAAATCCAGTCTTTACACTGTGATCGCTTGCGCCGATGGTCAGAATTACTACATCTGAACTAATCTATCTGAAGAGCTTTCCTGACGCGATCAATGCAGCCTTCCCCGGTACGCAAATATAGCGAAGAAGCCCAGCCTAATTCAAGTCATGCGGCTCAATAACCTCTTTAATTCGCGCCCTGAGGATTTAGTTATCCATCTGGTACTGGGAATTCGTGCAGAAGCCGGTGGCGGCGAAAGAAAGCTGATGGACCTTAAACGACCTCAGAGTCTCAATCGATGAGACTCCTATTCTGTCATGATCGAGACTTAATCACAGGTTTCCTATATATATTATTCACACTCCTCTTTATTTTTTATCTCAGATAAGCGACACTTCAAAAACCAAAACAACTACATAACGTTTTATGCGATAAACTAACAGTTCTGTGCTGAAGTAAATTAGAGTTTTTATAGACCTTAAACCACACCTACTACCTATGAGGAAGTAAAATGTCTAAATGGCACAAAACGGTATGTAGCCTTGCAACGATGTCCGTGATATCAGCAGGTGCTTCAAATACATACGCAGACCAATTCACTGAAGCCTTGAAAAACAGCACACCTTACGGCGATTTTCGACTCAGGTACGAAGATGTAGACCAAGATGGTACTGATGGAGCTGAAGGATTAACACTTCGCTCAAGAATTGGAATCAAGACTGGCTCTGTCAACGGAATATCTGGCACGTTTGAAGTTGAAGATGTTCGCCAAGTTTTTGGAATAGATGACTATAAGGTCGGCCCCACGGGATTTAAGACTTCCACCAATAATGCGGTAATTGCTGACCCTGAAAGCACCGAGATTGACCAAGCATTTCTCCAGTATACAGGCGATACAATCACAGCCAAGCTAGGAAGGCAGCGGATTACACTAGATGGCCACCGCTTTGTTGGCGATGTTGGATGGCGACAAGACCGTCAAACCTTTGACGGAGTATCGGCCGTAATATCCCCCACTAATGATCTCGCCATCACTGCGGCCTATATCAGTCAACGCAATCGAATATTTGCTTCCGACGCAGATATTGATTCGGAAGACGTATTACTCCATGGAGCCTATAAGACCTCAATCGGTACAGTAAAAGGTTACGCTTACTTATTAGAAACCGATGCCGGATTTGAGCGTGACACCTACGGTGTAAGCTTTTCCGGAAGCAACCAAATGGAATCTTCAAAACTGCTCTACACTTTAGAGTATGCCACTCAGGATACCAACACAGGTAAGGATGCCGACTATATATTTGCAGAAGCAGGTATTGTGGTGAGTGGCCTAACCGTGAAAGCGGGTTACGAAGTTTTGGGATCGGATAACGGTACCTACGGATTTACTACGGAGCTTGCAACGCTTCACAAATTCAATGGTTGGGCGGATAAGTTTCTGACAACTCCCAATACCGGTTTAGTAGATAGTTATTTAAGCATAGGGGGCAAAGTAGGTCCTGGTAAATTGACCGTCATATATCACGATTTCGATGCCGACGAAGATAGTCCTACCGTCAAGGATCATGGAAACGAGCTAAATGCAGTTTATGCAGTCAAATTCGGCGATGGTTATAACGCGGGAGTTAAATACGCAAACTATGACGCAAAGGATACCTCTGTGGATACTGAGAAATTCTGGGGGTGGCTGGGTCTATCTTTCTAAAAATTAACATTTAGTGAATTTTCAAAGAACTAAAGTGTAGTAATTCAGACTTGATCTGACAGTTACCGATTTTCCCGAAGGTATCTGTCAGGTCAGGTTCAGTTTACGAACTTTTCCTTCCAGATTGATTTCCCAACGAGTAACGTTTCCATCGGCGATCTGCCGCAGCACCGTTTACCCTGGTAGGTTCGTTCAGTATTGTAGTATTCAATCCAGACGGTCCAGATCACCTTGAAGTTCTTTGATTGAACCATAGATTTTACGCCGCAAAGCAGGCTGATAAAAATACTGTAAAATCGTTTTATGGAAGCGCTCGCAGATGTCGTTAGTCTGGGGATGTCGTGCCTTGGTCCTTGTGTGTTCAATGTCGTTAATTGCCAGATAGAGCTGGTAATCATGGCTATCGGCTTTGCCAAAATACTCAGTACCCCTATCCGTCAAAATGCGCAGCAAAGGAAACCTCTCTGCGGCATAAAACGGCAATACACGATCATTGAGTAGATCGGCCGCTGTGATCAGTGTTTTGGTCGTATAGAGCATACAATGGGCTACCCGGGTATAAGTATCTACGTAGGTCTGCTGATAGACATGACCAACCCCCTTGAAGGTGCCGACATAAAACGTATTCTGCGATCCCAGATAACCAGGATGGGCGGTATCAATCTCACCATAGGCCTCGTCATCCAACTTCTTTCGCTCCAGTGCCTGGACTTGTGATTCCGTCAGTATCAGGCCTTCCTCGGCGACTTTGGCTTCCAGCGCTTTGATGCGCAACTTGAAGTTCGCTAACTCCTGAGGCCCATCAACGGGAAGTGCCATTGAGTGTTGTTCCGCACCTAGTTGAGCGGAAACTGCGCGCGTGGTTAAAACGATCGCGATACCAGCTACACTCAAGAAAACTTGTCTAATGCTCTTGATTTGCACCTCAAAGAATAACCAGTTAAGGATGGCGGCTGTCTTAAAGCTGGCGCAATAGTTACAATTATGTAATCTTGGCAATAGTTGATAGCGTTTTGATACTAAGTAATATTTTGGAAGCTAAAAATGAAATTGCTGATCGTGGAAGACGAGCAAAAAACAGGAAACTATCTAAAGCAAGGCCTTCAGGAATCGGGCTTTAATGTTGATCTTGTCCGTTCTGGAACCGATGCTATTCATTTAGTACTTACTGAGGTGGATCAGTACGATTTAGTCATTTTGGATGTGATGCTTCCTGGTCTCAATGGTTGGAAGGTTTTAGAAGTATTGCGCGGCAGCGGGAAGGACATGCCAGTACTTTTTTTAACCGCATGTGATCAAGTTGACGATCGTGTTAAGGGGTTGGAGATTGGGGCAGACGACTATCTGGTGAAACCCTTCGCATTTTCTGAGCTGTTGGCAAGGGTAAGAACTCTGATGAGACGCTCATGCAATAAATCAGATCCTACTGTGTTGATATTCAAAGATCTTGAAATGGATCTTCTCAGACGGCGTGTACGTCGAAACGGACATCGGATAGAGCTAACGGCTAAAGAATTTTCATTACTTGAATTATTTATGCGAAGGCAGGGAGAGATTCTGCCCCGAAGCCTGATCGCCTCTCAAGTGTGGGATATGAATTTCGACAGTGATACAAATGTTATTGATGTGGCCATTAAACGACTTCGGACGAAAGTTGATGAGCCATTCGGTAGCAAACTTATACAGACCTACAGAGGAATGGGCTACACACTGGAGGATACGTCCAGTCATGAGACGTAAACTATCACTGACAGCTCGCTTAACCATATTTTTCTCCATGATATCTGCCCTGGTGCTCTTAGGGTTGGTTAAGGTAATCACTCTAACGATTGAAAACTACTTTCTACTACAGGACGATAGAATACTCAAAGGGAAATCAGAACTAGTTCGAGAGAGTATTCGAAACAAAGCTATCGATGGGAAGACTCTAAAAACTGAGCAACTTTTGGATGCAGGTTTGGTAGGGCATCAAAATTTATCAGTAGTTATAGTGTCCCAAACAGGTCGAGTAATTTATACGACCGAGCATTCAATTATCCCAAGTTTTGATTTGATAAGCAGAGTCCAGAACAATCCATCAAAGATCGTCAGTTGGCGGGACGACGGCAGAGAATACCGGATTCTTGCAGAGGAGGTTTTAATATCTTTAGATTCTGGTCCACCCGCACCGTCAATGGTTCTTATCGCACTGGATAATGGACAGCATCAGGCGTTCATGCTGCGTTTCCAGCAGCAGGTTATGACCTATACGGTAGTTGCGGTTCTCATCAGTGGATTACTAGGTTGGATCGCAACAAGAAAAGGATTGACCCCGCTGCTTTCTATGAAAAATCGCGCCAGGCGGGTAACAGCAGAGCAGTTAAACCACAGAATGGAAGTAGAGAGTGTACCTGTTGAAATTGCCGGCTTAGCAGATGTTATCAATACGATGCTTGAAAGGCTGGAACAGGCGTTTTCACGATTGTCACAATACTCATCAGATATAGCCCATGAGTTACGAACCCCGATCAGCAATTTAATGACCCAATCCCAAGTTGCCTTGACTAGACCAAGAGGCGAGGAGGATTATCGAGCAATACTGTATTCAAATATCGAAGAATACGAACGTTTATCCCGTATGATTTCCGATATGTTGTTTTTGGCAAAAGCTGAACACATGCAGTGTTTACCGTCACGATCAGAATTGTTGTTAGAAAATGAAATAACTGATTTGATCGAGTTTTACGAAGCGTTGGCGGAGGAGCAGAAAATTAAGGTTTCACTCTCTGGCAAGGGCAAAATCTCCGGTGATCAGCTAATGATCCGTCGTGCTATCAGTAATCTTCTATCTAACGCTATTCGACATACACCGAAACATGAGGCTATCCATATCTCTCTTTCTCAGCGTAATGACAAAGTTATGTTAGATATTAGAAATTCAGGTGAAACGATATCCGTTCAAGATCTTCCCTATCTGTTCGATCGATTTTATCGTTCAAAAAATCCCTCAAAAAACAACGGTAGTGAGGATGGGTTTGGGTTGGGTTTAGCCATAACAAAAGCTATTATTGAAGGCCATAATGGCCGAATAACGGTGCGCTCTGATAGCCAGGAAACTTGCTTTCATATTGAATTCAAGGTCGCTTCAAATTAGTTGCAACAAACCGTTCTTTCAGATGGTCGAAGTACTAACTGATACATACTGGAAGCATTAGTTTGTCGAAAAACGCGAACTTTGATCTACACTCAATCTTATTGTAGGAAAGGTGAGTCCTTTATGAACCGGCAGCCCAAAAGTATTTTTGTTTCGATTTTGCTATTGGTCGGACTAATAAGTGGGTCGCTGCTCTCACCCTCCACCTCAATGGCGGCTGATGGTTCTCAGATCAATTACGATTTGCTCGATCTGATTGACGATGAGGAACCTATATTACAATCGTCGCCTCATTGTGAAAGTGGTTCAGAATTAAATGACTGCCGATATAGTTGTCAAGGTTGCGGAATGCTATTGAGTACTTCCGCAACTAATGGCTACACTCCCATTGATAGCCATTGTTCATATTTCTTGTCTGATTATTCACCCATAGTGAACAGGGTTCCTTTACCTCCCCCCATATCTTTTTAGTTGGAAAAAAAACGGCAGCTTCAAATTCTTTCACTGTTCACTTAAGACAGAACTTTTTAGCCCGTTGGGTAGATTCGTTCGAACAGTCCCAATTGTAAAGGATCGATCTGATGCATAAATCTAAATTCCCGGCATCTCCGCATAATCAGCTTTTGACGCGCAGACAGTTTGTCCAAGGGCTTGCGGCTGGAGGTGTAATAGCAGGTATGGGGTTTTCTTCCAAATTATCCGCGAATGCACCCTCTACGCAACAGGAATACTTGATTGGCAATAACTTCAATCTTGTCATCGACGAACAAGTCGTCAATTTCACAGGCCAACCCAAAATTGCAACAACTATTAACGGCTCTTTACCTGCTCCAATTCTTAGATGGAGAGAGGGAGAAGAAGTAACACTCAACGTAACCAATCGCTTGAAGGAAGCTAGCTCCATACATTGGCACGGTATGATTCTTCCTCCTTCGATGGATGGAGTACCTGGAATTTCTTTTCCTGGGATCAAACCAGGAGAAACCTTTACGTATCGATTTAAGGTTCAGCAGACGGGTACATACTGGTATCACAGTCATTCTGGCTTTCAGGAACAAACGGGACTTTATGGTGGGATTGTTATAGATCCCCGAGAAAAAAAGGGAGTCTCTTACGATCGAGATTATGTGATTGTACTCTCCGATTGGAGCGATGAGAATCCAAATGATATTTACGCAAAACTGAAGAAACTAAGTCACTACTACAACTTCAATGAACGCACCGCGAATGATCTGTGGCGTGAAGTTAAGAATAAGGGTGTTTCTCGAACCTGGCGTGAAAGAGAAATGTGGAATCAGATGCGTATGAGCGATCGCGATCTGTCTGATGTCACTGGATATACCTACTCCTTTTTAATGAATGGTGTCACGCCAGCCGAAGGTTGGGCTGGACTATTCGGTCGTGGAGAAAAAGTACGATTGAGATTCATTAATAGCGCAGCGATGACTTTTTTTGATGTCCGAATACCAGGGCTAAAAATGACAGTCATCGCTTCGGATGGTCAGGATATCGAACCCGTCACAGTGGATGAATTTCGAATTGGCGTCGCAGAAACTTACGATGTGGTAGTGGAGCCTAATCACGATAGCGCATACACCATTTTTGCTCAGGCATTGGATCGTTCTGGCTACGCAATGGGAAGATTAACACCGGATCTTCTGCTGAAATCGGAAATACCTGCCATGGATCCTGTACCAGTCTTGGGCCATGGTGATATGGGTATGGACCATAGCGATATGTCAGGTATGGACCACAGTAAGATGAGCGGTATGGACCATAGCGATATGTCAGGCATGGACCACAGTAAGATGAGTGGTATGGACCATA
>JAPHRD010000061.1 GCA_026196225.1 Motiliproteus sp.
AGCGGGTAATAAAAAGGGCGGAATGACGATCCAGCGAGGTATTTCTGCGTTGAAAATAGAAACTGGACAGTTTGAAGCTACTTGTTCAGACCATCCCTAAGTGATTAAGCCGAAACTTTCACGCCCATTAGAAATCTACTTACAGACAGCGATAATTACTTTTTAGAATAAGGCAGGTGCACAAATTGCAATCAACAGTTGCTAGAATGACAGTTATAATTGATTAATATTTAAACACCTGGAAGGAGTCATGGTGATGGGCGTTTTTTTGCTCACAATGGTCCTGAACGTTGGTCACGCCGACTCAAACCAAATTGCCGAACATACATCTTACGGACAGCCTATATCACCCGTCCAAAGTAGCTGTTGCCTCAACGTAGATCCCGCAGCAGACACCGAAAGTGCCTTTTTTCTCCACCTTGCAGCTGTCCCCCCAGACCGGCTCAGGGAGCTAGAGGTGATGCGGGAGATTAACCGTGCCGAAAAGCAGATTCAGCACAATAATCCTTACAACACTAGCACCCCAAAAAAGCGCAAAGCTTGGGAAAAAAGAATACGTCTGCATATTCGCAAGAACTCGATTATTTCAGGGATGGAACCCGAACATGTGCTGCAATCTTGGGGGAAACCCACCGCTATTGAAGCCATGAGCCAGGAAACCGAGAAATGGATCTACACCCGGAGCGATGGGCGCAACCAGATCATCTACTTTGATCGTGGCCAGGTCGCTGGTTGGGAGTAGCTCTATAGCCAAGGCTCAACAGCTTTCACGGCCTGTAGTCGACGAAATTGCAACAACTAACAGAGGTTCCCCCTTTCGCATCCCAGCCACCCGGCCTAAAATAGCAGATTCAGTATTCAAGCAGACCCATTTTATTCATGAAGCGCCCACAGTCGAAAGCACAAACTCGCGACGAGATCGAAAAACAGGTGGAAGCATACCTGCGCCGCGGCGGAGAGGTGAAAAAGGTCAGCTCAGGCACCAGCGCTTTGCACAACGGCGAATTGAATACCACCAGCATGGGTTTTGAAAAACCTCGCCAAGAACGTACCCCAGTCCCCGAAGTAGTGGCAGCAATTGAAGCCAGCCGTCAGTCCAAGCTGGCCAAAAACCAACCCAAAAAACCGGCAAGAAAGAATACCAGACCGAAGAAAAAGGTCATCTACGATGATTTTGGTGAACCGGTCCGAGTCATCTGGGAATAGTCGCTAAACCACGCCACGCCCTGCTTTTGTACGCCTTCTCAACTACACCACCACCCTTCAACCGCGATCGAAATGGTGTACTCTCTGTTGTTAACACAGCCATCTGGAAACAGCCTTAGCCACTATGAAGATTTATCTACTGCTTACCGGTAACGAATTGATGACCGGTGTCACCGTTGACTCCAACTCCGCTATGGTCGCTCAACAGCTGATGCCCCATGGACTTCGGATCGACCGAAAAGTCACCGTCGGCGACGAGATGACAGAGTTGGTGGAGCAATTGCACCAGCTGTCCAAGGAATGTGACGTGCTCATTGTTAATGGTGGCCTGGGGCCAACTCGTGATGATCTGACCGCTCAAGCATTGTCAGATTTGACAGGCAAGCCACTACAAGAACATCCTCAGGCGCTGGCTCATCTACAACAGTGGTGTCAAAACCGAGGCTTTGCCCTCAATGAGGCCAACTACAAACAAGCATTGCTGCCCCAAGACGCATCTATTGTAGCCAATCCCGTGGGATCAGCCGTCGGTATCCAGCTGCATCACAACGACTGCGAAATCATCTGTACACCGGGTGTGCCCAGTGAATTAAAGGCGATGCTGGAACAGAGCATCGTACCACAGCTGCAAAAACGACAACCACCAGAGCACGGTTTGTTGCTAACACGCTTCCATACCTTTGGGCTGGGAGAATCCAGTCTGCAGCAGCGGATAACGGAGCAGTTACCCGACTGGCCAGAGCAAGTGGAACTGGGCTTTCGAGCCGGACTGCCTACTCTGGAAGTCAAGCTTCAAACCCCAAAAACAGAACCGATGCTGCATCAGCAGTGGGTCGAAAAACTCCAGCAGTTGATTGGCGATCATATTGTCGCCGAGGAGGATGGCAGTCTTGCGCAAACACTAGTGCAGTTGCTTACTCAGCAGGGAAAGACCCTGACCACCGCCGAATCCTGTACCGGAGGCATGATCTCTTCCCTGATCACAGCGATCCCGGGTTCATCCGCCGTTTTCGAATCCGGATATGTCACCTATGCCAATAGCAGCAAACAACGAATGCTCGGCGTCGACCCACAATTATTGATCGATCATGGCGCTGTCAGCGAACCCGTAGTGAGAGCGATGGCCGAAGGCGCTCTGAAAAATAGCGGAGCCACCTATACCATTGCCGTCTCCGGCATCGCCGGTCCCGATGGCGGGAGTGACGAAAAACCAGTAGGGCTTGTGTGGCTAGCCTGGGGTAGTGCAAACAAAATCCAAAGCGCTTCTTTATTTTTCCCCCATGGCAGAGCCATGTTTCAGCCTCTGGTAGCCGGAGCCGGGCTGGATCTGGTGCGCCGATTTGCCTGCGGCATCGAGTCAGAACCACGCTACCTGCGAGAACGTAAACCGCCCACCAAAGCTGTTAACTAGAGACAATATCAACCACAGATCTTCAGTACCAATGGTTGCTAGCCATTGTCATAATTGCAAAGCTATACTGGTGTCTTTAGCAGCTATGTGCTTGAATTTCTGACAAAGGCCGACCGATAAAAAGCAGGACAATAATGTCTCAAGGATTCGAAACCGCAGCAGTCAAAGCAGCCCAGTCCAACATTATGGAAACCTTGGCTGATAGCCGTCGATTTGTGCTGGTAGATGGTGCCAGTGGCACCGGCAAATCTTTTCTGAAAGCTAAACTGATACGCAAGCTCGATCAGCGCTATATTGTTCTCGATCTGCCCTACAGTCGATTTGATGTCGATGAACTACTGCTCTCCATCGCCGAATCGTTAAAACTTCCCTATGACGCCGATGACAGCGATGCCTGCTTCAAACTGGTTCAGCAACGCCTGCACCAGCAGGAGCGAAGCGGTCGCCCGGTGGCACTGCTGATCGACGATGCTCAGTTCATCCCTGAAGAAACCTTGATATCCCTTGCAAGAGCCATTGGCGGTGAAACACCACTCCTCCCTCTCAGAGGTGTCCTGTTCGGAACCCCAGAAGTACACCAACGACTGCTGTTTAACCACGTAAACAACGAGATCCTAAGCCAACATCTGCTTTTGACCAGCGCCACAGAAGCAGAAATGAGCCAATTTATCGAACAACAGGTCGAGGACCAAAGCGCAGGCCAAATATCCATCGACTACGAAGCAATGCAGGCGATGCTAATCGCCGCCAGCGGAAGTCTTCGTAATGCCATTCAATTGACCAAGCTGGCCGTTATCGAGGCCAGAGCCACAGGACAGGCACAAATTAACGACCCTATCGTTGAAAAGATTCAGGGAGAAAACTGCTTTACTCAGGGCCTATCCTTTAACAACACAGATTCAGACGATACCTCTATACACCACGATCTGCTACCCAATCATCCACAATCAGATTTCGATCCAACCTTAGGCGGGTTGCTGACCCAATCGCTATTGGACACCCCCGATCGTCCTCATCTCAAACAGCATAGTGATCGGCTAGAGACACCACTGTTTATCAATGATCTGGCCGCTGCGGAGATCTCCAGCTCTGTTGCCCTCCATGCCAGCGCCGGACAGCAACAGGAAACTCCGCCCGAAAACTTCTCGAGTCAACCTTCCCCTCCTGGTGTAAAGCCGCCAGAACCTGTGATCGAGAAAGGCACCGATCCATTGCCTGGGCATACGGCCACTTCAAATATGCCATTCAGTGCAGAAGTTACAGGAAAAATCAGCACGGAGAACTCTGAAGATGACGAAAACCGACTCTCCGAATTTGAAGGATTGGAAGGCGAGTCAAAATCAGAAACAGAAGCAGATCAGCCCCCCCTCAAAGAGATAGAGCCGGAACTACCACCAGAGTTAGACGAACCGGCATCGGCCCCCATATTGCTGGAATCGCAAGTTGAATCCATCAGTAGCTCACGCATGCTTTATTGGGTATTGGTAGCCGTGGTAGGTCTTGGAGGCCTTGGCTATATCCAATTGGCTAAAGATCCTCAATACCAGCCGCAACAGTTACTGGCAAAACTCAAAATGTTGGTCGACGACATCAGCGCAAACAACTCAGTTTCTACACCCACACCTACTGAGACATCCGCCGGTACGATCACCAGTACAACCATCAATACATCCACCAATAAAACCACCAATAAAACCACAACACCGAGCACCCTCAGTTTTAACAGCAACGCCTCCCAAGAATCATCAGCTGCCGAAAACCAGGCTGTATTGAAGGAGTCTGTTACTGAAGCACCAGCATCTAAGCCAGCAAACGTGGAATCCGTCAAGGAGCTGATTGAACCGGTTCAAAAAGCAGTTCCCGAACCGACCGATGCAATCCCTGACAGGCTAACCGAACAGGCAGAAACTGCAGTAGAGCTGGCGGTGGAAAAGCTGCAGCAGGATGCCACAGAAATTCAAGATACCGTTTCCAGACCTGAAGTTGCGCCTGAAACGGCTCTTGAAACAGCTGTTGAGGTGATGACCGAGGCAGGCAGTGACAAAGATACATCTCCCACCCCAGGTCAGCTACAAATTACAGATATTCAGATCCGGGATGCACAACTCACTGTTGCCCCCGACACCTCAACAGAAACCGAGCAGCAGGAAATCACCGAACCATCATCCATCCAAGAAGAATCTGTCAGCCTTGAGACACCACAGATACAGGAGCCAGCGGTACCATTACAACCCACGGAACCCAACACCTTGACTACACAGCAGTCCGCCTCAGAGGAAGCGGAACAGATAGTCGCTAGTGTCGCACAAGCACTAGAAGATGCGGATGCAAATGGGACGTCAACCACAGATGAGATCCACTCCGCCATTGCCGCTACCAACGGTATATCAACCGAACCTGCAAACGAACAGAGCCAACGAGCTGAATCTGAAGCCCGTAGCGCGCAGATAAAAGTATTACTCAAACAAGCCGAGATTCACGAGAAAGCCTTTCGACTGACCATACCTGACAACAGCAATGCCGTGCTAACCTACCGCCGTATTCTGACCCTACAGCCCAACCACTCAGTCGCGACTCGGGGAATTTCCCGAATATCAGAACGCTATCGAGATCGAGCCCAGCAGGCCATTCTAGTCAACAACTGGGGAGTAGCAGCGCAGAACTACGCACGTTTACTTTGGATGGATCCGAACGATTCTGACGCCAGCGAAGGGGTTAAATTACTGCAGAAACAGATGAACGGGCAGTAAGACCCTTCAGCCCTTGGTAGCCAGAATTCTTAAAGACTGTCGAAGCTGAGCACAGGCCTGTTCGTATAGCTGGCTATCTCCCTCTTGCAGCACTTCCAGCAGCATTCGCTTCTCCTCCAGATAGATTCGCGCAAATCCGGGCGCATGCTCGACGATGGATTGGGTATTGTGAATCAGATCCGCTAATTTAACGGTTTTTGCATGGGGATGAGCCGCTGCAGTATGCTGCCGGTCCAGTGATTTGCGACGAGCACGATTGCCGTCTGCCAAGCAGCTGATATCGGTCAGATCTTCCACCAATGCAGCGACACGCTCACCGAAACGGCTCTCGATCTGTTGCAAGCTGACTGGGGTATCTTCAACCGTATCGTGTAACCAGGCTACTGCGATAACGGTAGGATCATCACAGACACTGGCTACCAGTTCGGCGACTGCCTGAGGATGCACCCAGTAGGGTTCATCGGTGTATTTACGGCGGTGTCCGATATTCTCATGGGCAGCGATGGCAAAGGCTCGAGCCTGTTCAATCAGTTCGGACATGGAAATTACTTCACTTCTTGGTCGATCACCAATTCTATCCGTTGCTGCGGCGACTGGCCGAAATCTACCGTTTTAGATTCACCTAACAGGTCACCCACTGCGGTCTTATGGGGTGATCCATGTCGTGTCACTTTGACGTAGACTACCACTTGGTCAGCGTTAGCCAGGGTCAGGTTTTCTAACAGATAGTTTTTCTCGGTCAGTTCAACCAGTAGCGGCACCCGATCCAAAGTCAGTTTTTTAGAAGCCAAAGGCACCCGTTTGTCCTCTGGGCGGGCAAATACATAGACAATCCAGGGCTTTTCGGCGTATTGCTGCAGGCTGCTATCCAGTTTCAGATCCACCAAAATTGAACGTCCATTTGCAGAATTATCCCCATACACTTGCACACCCAGCGCCATTAGCAGCGCCAACAAACCAACTTTCAACCACGCCATAACTAAACCTCTAAATCTTAGATATTGCCATCATCGGTCATCGTCCTCGGGGGCTCAAGTGGAATTGCCACCACACTTGATCTGGCAACAGTTACCCGCAAAGATTCCCAGAACTCCGCATCAGCGCCTAGAACGCTTGCGGCGAGCATTAGCTGCAATGCCATCCATCATAGCTTCACGACTTTTGGCATAGCGTTGCTGCTTCTGATAACGGTTTAGACTGCGTACCAGTTGATGCTCAAAATCACGGAGAATGACCCTATCAGCCTTCATGTAATTGAGACCTTTCAGCTGCGCTTTTAGGTATTCACCGTAAGCTCCAGGCTGATGCTGACGCCATGCCTGATCAGTCTCAGGCTCGTGCTCGCACACCCAGGCCGCTACCGCCTGCTTCAACTGCTCGGTATTTTGCTGATGCAAGTCGATCTGCTGACTGATTTCGTAACTGACGTTGAGCCGATTATCTGCCCACTCAAGTCCAGCCTGTTGCAACGCTTGCTCAAGTAGTTGAAGGGTTTTCGGGCCAATATTGCGGGCAGATTTCAGCTGTGCTTTCGACAGATTCTGCGCGATTTCACCGAGGGTGGTAACGCCCATCCGCTGCAGCTTGTTGCGAGGAGCAGCCGATAAACCAGGTAACGTCTCCAAAGGCGTTAGCGCTGTAATCTGTGAGGAATGGTCATGCTTAGCCATGGATATGCCTAACCTGCTGGGACCACAGTACGAATACGGCTGCCGTTACGGTCGCTAATCAGATCCAATCGTACGTCGATCTGTTCCTTTAGCTCGCTTACATGGGATATCACTCCCACCATGCGACCTGCTGAACGCAGATCAACCAGGGTTTGAACAGCAAGATCCAGGGATTCCGGATCAAGACTACCAAAGCCCTCATCGATAAACAGGGTATCGAGGCGGATACCACCGGAATAGGCTTGCACCACCTCCGATAATCCCAGTGCCATAGACAACGCCGCCATAAAACTTTCGCCCCCGGATAACGTCGCCACAGGACGGACCTTACCGGTGTATGCGTCTTCCACCTCCAGCTCCAATCCAGATGCGCGGTTTCCCTTAGCGCGCTCCGACTTACGCCAGAGCTGGTATCGACCCTTGCTCATCAGTTGTAACCGGCGACTGGCCTCAATCAGCACATCATCCAACAGCACGCTGAGTACAAAGCGCTGAAGGCTGATCTTATTGCCCGTATGACCGTTTGCAACATCGCTGAGGGTACCGATCAAACGATACTGTTCGTCGATCTGCTGTTGTTGCTGATGGGCCTGCCGGAGCTTATCAGAGGTCTCCTGCAACTGATTCAGGCGGCGATCCAGTCGCTGCCACTGTTGATCCAGCTGCTGGTAATGTTGATCAGCCTGTAGCTGCTGCGATTCCAGCTCTGACAGATCCGGGGGGGCAACGCCCTCCAAATTAGCCTGCTGCTGATGCAACGCCCCCTGCAACCGAGTGAGTTGATGTTCATAGTCTTTTATCGTCTGCTGTAGCTGTTGAATCTCTTCACTGGGCAGACGCGACTCCAGGAATATCGCCTGATCAGCAAAAACACTATCCACCAGGCAGTCACGCCAGTATTTGTCGGCGTCCTCAATTTGTTGAGAGAGCTGCTGACTCTGCTGCTGACAGCTTTGCAGGGAGCCATTAACTTCGGCCAGGGCCTGATTTGCCTGCTGGTAGTCCCGTTGAATCTTCTCTAGATGTTGCTGCTGGCTGGCGATTTTCTGCTGACTCTCGTTAATCGCCGCTTGCAGCAACCCCGGTGCCCGATACTGATCCGGAAGCTCATGCTCTGCCCGCTGCAGCGCTGATTTAGCTGCAACGTAATGGTTATCATCGGTCTGGTACTGATCCCGCAATTTTTGTAGCTGTGCCTGAGACTGCTGCTCCTGCTGTTGCAACTGCTGTAGCTGCGGAACCATCTGTTGAAGCTGCTGCTGATTGGCCAGTAACTGGTCCAACTGCTGTTGCAACTGTTGTTGCTGTTGCTGCAATTCGGGCAGATCCAGATCCTGGCCCGATGAAATCTCAAGCGCCTGACACAGGGATTGGATCTGCTGCTGCAACAGTTGAGCTTCCCGACCAATGACCTTGTAGTCCTCCCGGGCCTGGGACAATTGCTGATGGCGCTGATTTAACGCCTCTCGGGCTTGCTGCAGCTGGTGCTGATCCGGGATCTCTGCCTCGCTATGCTGGGGCGAGGGATGATCCAGGCTGCCACACACCAAGCAAGGTTGCCCCTGTTCAAGCTGTCGGGCCAGCAGTGTGGCCTGCCCCTGATGCCAGCGCATCTCCAAGGTTTTCTGGTCTCGCTCTGCGGCTTCAAAAGCAAATTTCAGACGCTGGCCTTTGTGCTCGGCTGCCTTCAGCTGTTGGCTAATCTGTTGCTGCTGGCTCAGTTTCTGATCCAGTTCCACAGCTCGGGCAAGCCGTTCCGATAGGGTTGCCAGCATCCCCTGCTGTTTCACCAGAGGCACCAGACTGTCCTGCAGTTGCTGACGCTGATTCTCTAGCTGTTGTCGCTCTTGATGTTGTTGCAACAAGGCTTTCTCTGCGGTCGATAAATTCTCCGCAGACTGCTGCCGATGACTTTCACTAGCGCCCAACTGCTGACGGGCCTGTTCAAGCTCTGCGACCCTCCCTTGGTAGCTCTGAAGCTGCGCCAATTGCCGCTTATCGCTATCCAGCTGTATTTGTAGTGCTTCCCGCTGCTGGTATTGCTCGGCCGCCTGAACCTGCTGCGTTTGTTTCTGAGTCTGTTGCTGCTGTAGTAATTGCTGCTCTTTCTTCAACTGAAGCTGCTGACCGCTGAGCAACTGCAATTTATCATAGTGGGGAGAAAGCCGCTGAGCTTGATCCGCCCGCTGTAACTGTTGGCGCTGTCCATCGACATCCGATTGGCGCTGCTGCAATTGTTGTAACTGCTGCTGGGTAACTTTCAATTGTTGAAAGGCCTGATCAAGTTGCTGACCGTGCTGCAATTGCTGGCTTCTCAACTTGACCGACTCGGCGGCCTGTTTACGCTGTTCACTCTGTTGTTGCCAGCGAGGCTTCAACTCCTGCAATTCCTGTTGAAGTTCCTGCTCCGACGCCAAACCACATCCTTCCAGAATGCCTGCCATCAACTGCTTTTGTTTATCGCGTTGCTGGCGTACTCCAGATGCTTCGGCTTTGAGTCGTTCTTCCAGTTGCTGATAGATGCGGGTTTGAAACAGCTGGCTGAAGATCGCTTCGCGCTGTTTGGACTCAGCCATCAACAGCTGTCTAAATTTGCCCTGTGGTAACACCATAACCTGGCGAAACTGATCGGCGCTGAGCCCGGTCAGGGACTCGATCATGGCGTTGGCTTCGGAGACCTTTGAAGATACCAACAACTGCTGCTGATCAGGATCCTGGCTGTCAGCATCATCAAGCTTCCAAAGCTGCGCTTCTGGAGACTGGATAGTCGTCCCCTCGCCTCTCGCCTTGGGTTTTTGTTGCTCTGGCAGACGGCGGATACGGTAGAAGCTGCCAGCCAGCTCAAACACCAGCACCACTTCCGTGAGCTGATCAGCCTCAGCCAGATCAGCCCGCATCTGATTGCCCTCACGTTCATTGCCAGTCGTCTTACCATAAAGCGCAAAACAGATAGCATCGAGAAGGGTGGTTTTTCCTGAACCGGTAGGCCCATTGATCAGAAACAGCGGCGTTTCCCCCATCTGTCGGAAGTCGATCTCCTGAAGGCCGGGGAAGGGACCGAAAGCGCTGAGGGTTAAGGTAATCGGACGCATAACTAATCTGATCTCAAGCTATGGAGCATCATCGCTACGGTGCAGCGATTCCAACAACTGACTGACCATCAGGCACTGCTGACTATCCATCTCGTCACCGGTTACCTGCTGGAAGAAATCATTGAACATCGTCAACTCCCCCTTCTTCAGCTGTTCCCGTCCCTGCAGTCGAACTTCGCCTTCTGTGTGCAGACCAGGGCGTTCCAGATGCAGTACATTGGGGTAGGCACTTCGCAGTTTACCCATCGCATCGAGAATAGCGTGCTTATCGGTGAGTCGAATCAGCAGGTAATCCTCTCGATTGGAATCGTTCTCCGCCGCAGCCAACAATGCTTGCAGTTCACCCTCTAGCACCCGCATATCTCGTCTAGGTTTCAATTCCAGTTGCTGTATCTGACAATCACCCTGGTTATCGATCTCCACCAAATTCACCGATTTATGGTGATGCTGCTCCGAGAATGAGTACTTTAGAATCGAGCCGGAGTAACAGATACTGGGCTGTCCCCGATACTGCCGTCCGTGCAAGTGGCCGAGGGCGCTGTAGCTAAAATCATTAAAATGCTGGGCCGACACCCGGTCGGCGCCCCCCATGGATAACGGCCGCTCCGATTCACTGCTTTCGCAGCCGTCAACGAAACAGTGACTGAGCACGATCACCGGCCATTGCGCATATTGGGATTCCTGATGGTGTTGATGGATCTGTTGACAAAGATAAGCCATCGCCTGGTCATGACTGCTGACATCGGCACCAAAACTGTCTCGCACCCGCGCCGGATCTGCGTAAGGAATGCCGTAGACCAGCACGCCGCTTTCAGAATTCTGGTCCGCCAAAGGGATAGGATTGAGCATCTCCTCCAGCTGACCAACCATATGCAATCCACTCTGTCGTAAGGATTGACTGGCAAAGCTCAGTCGCTCACCACTATCGTGGTTGCCACTGATAACAATGACAGGAATCGCCAACTGATTACAGATCTCGCTCAGCACCTGATCCAACAGCTGCACTGCAGCGGCTGGCGGCACCGAGCGGTCGTAGATATCACCGGCAATCAGGACCGCATCGGGACGATGTTCGGCGATCAACGCCAACATCTGCTGCAGCACCCAACGCTGATCCTCCAGCAAAGACAGGTTGTGAAACTGACGGCCAATATGCCAATCGGAGGTGTGCAGCAATCGCATGGTAGGCGTTACTCGAACGGACAATTGCGCAGCCAAAGCTGCGCTTTAGGAAATATTGCCGGCTAGTGTAGCAAGTTTATCGGTACTTTCTTCAACCCTAGCCAAAATTGAGATGGCGGGCGTGAAAGTGAAGATGATCCTCGATAAAGCTGGCGATAAAGAAGTAGCTGTGGTCATAACCTTCCTGCAAACGCAGGACAAGTGGATAGCCATGTTCTTCACAGGCTTGTTCCAGCAGATGAGGTCTTAGTTCCTGCTCGAGAAAAGGGTCTGATAACCCCTGATCCACCAGCAACGGCAAATGCTCATCAGCCTCCGGAATCAATTGGCAGGCATCGTATTGCCGCCAAACCTTGCGGTCTTTCCCTAAATAATGGCTGAAAGCTTTTTCGCCCCAAGGGCAACTGCTAGGAGCAACGATAGGGGACAATGCAGAGATAGAATGATATCTCCCTGGATTACGCAGACCGCACACCAGGGCACCATGACCTCCCATGGAATGACCAGAGATAGAACGACGCTGTCCGTCCAGGGGCAGAAAGGTTTCGGTCACTGCCGGCAGCTCAGTAACCACGTAATCGTACATCCGGTAGTTCTGATTCCAGGGTGATTGGGTCGCATTGAGATAGAACCCGGCCCCGGAACCGAAGTCCCAGTCATCATCTTCTCCGGGCAAACCAAGACCGCGGGGACTGGTATCTGGGCAGAGAATAGCCAGCCCTAACTCCGACGCCATCCGCTGCGCCCCGGCCTTAAATACAAAGTTCTCATCGGTGCAGGTCAGCCCCGACAGCCAATACAGTACAGGCACCGAGGCTATGTCTGCATCGGGCGGCAAAAACACCGAGAATTTCATCTCGCATTTAAGCACTTCTGAATAGTGCTGATAGCGCAGTTGGCGCCCTTGAAAGCACCGGTTTTCAGACAGTTTGGTAAGCATTCTCAGATCCTTCTGAATAGATCGCCGATTAAAACAAAATAACCGAGCGGATACTCTGACCCTGATGCATCAAGTCAAAAGCTCGATTGATATCTTCAAGCCCCATACTGTGGGTAACCATCTCGTCGACTTTGATCTCCCCTTTCAGATAGCGCTCCACATAGTCAGGCAACTGGCTGCGGCCTTTAACTCCACCAAATGCGGTTCCACGCCATACCCGACCGGTGACCAGCTGGAACGGACGGGTAGCGATCTCTTGACCCGCGCCAGCAACCCCGATAATCACCGACTCACCCCAACCTTTGTGGCAGCACTCCAACGCAGAACGCATCACATCGGTGTTACCGATACACTCGAACGAGTAGTCCACGCCGCCATCGGTGAGGTCGACAATCACATCTTGAATCGGATCGTCGTAGTTTTTGGGATTGACACAATCGGTGGCCCCCAACATACGAGCCATCTCAAACTTATCTTCGTTGATGTCGATGACGATGATTCGTTCCGCCTTGGCCAGCACTGCGCCTTGCACCACGCTGAGACCGATACCACCCATGCCGAATACCGCCACACTGGAACCGGGCTCCACCTTGGCGGTATTGAGTACGGCACCTATTCCGGTGGTAATACCGCAACCTAACAGGCACACCTTATCCAACGGCGCCTGCTTGTTGATCTTGGCAACGGCGATCTCGGGCACCACGGTGTACTCGGAAAACGTAGAAGTCCCCATGTAGTGGTAGATCGGTTTGCCATTTTTGGAGAAACGACTACTGCCATCGGGCATCAGCCCCTTGCCCTGGGTTTCCCGGATTGCCTGACAGAGATTGGTTTTTCCAGACAGACAGAACTTGCACTGACCACACTCGGGTGTGTAAAGCGGAATCACGTGGTCGCCAACGCTGACACTGGTAACACCAGCGCCAACTTCTTCAACCACCGCACCACCTTCATGACCAAGGATGGAGGGGAAGATCCCTTCTGGATCTGCACCAGATAGGGTGTAAGCGTCGGTATGACAGACCCCAGTGGCCACCATTCGCAGCAACACCTCGCCCGCTTTCGGTCCCTCGACATCCACTTCTTCAATGGTTAGGGGCTGGCCCGCTTGCCAGGCCACGGCAGCTCTGGATCTCATCGACTCATCCTTCTGAACAATTAGATAAACAACGGCACCTCGAAAGGGAACCGGCAACAAAGAAGTTTAGCCGACCCAACCAAGGCTGTGAAAGCTATTTGCAAAAGGGATTAACGTATTAGTAGGAGAATTTATTGGCTGGAGGGTTCCGGTGCTGCTGGAGCATGCCCCATCAACTGTTGAAGCAGCTGCACCGGATCTTCCGATCCTAACAACACCATGGCACCACCGGCCAATGCCAACAGCAGAAGTAAGATCAGCAACCACCGGCCCAGCCCTGAGCTCTGACCCGACTCCCTGCGCGGTTCCACAGGATAGCGCACGTCGGCGGCCATGGAATCTGAATGATGGGGGATCGGTGTTTGACTGGACTCACTGTGACGCAGATTAATCAAACTGGTGGCGTTGGATACCTTGGCCGCCAGCATCTGTTCCATCTCCGCAAAATGAAAGCGTTTGGCCAGATGATCGTATTCTCGATTATCAGCACGGGCACCGGTTTTCACAGGATTACGGAAGTAGTAACTGCCGCTGAACCGAGCTACATCTTTTAACATCGATGGCAACTGATCCCCTTGGGTAGACATTGCCAGTGATAAACGATTGATGGCATCACTCAAAGATTGATGAAAGCTCATGGCCAAGCTGTAGAGGACAACAGAACGTAAAAAATCGTTCTCATTTTTTGTCCCGAAGATATAACCATCAGGGTGATCCATGATCCAACTGCCGCGGCTGTCGAGACGGCTGAGCTTGCTGATATCAACGTCAGACTTACCGCTGAATGAACGAACCAGCGTTTCGAATTCATGTTTCTGCACGCCCCGGGGCAACCACATGGCGCGATACAAGTACTCTTCGTGATAGAAGAGTTTATCGCTCTTGTATTTAAGGATCTCCTCGGCCTGCTTGCAGCATGACTCAACGATCTTGCCACCAGTGTGGTATTCCAGATCCTTAACGATCACCAACACATCTTTAGCGAACGGCTTTTTGAAGAAACGCAGACAGTAGGCGGTGCTTTCGGTATAGGCCAGTTTGGTCAGGCTGATGTCCCGCATGACCGAATCATAAAAAGGCGCAGTCCCCTCTACCGACAGCTTCATACCGAAGTTATCAGGAAGACTTGTACGATCCAAAAGAAAGAAAAGTGCTATCTTTGCCATCTTATGTCCCCAGAGATTTTGACTTTGCCCTTTTAAAGGTAGTCGAATCAAGTCACTATTTGACAGTTTAGTAGACGACTGTTAATTGTTAGTACTGCTGTTTCCTTGCATTAAACACCTTTCAACAACTTAAAAACAGAAGGGAAATGGAATGAAAGGTTTAACACGCATTCTGTTGATTCTGATCATAAGCGCCACCAGCCTGCCAACCATGGCAGATGGCAACTACCTCCTGCAACGCTGTCAAGCTGCAGTAAAGATGTCTGAAAATGTCGGTCAAACCAAGCAACGGGCAGAAGTTTCCTATTGTTACGGCTTGCTGCAAGGAGTACGGGAAGTAAACCGCCTCTACGAAGATAAAAATGGCGACGATGCCTATTTCTGCCTGGGCACCACCTATCTCAGCCATTCACAAACCGCCAAACTGGTTGTCGATTACCTACGCCAAAACCCACAGAAACTCCATCAGAACGAATCAATTCTGGCGGTGCAGGCATTACGACAACAATACCCCTGTAGCAAGGAGTCCTGATTCTGAGGGCATATCCTCTCGATAATTCAGAAAGGAAGAGATCCTCACCGATCCTGTATTTAACCAACTCGACTTACCCAACTCACCGGAGGTACACTTCAGGCTTGTTGTAATCGGAGCCCTTCCCCACAGTGATCACTGATCTCTACTTTTACCTTGCTGCCATTCCTGCGGTGCTGATTGTCGGCATCTCAAAAGGAGGGATGGGCGGTGGCCTAGGCATTCTGGCGGTGCCTATCATGTCGCTGGTGATCAGTCCATTTCAGGCCGCGGCCATTATGCTGCCGATTTTGTGTGTGATGGACCTGGTAGGCTTGTGGGGCTTTCGCGGCACCTACGATAAAACCAACCTGAAAGTGATCTTACCAGCAGCAGTGGTAGGAATTGTCTTCGGTGCATTCAGTTTTCATTACCTATCCGAAGCCCATATCAAGCTGCTGATCGGCGCTATTGCAGTACTGTTTACCGTCAACTACTGGGGCCGAAAAATTCGCCGCAAAGCGGATAAAAAAACCGAAGCCAACACCCTGCGAGGGGGCTTCTGGGGGACCCTGGCAGGCTTTACCAGCTTTAGCGTTCACGCCGGCGGGCCACCCATCAACATCTACCTGCTACCTCAACAGATGGACAAAACCCTGTTTGCCGGTACCACAGTAATCTTCTTTGCTGTAGTCAACTTCACCAAATTAGTCCCCTATTCGATGCTTGGGCTATTGGAGTACAGCAACCTGATGACCTCCCTGGCCCTGGTGGCGCTTGCGCCCGTAGGTGTCTATCTGGGTATCTACCTCCACCATAGAATCAACGAATTCTGGTTCTACCTGATCTGTTACGGTCTATTATTTTTAACAGGCATGAAACTCTCCTATGAAGGAATAAATGAGCTGCTATTTGTCTGACGCTTCGGCTATTGGTATGCTCCGCCGCATGAAAGGACCCGTTCAATAAAATGAGCTTCTATGCCCCACAATTTGAAATCCATCGTGATGCAGTTTGCTGGTTATCTGGCCATCATGCTAATCGCTGCTGCTACCATTCACTTCGACAGCAAACAGCCTGTGGAAACCGCTTTCGGTGAAGATTCTCTAACCGAATATCTTCATCAATTCTATGCATTCCTGGCCGCCTGTTTCTTTGCGCTAGCAGCACCACTGCGCCAGCAGACCCGGGGTGTATCGATCTTGCTGGCCGGATTTTTTTTGGTGATCTGCATCCGCGAATACGATTGGTTTCTCGATACCATCTACCATGGTCTTTGGCTCTACCCCGCCCTGCTGACAACCGCCATCGCTATATTTATGTTCTGGCGATCGGGTTCCAGCTTCAAATGTGGACTAATGGAATTCACACGCCTACCCTGCTACGGCACCTTTCTCAGTGGTTTTCTAATCCTGCTGGTCTTTTCACGCCTATATGGCACCGGCTCGGTCTGGCGTCAGCTGATGGGGGAAAACTATATCCACGCGGTTAAGAACGCCTCCCAGGAAGGGATAGAACTGCTGGGGTACTCGTTAATTTTGATCTCTGCCATCCAATTCTATATGGCGATTCGCCGCATCAGCGCTGGCAACGGCAACGCCCCACAGCAATAGCTTCAGACAGCCCCTGTACAACCAGTTTAAAGACCAGGGGTTGTAATTATTCTCACTGTCCCCAAATAGATTAATAACGGTCGCCGCAAGGGTCCGTTTACTAAACGAACCTGCGTAACGTTCACGAGGTTCACTAACGTCCGTTCATTTGAAGGACATCTATCTATTGCTCATTTGAGGATACGATTATGCATATTGATTTCGCCCCCCTATACCGTTCTTCCGTTGGCTTTGACCGTCTTGCTGACTTGATTGAAAACGCATCAAATAGCAGCAGTCAGGGTGGTTATCCTCCCTACAACATCGAGCTGCTGGACGAAAACAAGTACCGAATCACTATGGCCGTGGCAGGATTTTCAGACGATGATCTGGATATTCAAAGCCAAGCCAACACCCTGATTATCAAAGGCACCAAGATTGCCGAAAAAGACGAGCGCACCTTCCTCTACCAAGGCATCGCCGAACGAGGATTTGAACGCCGCTTCCAACTGGCAGATTATGTTCGCGTCGTCAGCGCTTCCATCGAAAACGGACTACTCCACGTTGAGTTAGAGCGTGAAATTCCAGAAGCCATGAAGCCACGAAAAATTGAGATCAGCAATGGCTCAACATTGTTAGAAACTCGAAAGGCTTCCTAATCCAGCTATCACTTATGCGCACCAAGCTATCGCTGGTGCGCTCCTGAAACAGTGAATCACAAGGGTGGCCGACCAATCTCGGCTACCTAAACGACCACATCGACCTCTACCCTTACCTCCCCCACACCACAACATTGAACCTGTTGATCGCCTTACTATCAAAGCATTACTATCGATACACTGTTGCCAATACACTATCATCATTACCCTTGATCTGAAGCTGGAGAGATTTATGAAACCGGTCTCCGCGCTGCTCCTTGCGCTTACCCTGCTGGCCTCATCCGTTAACCTACAGGCGGCATTACCGCTGTCCGACGCCCAAGGACGAGAGCTTCCCAGCCTGGCTCCACTGCTAAAGCAGGTCACACCCGCGGTGGTCAACATATCCACCTTCACAACCCGACAGGTCTACAATCCACTGCTTCAAGATCCCTTCTTCCGCCGCTTCTTCAATATGCCCCGGCAACAAAAACGACAGACACAGAGTGCCGGATCAGGGGTGATTATTGATGCCGACAAGGGCTTGGTAATTACCAATCATCATGTAATCAAAAACGCCGATGAGATCCACATTGCTCTAACCGATGGCCGGCAATTGAAAGCAACGCTGGTGGGCGGTGATGCTGAAGTTGATCTGGCATTGCTGAAAGTTGAAGCCGACAACCTAACCGCACTGCCTTTGTCCGATTCGGATCAGATGGCGGTGGGAGATTTTGTGATTGCCATCGGCAACCCCTTTGGGCTCGGCCAAACTGTCACTACCGGTATCGTCAGCGCCCTTGGCCGCTCCGGACTGGGGATTGAGGGTTATGAAAACTTCATACAGACAGACGCTTCCATCAACCCTGGTAATTCTGGCGGTGCCTTGATCAATCTTCGCGGAGAACTGATCGGCATAAATACCGCCATTATCGCCCCCGGTGGCGGAAATATCGGTATCGGCTTCGCTATCCCCAGCAATATGGCCAGTACGGTAACCGCTCATCTGGAGAAGGATGGACGGATCAATCGCGGTTTACTGGGCATTGTCATGCAAGATCTCACTCCTGAATTGGCCGAAGCGTTCAGACTCAAACCCGGCCAGCAAGGGGTGTTGATCACTCAGGTGCTACCGGATTCGGCAGCTTATCGGGCTGGGATCGAAGCGGGAGATATTGTTCTTAAAATCAATGACAAAACGGTTAAACGAACTCCCCAATTACGTTCACAATTGGGCATTCTCTCCATCGGCGACTCCGTCACATTACGGTTGCTCCGAGATGGTAAGAAGCTGAATGTCACGGCTCAAATGGAAAAGATAATGGCTACCGTGGGTGATGGTAGTCACTACCACCCCCAGCTCGCTGGCGCACAGTTAGAAAACTTTGCCCGAGGGCGCGGAGTTGTCGTGGTTAACGTCAAATCCAACAGTCAGGCAGCCTATGCCGGCATTCGTAAGAATGATCGTATCGTTTCGGTCAATCGCTTACCGATCAACAGTCTGGATCAATTTAAGGAAGCCGCTGCCAGGGACCCTAGACAACTATTACTGTTAATTGACCGTCAGGGAAGCGCACTCTATCTAGCGCTGTCAAAGTAGCAAGATTAGACAATTAGATTATGTGTTTAGGATAGGAATGTTAGGGCTTGATCAATCTGCTGTCCTGCAATGCAGCAAGCAGCAATCTATCTGAGTGTGAGCTCGATAATCGATGGTGCTTTGAGCATTTTAAATGATGGACCAGATCCGTCAGTTGCCGGTGACCAGCTCAAGGCAAGCCACCGATAGA
>JAPHRD010000088.1 GCA_026196225.1 Motiliproteus sp.
TGATCAAAAAACGAGCAAATGATGGCGATCATGCGGCCGAATGGCTTTGATGAGCGATATTGTTCAATAAACAGGACTTAATCACAGGATCCCTAGGTTAAATCGTCGCTTTATCCCGCCAGAATTTAAATCCAGGTCCATACTTTAAGGATAACTCTAACGCACCCTGGCCAATGACACGGGGACGTAGCAGCTGCGTTTATAGCGTGTTTGTGGATGAAATCAATGGCAAACAAAATCAAAGCAGACCGGGTCTGGTACAACACCAATCTGGCCACTATGGATCCAGAGATAGCGGCACCCTACGGAGCTCTTCGGTATTACGCCATCGCTATTCACCAAGACCGCATCTGCTGGATCGGTCCCAGCCTCGACTTTGAATCAAACGTTGATACTAACGACGCCCAGGACATGCAGGGGTTCTGGATCACACCGGGCTTTATCGATTGTCATACCCATCTGATATTCGGCGGCAATCGCTGCGGCGAATTTGAACAGCGTGCCCAAGGCGCAAGCTACGAAGAGATAGCGCAAGCGGGAGGCGGTATTCTCAGCACAGTGGCAGCTACCCGGGCCCTCTCCGTGGAGGAGCTGGCGGAGTCAGCAATGATCCGGCTGCAGGCGCTCTGCAATGAGGGCGTCACCAGCGTTGAAATCAAATCCGGTTACGGTCTGACCATTGCCGACGAGCTCAAAATGCTGAAAGCGGCTCATCAGCTATCACAGACCATCAACGTCAATATCCGCACCACGCTGCTGGCAGCACACGCCGTACCGCCAGAATATTCCGGACACGGCGACGACTATGTGGAGCTCATCTGCTCGGAATTGATCCCCCAGGTGGCAGAACGGAAGCTGGCCCAGGCTATCGATGTCTTCTGCGAATCCATCGCCTTCGACCTGGCCCAAACCGAAAGGCTTTTCAAAACCGCACAACAGCATGGACTGGCCATTAAAGCCCACTGCGAACAACTATCCCATCTAGGAGGAGCGGCCCTGGCTGCCCGTTACGGAGCCTTGTCGGTAGACCATGGCGAGTTTCTCCGTGCCAACGACATCAAAACACTAAAAAAACATGGAACCGTACTCTGCTTGCTACCCATAGCCCACTACTTTTTGCGCCAATGCCGAACACCACCGATCGATCGTTTGCGCTCAGCGGGAATCCCAATGGCCGTCGCCAGCGACCTCAATCCCGGCAGTTCACCGCTGGCTTCTATAACGCTGGCGATGAATATGGCCGTGATCAACTTTGGCCTGACGCCAGAAGAAGCCTTGCTGGGTGTCACTCGTCACGCTGCCAAAGCCCTGGACTGGCACCAAAACAAGGGACAACTTAGATGTGGTTTTGACGCCGATCTGCTGATCTGGGATATCGATCAGCCATCTCAACTAAGCTATGAACTGGGATCACTGAATTTAGTGCAGCGAGTCATTGCAGCGACTCACAGAGAACACGCCGACCTTCAAGGAGCAGTAACCGATGTATGAGCAGATGAAAGCCGATATCTGGCACGGCCGTATCGATGACTACGAAGAGGGTCAGGCGTTGCGCTGGCATCAGGTTATCCACCCGCTGGACCAAATGGATCAACCGGGCATTGCCCTGCTAGGCGTCTGCTGTGATGAGGGTGTAAGACGTAATCATGGTCGCCATGGCGCCCGCAAAGGGCCGAACGCTATCCGCCACGCCCTGGCGCCCATGCCGCTACACCTCAACCAACCAATCTACGACGCCGGCAATCTCTATTGCGATCTCGCCAATCTGGACCAATTATCGCTGCTGCAGGCCGATTGGGTGCAAAAACTGTTGGATCAGGGCCACTTCCCCCTGATTCTGGGCGGAGGACACGAGATCGCCTACGGATCTTTTATCGGTCTGGAGCGTTTTCTCAGTAGCCGAATTGACGGCCCTATCGGCATCCTTAATTTCGACTCCCATTTTGATTTACGCCTGGATATGCACGCCAGCTCTGGAACCCCGTTTCTACAAATATCCGATCTCTGCCGTCTGAAGGAGATCCCTTTCAATTATGCGGTGCTGGGTATCTGCGAAACATCCAACACCCAAGCGCTATTCGAGCGGGCAGAGCACCTCAACGTCCACTACCTGCTGGACAGCGAATTGAATAGCTGGCAATTGAAAGATGCCTTTGGATTGCTGGAGGACTTTATCGCCCCCCTGGGCGCTCTTTACCTCACCATCGATCTCGACGTGCTGCCCGCCTCAGTAGCTCCCGGTGTCAGCGCTCCAGCGGCCAGAGGTTTACCGTTGGAGGTGATGGAAAGTCTATTAACCCACGCGGTTACTCTGGCGGGTGACAAGCTACGGTTGGCAGAGATCGCCGAATACAATCCCGAACTGGATATCGATGGCCGCACAGCCAAAGTGGCGGCACGATTGAGTCACCTGATCCTGGCGGGAAACGGGCGGAGACAACACCATGGCCACACGTGAAGATCCCTACCGATCCATCAAGGCCCCCGTAGGCAACAAGCTTCAGGCCCGCCATTGGCTCACCGAAGCCCCTCTGCGGATGCTGATGAACAATCTCGATGCCGAGGTCGCCGAGCACCCGCAATCCTTGGTGGTCTACGGCGGCATGGGACGAGCTGCCCGCAATTGGGAGTGCTACGACCACATCATTGAGGTATTAAAACGGCTGGAGTTGGACGAAACCCTGCTGATTCAATCCGGAAAACCCGTAGGCGTATTCAAGACCCACCCGGACGCCCCCCGAGTGTTAATCGCCAACTCCAACCTGGTACCACGCTGGGCCAACTGGGAACATTTCAACGAACTGGATCGCCAAGGGCTGATGATGTACGGCCAGATGACCGCTGGCTCCTGGATCTATATCGGTTCCCAGGGCATCGTTCAGGGTACTTATGAAACCTTCGGTGCCGTCGCCAGACAGCACTTCAACGGCGACAGCCGAGGACGCTGGATACTTACCGCAGGGCTTGGCGGCATGGGCGGCGCTCAACCTTTGGCGGCGACCATGGCGGGTTTCAGTCTGCTGGCTGTAGAAGTAGATGAGAGCCGAATCGATTTCCGCCTTAGCAACGGCTATCTGGATAAAAAAGCCTCCAGCCTCGATCAAGCCCTTGAGATGATCCGCTCCGCCACAGCTACCAAACAAGCGATTTCGGTAGGCCTGCTGGCCAACGCCGCCGATATCTACCCTGAGCTGGTAAGCAAAAAGATCACCCCTGATGTGGTCACCGACCAAACCAGCGCCCATGACCCACTCAACGGTTATCTGCCCAAAGGCTGGACGCTGGATCAGGCCGCTCAGATGCGCCAACAACGCGAGGCTGAGGTGGTCAAAGCCGCCAAAGCGTCAATGGCCTTGCAGGTCAGGGCCATGCTGGAACTGCAACAACGGGGTGCCGCGACGCTCGATTACGGCAACAATATCCGCCAGATGGCGTTTGAAGAGGGGGTTGAGAACGCCTTCGGTTTCCCCGGTTTCGTTCCCGCCTATATCCGGCCACTGTTCTGCCGGGGTATCGGCCCCTTCCGCTGGGTTGCCCTGTCCGGAGAGGCCGAGGATATCTACCGCACCGACGCTCGGGTCAAACAATTGATCCCAGAAGATGCCCATCTCCACACCTGGCTGGATATGGCCCGTCAGCGCATTCAGTTTCAGGGATTGCCAGCCCGCATTTGCTGGTTGGGCTTGAAAGACCGAGCCCGTATCGCCCTGGCTTTCAACGAGATGGTGGCTAGCGGAGAACTTAAAGCGCCCATTGTCATCGGCCGTGACCACCTGGATTCAGGATCGGTGGCCAGTCCCAACCGGGAAACCGAAGCGATGCAGGATGGCACCGATGCCGTCTCCGACTGGCCCCTGCTCAACGCCTTGCTCAATACCGCCAGCGGCGCAACCTGGGTCAGCATTCACCATGGCGGTGGCGTCGGCATGGGCTTCAGCCAACACGCCGGACTGGTTATCGTCGCCGATGGCAGTGAAGATGCCGCCCGCCGAATCCAGCGAGTACTCTGGAACGACCCCGCTACGGGAGTGATGCGACACGCCGATGCCGGTTATTCAGACGCCATCGACTGTGCCCGAGAGCAACAACTAGACCTGCCGATGATTTCCGCTGATGATCAGGACACCCCCTGATGTACAAATTACAGCTCACACCTGGCCTGATGTCTCTGAGCACCCTCAGAAGGGTCGCACAGGAGCCGGTACAGCTCAGCCTCGTTGACTGGGCAGAAGATGCGGTAACCGCCTCTGTAGACACCGTCAACAAGGTGATCGAACAGGGCCGTACCCTTTACGGCGTCAATACCGGATTTGGCCTGCTCGCCAACACCCGCATCGATCAACACCAACTGAAACAGTTGCAACGTTCCATCGTCCTGTCCCATGCTGCCGGTACCGGCAACCTGATGTCTCCCGCCAGTGTACGACTGATGATGACTCTCAAGGTCAACAGTCTGGCGCGGGGATTTTCGGGCGTCCGTCTACAGGTGATCGAATCGATCATGCGCCTGCTTAACACTGAGGTGTATCCCTGTGTCCCCGAAAAAGGATCCGTGGGAGCGTCCGGCGATTTAGCTCCTCTGGCCCATATGAGCACAGTGCTGCTGGGGGAAGGTGAAGTGATCTACAAGGGTGAGCGTTTAAGTGGTCTGCAGGGTCTAAAGATCGCCGGTCTGGCACCACTAGAGCTAGCGCCTAAAGAGGGGCTGGCACTGTTGAATGGGACTCAGGCCAGCACCGCCCTGGCACTACAGGGGTTGTTTGCCATGGAAGACTTGTTTGCCGTCGCTGTGGTCTGTGGCTCTCTGAGCGTCGAAGCCGCCCTCGGCAGCCGTAAGCCCTTCGATGCAAAAATACATCAGGCCCGTGGCCACCAGAGTCAGATCGATGTGGCCGGTGCCTATCGTCGCTTGCTGGACCACAGTGAGATTGAAGACTCCCACCGCAACTGTGAAGCGGTGCAGGACCCCTACTCCCTACGCTGCCAACCTCAGGTCATGGGTGCCTGTCTTTCACAAATCCGCAACGCAGCCCAAACTCTGGCAGTAGAAGCTAATGCAGTATCTGACAACCCGCTGGTTTTTAGCGAGGATCAGGACATTATCAACGGTGGAAATTTTCATGCCGAACCGGTGGCAATGGCCGCTGACAATCTGGCCCTGGCGATTGCCGAAATGGGAGCTCTGTCAGAGCGACGCACCGCCCTGTTGATCGATAGCAATCTCAGCAACCTACCGGCCTTCCTAGTGGAGAACGGTGGTCTCAATTCTGGATTTATGATGGCGCAGGTGACAGCAGCCTCACTGGCCAGCGAAAACAAGTCCCTGGCCCACCCTGCCTGCGTCGACAGCCTACCCACTTCCGCCAATCAGGAAGACCATGTTTCCATGGCTACTTTTGCTGCAAGACGTTTGCGGGATATGAACGACAATACCGCCGGTATTCTCGCCATCGAACTGCTGGCCGCCTGTCAGGGTATCGATTTCCGCTCACCCTTAAAAAGCTCAGCAGCCTTGGAAAAGGCCAGAGGGCTGTTGCGAAATCGGGTGTCGTTCTACAGCAAGGACCGCTATTTTGCACCGGATATAGAAGTTGCAAAGGGGTTGGTTCAGAGCGGGGCCTACAACAATTTTGTTGAAACCACTTTGCTTCCCAGCTTCGGCCTCTAAGCCGATCAGTGGTACCGAATATGATCCAGAATAATTTGCCCACAACAAAAAGGCCCCCTGAGAAATATCAGGGGGCCTTAATCAATACGCTTGCCGTCTTATTGCAGCTCGGCGTCAGGTCTGTTTCTTATGATTAACCGTTGCGCTGTGCGAGTGCGCTAATACACCAAGAAGTGAACGCTGCTTTATCACGAGGGGTATCACAATCCTCCGGATTCGGCGCTCCTTCCAGTAGACGATGCAAAATCATCTCACCATTTTGGTCGATCACGGCGTCCAGCTCTGAGTCGCTCAGGGGAGCTACGAAATAATCAATTTCCGTCGCATCCTCTGGTAAGCTTTCGCGTTCGAGCATTTCGCATTCAGATTGCCCATGAAAGAGCATACCTTCGCGATACTCTACTTCGCATACACCTTTGTCTCGACTAAAACGGGGACGATAGACTTCGATCGTACGACCGTGTAATTGCAGCCCTACAACATTTGCCGCGCGGTATTCACTGGCATGCGCCAGAGCAGCTTGCAAGTCCATTCCATAGTCCTCGAATATTTTTTATTGTTAGTGTTTGTAAATTAATCGAAAACAGCAAAAAAAGACATTGGCAATAAGTCTAATTCTGCACTTTTCCTTATATTTATCAGTGTGTTAAAATTTAATTAATTTATGTATGAAAATTTCATCTTCTATCATTAAAAGTGAACTAGAAGAGAAATTTCTGGTGAATCACAGGCTTACATAATTGTGTGACATATATCATCTGCGCAACAAAATCACCCGAATATTGAGAGCCAAGACCGCCTTTTATGGATGACTCATAGAGATTAGTATCTATTCCGCACTCTCTGTGCGCCGCACAAGACAGGTCTTTGAGAAGGCTATTCAGATAGCAAACAGCAGCCAACCTGACGGCAAATATAAATACTCATCCAGAATCTATAGAATAGACCTCCAAAACGGACTTAAAGCTCCTGCAACAGATCATTAAACTGATCGAACTCAGCCCACAACCAATCACGAAAAGCTTTCACTTTTGGTTTTTCCTCATTGCCGATTGGACAGACAAAATAAAACCCCAAATTAGTTTCCAACTCCAGTTCGAAGGGTTTGATCAAACGACCGCTACGAAGATCGTTAGCCGCCAACAGTTTCCTCGCCAACACCACTCCTGCTCCTTCAATTGCCGCATCGATACCATGATCCGCATGATTAAAGCGGGGTCCCTTTTCTGCATGAATACCCTCCACTCCCGCTAACTGCAACCAGTCACGCCAATGGCTTGGATCGGGGAAGATTGTTAAGGATTCATCATGAATCAGCACCTGGCTACGCAGATCTTCGGGACTATTGAGTTGCAGCTGTGGAGCGCACACCGGTGCCAATCGTTCAGTCGCCAAGCGTTCGGCAAACAGTCCTGGATGATTGCCCTGGCCAAAACGGATCGCCACGTCGACCCCACCCGGTCCGAATTCGGAAAACGCTAAGTTAGCCGAGATGCGCGCATCGATCTCCGGATGGTGAGAGAAAAATCGGTACAGCCGCGGAGATAGCCATTTGGCAGCAAAGGATGGCCCCGTTCCGATCACCAGAGTGTTGTCCTGCTGCAATGGTTTTACCCGGTCAACAGCCACTTTCAGCTGCTCTAGCCCATCGTGGACACCCAGAAACAGCATCCGCCCTTGATCGGTCAACTCAATCGCCCGATTGAATCGATTAAAGAGTGTCACCCCCAGGTGCTGCTCCAGTGTTTTCACCTGGTGACTGACAGCGGCGGGGGTAACAAACAGCTCTTCAGCAGCCTTTTTAAAGCTGAGATGTCTGGCAACACACTCGAAGGCTCGCAGGGCATTTAATGGCGGCAATCGATCATTCATATCAGTTAAGTTTTTCTAATCTGAAGCAAAATTTTAGTCGTTTGTAAGCATAGCAACATAGCCGTTTAATAACACCTATAGAGGCAAACTCTCTGTATCGAAAAAGTTTTATTAAAGGGAAAAAATGATGAAAGAAATAACCGAAACCAGGGCCGAGATGACCATCGACCAATATATGCGCCGGGCACGTCGCTACCGTTCTTTAATGTTTTACCGAGGCCTATCAACGATTAGAAAGTGGTTCGCTCGACAGCGCAAATCGCTTATGCCGACCGCCTTGGTGAGAAAGCAACACAGATGCCATTGCTAGTGGCTAGGAAATACCCGCAGGTTTACCGCTGCCAGCACAGGCACAGGCACAAAAAAGGATGAAGTGTCTGATTAGACAGACCCTTTCATCCTTTTTGTTTGATCGCTAAGGCGATCGGAGATCTTAACTTAAACCTAAAGCCTGACCCTGATGCTGGATCTCAAAACCAGACCTAATATCTATCGCTCAGATTTATAGCTCTACGACGTCGAAGTCCAACAGCGGGCTAACGTCGGCTTCGTAATCGACACCTTCGATACCAAAGCCAAACAGACGCAGGAACTCATCCTTATAGCCTTGATAATCGGTCAGATCGAAAACGTTTTCGGTAGTGACCTGAGGCCAGATAGCACGACAAGCATCTTGCACGTCGTCACGCAGTTCCCAATCATCCATACGAACCCGGTTTTTATCATCCAGGTTCATCTCACCGTCAGCAAAGAGCTGGGTGCGGAATAAACGGTCAACCTGTTCGATACATCCCTCGTGGAGATTCTTTTCCTTCATCACCTTAAAGGCCATGGAGATATACAGTGGCATAACAGGGATTGCCGAGCTGGCCTGAGTCACCACGCTCTTCAGAACTGCTACGTTGGCGCTACCACCGCTGGCCGCCAGCTTAGTGTCGATTTCGCTAGCTGCTCGATCGAGATCGATTTTAGCTTTACCAAGAGCACCATCCCAGTAGATAGGCCAAGTGATGTCGGTACCGATATAGCTGTAGGATACGGAACGACAGCCCGGAGCCAGCACACCCGCTTCATCCAGGGCGTCCATCCACAGTTCCCAGTCCTGACCACCCATAACTGTGATGGTATCTTCGATCTCCTGCTGAGTTGCAGGCTCGACTTCTGCTTCGATAATGCAGTTTTTATTGGTGTCCAGCGCGGTGGAGCGGTAAGTTTCACCGATTGGCTTCAGGCATGAACGTACCAGTTCACCTGAGTCTGGAAGCTTACGAACCGGGGACGCCAGCGAGTAGACCACCAGATCCACCTGTCCCATCTCCTCTTTGATCAGCTCAATCGCTTTCTGCTTGGCTTCGTGGGAAAAGGCATCGCCATTGATGCTTTTAGAATAGAGACCAGCGGACTTAGCCGCCTTGTCAAAAGCAGCGGCGTTGTACCAACCGGCGGTGCCGGTCTTTCTTTCGGTACCAGGCTTTTCAAAGAATACGCCGATGGTAGCTGCACCGGAGCCAAAGGCAGCGGCAATTCGCGAGCACAAACCATAGCCGCTAGATGCCCCTACAACCAGGACACGCTTAGGCCCATTTTCGATGGTGCCCAGAGACTTGGTGTATTGAATCTGTTCTTGAACGTTGGCGTCGCAACCTACTGGATGAGTGGTTGTACAGATAAAGCCACGGATTTTAGGTTTTATAATCACAGTCTGCTTGGGCCCCGTATATAAATCTGGATGGATAAATCAGCGGCGATTATACCCTTATGGCGAGACTAATGGCAGTGCTAGGAATTGGGCCTTTGGTCGCTTAGGCAACACCGCTGATAACGATGCGGTTGCGGCCATGCTTTTTGCCAAAATAAAGCCGGTGGTCGGCCAGTTTAACCAGCTCATTACTGCTCAGCATGGAGCGAGGAATTTCACTGCTATCAGCGATCCCGCAGCTGAAGGAGCAATAGAAACGTTGATTGCCACTGACGATCTGTGTAGTTCTGAGCCGTTCCCTATAACGTTCCAAAACGTTGCAGGCCTGTTTCTTATCCATGCCGAAGAACAGAATAATAAATTCCTCCCCCCCATAACGCGCCACCAGATCGTAGGGGCGGCAATCTTCTAGCAGCATTTTTGAAAACTGGACGAGAGTCTCATCACCTGTCTGATGACCATAGTTGTCATTGACCTGCTTGAA
>JAPHRD010000009.1 GCA_026196225.1 Motiliproteus sp.
ATCAAAAAACGAGCAAATGATGGCGATCATGCGGCCGAATGGCTTTGATGAGCGATATTGTTCAATAAACAGGACTTAATCACAGGATCCCTAGGTTTTCATCCTGAATAGCGTCTTCTGATATCTTTTTAATCTCACCTTCGATCAGCCCATATTTGGTGAAGTTAAAAGTATCGATTTTTACCGCCGCAGCCTGCCCCTCCTCTACAAAGCCGATATCCTTATTGAGCACCATGGCCTCTACTTCCAACTGGCTCTGTTCCGGCACTACCAGCATTAGTACTTGCGCGGGAGTAACCACACCGCCCACGGTATGTACAGCCAACTGCTGAATATGACCGGCGATGGGAGCGGTCAGAAGTTGTTGATCAGATCTTTGGCGAGCTTTGATAAGTTCTTGCTGCAGGGAGGCAACCTGAAGGTCAGTATCCTGTTTTTGCGCCAGGTTGTTTTTACGTTGTTCTGAGATCAGGGTAGTTATCTGGGCGCGGGTAGCAGCAACCGAGGCGGCAAGCTGCGACAGGCGGGCTTGTTGGACCAGCAGGTCCTGTTCCTCTTCGATCAGTTCCTGTTGCAGCTCAAGGTATTGGAGGCGAGAGCCATATTGTTTTTGCTGCAGCTTGTCTAAGGCGTCCACCCGTTGTTTAAGAACCGGGATTACCCGCTGTTTCTTGGCGATTTCCGCGTCGGTCATCCGCTGTTCGGCTTGCTGACGTTTTACCTCATTATCGAGGCTTTGTAGCCGAGCCCGAATTTCAGCGGTTTGTTGGATCAACAGGTATTGTTGACGTTGGATATTTGATTGCGAGTGGTTAGCAGAGGATATATCAAGGATCGGTGGCTTGGTGCCTTGTTTATTTGCGGCCAACCATCGTTCAAAAGCTGCCATTCTTAAAGATTCGAGCTGGCGTTGCTGAAGCTCTGTATCCAGACGCTGAATATCGGCTTGGTGGAGGGTATTGTCCAACGCGATCAAGGGGTCGCCTTTGTTGACGTACTGCCCCTCTTCAATGTAGATGGCCTGCACCGCTCCGGTTTCGATGGGTTGGATCTGTTTAACTCGCTCACTGGGGATTACTTTACCAGTGGCAACAGCAACGATATCCACCTTGCCAAACCAAGACCAACCGGCTGCTATTACAAACAACACCACAATGGCCCAGATGATGGTGCGCCCGACCGGCGATGCCGGGGTTTGTTCGACCTCCAGCGCGGCGGGCAGAAACTCATGAATCTCTTTGGCGCTCAGCACCTTTTTTTTCGGCGTTGTTAGAGGCCCTTTTTCGCCAGAGGATTGTTGTTCAGTCTCTTGCTGGTAAGAGGAGTTATCCATCAGGCAGCTCCCCCTTCTGTTTCAGGCTTTACACTGCGGATATTGGGGATATGATTCTGATGGCTATGTAACCGTGCGTAGTAGCCTTTTTGCTGCAGTAGATGGTCATGGTTACCCGCTTCAACGATACGCCCCTTATCAACGACGATAATGCGGTCGGCGATCCGAACCGTCGACAATCGATGGGCAATGATAATCACCGTGCGGTTATGGCAGATAGCCCGCATATTCTCTTGAATGACCCGTTCGGATTCATAGTCCAGGGCGCTGGTGGCTTCATCAAAAATTAAGATACGAGGGTTGGTGATTAGCGCCCGGGCGATGGCAATACGCTGTTTTTGGCCACCCGACAGGGATGCGCCGTGCTCGCCGACAATGGTGTCGTAGCCTTCTGCCAGTTCGAGGATAAATTCGTGGGCACCTGCCAGCTTCGCGGCCTGTATCACCCGCTCCATCGGTAAGCTGGGGTCGGACAGGGCGATGTTGTCCTTAACAGTGCGGTTAAACAGCACGTTCTCCTGCAGGACAACCCCCACCTGACGACGTAACCAAGCCGGCTCCATCTGAGCCACATCGATTCCATCGATCAGGACACGACCGGACTCCGGTACGTACAGCCGTTGTATCAATTTGGTTAGGGTACTCTTACCGGAACCGGAGCGCCCGACAATGCCGATCACTTCGCCAGCTTTAACCTCCAGCGACAGATCCTTAAGAATTTCTGGGCGATCGGGCTGATAGCGGAAGGTAACGTGGTCCAGAACCACCTGCCCCGCCAGTCGCGGCGGTGTCGTCCGGTTTGGATTGTGGCCGGGTTCCCGCGCGGTATTAAGGATATCCCCCAAACGCTGCAGCGAGATACCCGCCTGTTGGAATTCCTGCCAAAGCTGGACAAGCCGCAAGATGGGGGCACTGACCCGCCCGGCCAGCATATTGAAGGCGATTAGTTGGCCCACGCTAAGGCTACCGGCTATCACCAGAGTAGCCCCCACCCAGAGGATCAGCACAGTGACAACCTTATTGATCAACCCGGCTACTTGATTAGCGATATTGCCCAGATTGGCGGACTTGAATGAAGCTGCCACATAGGCCGCCAGCTGCTCCTCCCAGCGCCGCTGCATCTGCGGTTCGACCGCCATCGATTTGAGGGTTTCCACCCCGCTGATAGATTCCACTAAAAATGCCTGATTCTCAGCACCGCGCTTAAACTTTTCGTTGAGACGGTTGCGTAAAATCGGGGTGATATAGGCCGACAAGATCACGTAGAACGGGATTGACCCCAATACAATCCAGCACAGTATGGGACTGTAGTAATACATCACCACAAAGAACACCACGGTAAAAAGCAGGTCGATCACAATAGTCAATGCAGAGCTGGTGATAAAATTGCGGATGGTGTCCAGTTCCCGCACACGGGCGACCGTATCTCCCACTCGCCGCGCACCAAAATACCCAATGGGCAGGTGCATCAGATGGTCAAACAGCTTGGCGCCTAAGGTGACATCCACCCGGTTAGTGGTATGCGAAAAAACGTACGTCCGAAGGCCATTAAGCAAAACATCGAAAATGGATACCACAATCAATCCAAAGCAAAGGACATCTAGAGTGGTCAGCCCTTGGTGAACCAACACCTTATCTATAATGACTTGAAAAAACAGAGGTGTAATAAGGGCAAATAGTTGGATAAAGAAAGAGGCAATGAGCACCTGAATGAGGATTTTTTTGTACTTGATAATCGAGGGAATAAACCAGCTGATATCAAACTTACCGCTCATACCCGGTAGCACCGAACGCCGGGTAATCAGAATCAGTTCACCATTCCAATACTGGTCAAACTCTTCCAGGCTTAGAATCTCTGGTTTGTTGTTAGAAGGCGATTGGATCAGTACCTTACCATCGCCAACTCGGGCCAGCAGAAAATAGTCACCGTCTTTACTTTGCGCTATGGCAGGTAACGCAATTTTTTCAAGCTGTTGTGTTTGGCTGTGTATTGCGCGGGATTTTAACTTCAGGTGCCGGGCGGCGCGGACAAGATCAGTCGAATTAAAGGGGCGGTCGTGTTGACCAAAGTGGTGAGCTAACTGATTAGCATCGGCCGCCACTTGATGGAATCTGGCAATTAATACTAGACAGGCTAAACCGGAATCAAAGGGGCTCTCTTGCGAGGTCTCGACCATACTCCACTAATCCTTGTGAATACTGCAACATCCAATGTTTAACGCAATCTAATTGAATCCTCAAAAAAACAATCGTTTGATCAACATCAATAAAAAATTCACTATAAAATATTGTCAGAACGAAATAAACAAGATTTGAAGACAAGAAGAAAGACCTAATCCGAGTAGCGCCCCCACTACTCAGCATTAGATAGCAATACTACTGCGCCAAACAGATCTTGGTTTCCGGCATGGCGACAAAACCTGGCAGCGCCTCAACATTGTTTAACCAACGACGAATATTGGGATACTCCGCCAGGGATACATCTCCTTCCGGCGCGTGAGCGATATAGCTATAGCAGGCCACGTCGGCGATGGTGCGATGCTCTGCCGCCAGGAAGGCGCGACCGGCTAGATGAGCTTCCAACAGATCAAATAGGCCTTTGGCCGTTGTTTTGGCTTGTTCGTGATCCAGCGGGTAACCAAACACCGTGATCAATCGTGCACAGCAGGGGCCGCGGAACACTTCACCGGAGGCTATGGACAGGAAACGCTGTACCAGTGCCGCACCTTCGGGATCTTCCGGTAGCCAGCTTTCGTCACCGTACTTTTTAGCCAGATAAACCAGAATGGCGGTGGAGTCCCAGACGATGGTGCCGCTGTCATCCAGTGCAGGCACCTGACCGGAGGGTATGATATTTAGATAGGCTTCTCCCTTCTGCTCGCCGTCCACTAGATCCACGGGAATAGTTTCGTAGGGTAGCGCAAGCAGCGAGGCCATCAGTCGGGCACGATGGGCATGGCCAGACTTAGGAAAATCATAGATTTTAAGCGTTTGTTCGGGGGATTGGGCAGTGTTGGTCATATCCTATTCCTTCCATAAAGGGTCTGTGTCGATTATAAAATCGAGTATAGAAACACTACTGTACCGATCGTTCGGTTTATATCGTACTGCTAATTGCTGAAAGCCACAATAGGACTTGTGACCCCTAGTAAGAGCCCTACTAAGCTCAGGAAGAAATGAAAGTAGTTAGAATGGCCTTACCGGCGCGGTTAATCCACTTGCAGTAAGCGCTGCGGAAAGGCCTGCATTAAATTCAGAAACGGCTGATTGGTGCCCAGCGTTCGTGACAGCACCAAAGCCCCCTGAATCTCGATCACCAATCGCTCTGCCCGTGCTTTTGCATCCGCTTCAGGCACGCCAGCCTGTCGAGCAAATTCTGCAAAAATCTCGATCAGGCCTATTACCCGCTCGGCCAGATATTTCTGGAAAAGTGTACCGGCCATTCCCACACTGAAAATATTGATCAGACAGGAACGATTGCCGTCCCCATAGAATTCAGCCATTCCACTGGCACAGTTTTCAAGCTGCTGAAGTGGCGTTTGGCCAGCCTCTTTTAACGGTTGCAGAACCATCGCAGCAAAGCTTTCCATCACCCACTCCAGGGAAGCCTTGGCCATATCAACCTTGCCATTAGGAAAGTGATGATAAAGGCTGGAGCGCCCCAGCCCGGTCTCTTTAGACAAAATAGCAAGACTCGCACCCTCGTAACCATGCTGACGAAATACTGTGACAATTCGTTCGATCAATTGATCTTTGTTGAGAGGAACAGAGGGCATAAAGTGTGATCACTGCTTGCTGATGTGCAATTAGTTTATCACTGAAATCAGATAAAAATCAGGCAGGAATAGGAGAGAGGTGCTGGCCGTACAGCAATCTCGGCCATTTAAAGTGGAAAGGTCATTTAAACAATTTTGAGGCCATGCCAGCCAAACCACTGACACCGCCAACCGCATCCAGCAGACCACCACCGGAGCTATTCTGGTCGATCAGATCAGGGATCATTTCTGCCAAGGCGTTACCTGCCAAACCTTCATCCAGCCCTAATTGGCCGGCAAATTCTGAAACATTTGAATCACCCAACACAGACAGCACCTGTTCTACCGAGAACGAATCGTTAGCACCATCGCCCAACCAGGACTGCGCCAGGGATTCCAAGCCACCGCCACTAAGTTTACCGATCAAGTCGCCGAGATCGACCTGTCCATCGGCTCCGCCTAATAAGCTGCCCAAGGCGCCGCTGACCAGGTCACCGCTTAATCCTTCTGAGGAGGATCCCAGCTTTTGCAGAAAAAGGTCAGTCGCAATTTTTAAAATATCCATTACCCAAACTCCATCATTATCCGAACACTCAACAGAAGTATTCAGTGTAGTAGTAACTTATCATATTAGAGATGACAGCTTTACTAAGAATCTTGATGATTGATCTGTCAACCCTGGGTAATAAGGGCTATGTGGAAATGATTTAGCTGCCAGATCCCTTATAATAGCTGCCCGACCATGGACCCACTGTTAGGCGACCAATGCACTCCACCCCCAACACAGATTCCGACGCCAACACCTTGGTGGTACTGGATTTCGAAACCACCGGGCTGTCGCCAAACCAAGGCGACCGCGCTATCGAAATCGGTGCGGTGAAACTACAACAAGGGCAGATTGTCGACCGTTTTCAGTCGCTGATGAATCCAGGTCAGCACATCAACAGTTTTATCGAAAACTACACCGGTATCAGCAATCAGATGCTGCAGAGCGCTCCGCCCTGCCATGAAGTGATGGATGCGTTTGCTGAATTTATCGATGGATACTCGCTGGTCGCCCACAATGCATCCTTTGATCAGCGATTTTTGCAGGCTGAATTAGACCAGATTGGCCGCCCCCTCAATGGCCAGTTCGCCTGTTCAATGCTGGCCGCTAGACGCATCTATCCCGACGCGCCCAATCACAAACTGGGCACCCTGGTACGCTACAAACAACTACCAACCGATGGCACCTACCACCGGGCCTTGGCCGATGCAGAGATGACCACTCATCTTTGGCTACGGATGCTGAGTGATATCGAACAGCAGTACAGCCTCAAGCACATATCCTTTTCCCTGTTAAGGAAGTTAACCCGCACAGCTAAAGCTTCGGTGCCCACCCTGCTGCAACGGCATGCGATCTAATTAGCACCATGCGCGTTGACCGATTTCTCAGTAATCAACCAAACATCAGCCGTAAGCAGGCACGCATTTATTTGGCCAGCGGTCAGGTTTCTGTCGCCGGAAAGACAGTAACCGATCCCAACTTTGCCGTTACTCCATTTTGCCAAATCACCCTGGACGGCCAGCCGTTGCAAAGCCAGCAGGCACGGTACTTTATGCTCAATAAACCGACGGGATATCTGAGTGCTACAGAGGATGATCAGCATCCAACAGTCATGGAATTGCTGGATCACAATGATCGCCACAAGCTGCATATTGCCGGCCGTTTGGATCGCAGTAGCACAGGGCTTTTACTGTTGACCAATGATGGCCGCTGGTCACAGAAACTCACCGAACCCGACAAGCAGGTAGCAAAGATATATCGGGTGACAACGGCCAACCCCATCGACCCGGAAACCGCTGAGGTATTTGCCGACGGAATCTATTTTTCATACGAAGGAATCACCACCAAGCCGGTCAGATTGGAACAGTTGGGAGACAAAGAGGTTCGGCTGACCCTGTATGAAGGACGCTATCATCAGATTAAGCGGATGTTTGGGCGCTTCCGAAATCCTGTATTAACACTCCATCGGGAGCAAATTGGCGAGATTAAACTGGGCTCGAACTTAAAACCCGGTCACTACCGTCCATTGACCGACACAGAAATAGCCAGCGTAATCTCTTAGTCGTCTGACTCTGCTTGCGGTGGTCCTTCATAATACTGGGGCGCTCCCTCTGAAGTCGCCTCTGGGAGAGACTCCCATCGGGCTTTAGACCCCACGAAGATATGCATTCCCAGCTCAATATCCGGGTCACCATTAACACACCCCATAGTGACCCCATGAACAGCCCCCTGATAAGTGCCACAGAGTGTGGAGCCACAAACTTTACAGAACCTGAGCCCAAATCCGCTCTCACCTTGGTAACTGCTCAACAGTGATTCACCACTTAGCCACTTAAATTCGGTGGGTTCTACCAGGGCATAAGCCGAAGCCTGACTGCTAAAAGCCTTTCGACAGCGTGAACAATGACAGGACCGCGCATCACGAAGGGAGCCGTCAATCTGATAACTAACCTGGCCACAGAAACATTCCCCACTAATCATTTACACCTCCGGCTGCTCAGCACTCGTGGTTTTATCGTCGGTCACATCTCAGGGATGGTCTTTACCGAATGGCCATCTCAACACTACCGAGTAAAAACGTCCATCAGATTTCTAATTATTGATTACACTTTTTATTAGCTAGAATTTTTATCGATAGCTCCTAATTGATAGTTCTTTTTGTTGATAGCGCTTTCTACCGGTTATTTGCTGATTTTAAATACGGGCTGGAAACCATCACGGAGACCTTTATGGAAACAATCTCTGCAGCCGAGGTGCAGTCAAAATTCAGCCTGGAATACTTTCAGCAAGCGTCTACCCTGGGTGCTCTGTCTGAAAGCACCCTGTTGTGGTTACTGGAACAGGGAGAAATCTTCAGCCTGGAAAAGAATGAGCAGCTTTTTCAGCCCGATCAGCGCGGTGATGCCTTCTTCGTTATTCTGCAAGGCGTGTTCGCCTACTATAAACGCCACCAGGGCAACGATGCCTACATTCGTGACTATCAGGTCGGTGAGCAGATTGGTTTTATGAGCATGATCGCCCTTCACAATCGGGTCGGTCGGGCCATCGCCAAGGAAGACTGCCTGGCGCTTAAAATAGCCACTGAAGTGTTTCATCGACTACACGAACAGGCACCGATGGATTTTGGCCTGTTGATGATGAATCTTGCCAGAGAGATGGCCCGCACCTTACGCTCAGTGGACAATATCGTTGTGGATCAGGCGTACCGAGAAGAAATCAAGAAGGACAACTGAATTAGCTATCCTCGTAAAATCATTACATCTGTTAGTGGATACCCTTGCCAGCGCAAGGAAGCAGGCATTGAGCAATCTGTCCCAGCATCACCACATCATCGCATTCCAGCCCCACCAGCTCGTCATGAATGGCATGAAGGCGTTCACATTCGCTGGCAGATAAATACTCGCAACCGCCATAGTCGGGGCCGGCTTTAGCTAGGATTCTTGCGGCATCTTCGATTAAACACTCAATACCAAAATTCTGCATACCTCATACCTCCAACACTATGATCGCCTATTTTTAACAATCGTTAGGCTGCACCCAGGATGACTACAGTATTTGGAGATCATCCAATAAGTTTAGTTCATACCTTTAGATGAGTTCCGAATGGCAGCATTGTGAACGGCTTATTTGACGGCTTGGTGAAGATGGGATGAAAAAGGCCCACCGATCAGTGATCGGCAGGCCTTATTAAACGAGCAAATAGAATCTTTCGATGAAGAATCTATTTCATAATCTCTTTCAATGCCGCAACCAAGGCTTCAACTTCTGCTTGGGTGCCAACAGTGATACGCAAAAATTGATCGATCTGCGGTTTATTGAAATAACGCACCAACAGCCCCTGCTCTCGCAATTTCTGGTGTAGTTCTGCGCCATCCCATTGGTCATGCCTAGCAAACAGGAAATTAGTTTTCGAAGGCAACACCTCAAATCCCAATCCATTAAGCTGTCCGTTCAACCATTCACGGGAGTCGATAATAGCCTGTCGAGTCTGCTCGAAATAGGCCTGATCTTCCAAAGCTGCCACCGTAGTTTTGATGGCCAAGGCATCAAGTGGATAGGAGTTGAAAGAGTTCTTAACCCGCTCCAGACCATCAATCAACACTTTGCTGCCCAAGGCAAAACCGACCCGAACCCCCGCCAGCGAGCGGGACTTAGAGAAGGTCTGCACGACTAGAAGATTCTCATATTTATCGATCAGCGATACCGCCGAATCAGCGCCAAAATCCACATAGGCCTCATCGATAATCACGACCGATTCTCGGTTAAACTCCAGCAGCCGTACAATCTCAGCCAGGGGTAAAGCTGTGCCGGTAGGCGCATTAGGATTGGCGATAACGATGCCACCATTGGCGGTGTCGTACTCTTCCACGTCGATGCAAAAGTTCGGCTTCAATGGAACAGTTCGATATTCAATGCCAAACAGATTGCAGTAAACGGGATAGAAGCTGTAGGTATGATTGGGATAGAGGATGGGCCAGACCTGACGAAAAAACGCCATAAACGACAGGCCTAAAACCTCATCAGAGCCATTTCCAACAAAGACATTATCCATTGATAGCTGGTAATAATCCGCCAAAGACTGCTTTAACTCGCTAGCATCGGGATCAGGATAAAGCTTCAATTTTTCAACAGGAAAATCCCTCAGCACTTCAGCCACCTTTGGTGATGGAGGATAAGGATTCTCGTTGGTATTCAGTTTAATGATCGGACCACCCTTGGGCTGTTCACCAGGCACATAGGGTTCGATATCGCGGATCGAGGGGCTCCAGTATTTGCTCATTTCTTAGTCATTCTCATGGGCACTAAAACTGCCAGTATACTTCGATATGGAGGAACGTAGTTAGTCTCAGATCGGTCATTCTTGATTGAGATAGACCTGCAACATAAATAAGCGATCGTTGCCGAAAAACATCTCGTCACCCACGAAACAGGTGGGCACACCAAAGGCTCCCCGCTCCACCACTTTGGCTGTTGATTCATCCAGCTGTTGGCGCACAGATTCTTGTGATGCCTGCTCAACCAGATCCTCGCCCACTAAGGATACCAAGGTTTCCTCATCGCCCAGATCCATACCCTCTATCCAATAGGCATCAAACAGCTTGCGACTAAGCTCTTTCCTCTGCTCACCTTCAACACAACACAGCACTGACATCGCTCGGCCGGTGCGGCTAGGAAATCGCGAGGCCCAGTTCAGCGGGATACCGTAATAGCGCGCCAATGCGGGCACATCCTTCTTAATATAGGCCAAGCGTGAAGGCACCTGCACCGGGGGGGTATTGTCGGCCAGTTCCAGTATTTTTGGTAACGAGACGGGATGTAGCTGCAGCTCAGCGTTAAGCCGTTTTGCCATGCCCGGCAAGCGGCGAAAAGCGATGTAAGCGTAGGGGCTCAAGACATCGTAGTAAAATTCTATGGTGGTGCTCATGCCCAACTCCGCTATTAAACAATGTTGTTGATCAGTGACTTAGGTAAGGGCCTGGTTACACTGATGAAATTAACGGCTAAGTGTAAACAGGCCCTTAGTAAATGCAATAATTGGGTACACCCCTGAAACAGAGTGTTCTACACTATCAGCAAGAATAATGGTCGCGACTGCAGAATTAGCCGTCGCCAAACTCGACCATGACTCCTCCATATTCAGGCAATAAGGGGCTTGCGATGTCTATTGGCGAAAATATTCACAACTACTATGAAAAGATGGTCACCGATGCGCTGGCCGAACGAATAGCCAAAGAGGAAGATGTTGATTCCGAGTTTCTTGAAGATGTGGCCTGCGTCGCGCTGAACCACCTCCCACCACGCTACTATCGACATGAAATTGATATGGCTTTCTATCTATCTCCTACAGAACACAAAGAGATGTCCGACAAAATCTCCAAAGCTTTGGATGACGCCATCAAATACGTCAAGAAGAGTAAACGAGCCCCTGACTAAACAGCTTCTAATCCACATCAACTAACCGAAGAACCAGTAGCCCACAGTAATCGCGGCGATTATTCCTGCCAGATCAGCCGTCAAACCACAGACTATGGCGTGGCGGCTATGGCGAATACCCACCGAACCGAAATACACCGCCAGCACGTAAAAGGTGGTTTCGGTTGAACCTTGGATAACGGATGACAGATAGGCGGCAAAGGAGTCGACGCCATGGCTGTTCATGGTTTCCAACATCATGGCGCGTGCACCAGACCCGGAAAAGGGTTTCATAATTGCCGTCGGCAATGCGTCAGCTAACCGGCCATCTAATCCCACGAATACGATCAATTCCCGCAACAACCATACAAATCCATCCAGAGCGCCGCTGGCCCGCAGTACGCCAATGGCCACCAGCATCGCCAGCAGGTAAGGGATGATGGTGATGGCCACCTCAAAGCCTTGCTTGGCTCCCTCGATAAAGGTTTCGTAGATATTGATCCCTTTGCGATGGGCACAGAGCAGAAATCCGACAATCGCCGAAAAGATCAGCAGATTGCCTACCAGCGAGGATTGCCGCTGTAGCTCGTCAATGGTCAAGGTAGAAAAATAGCCGATAAAGGCCAACAGCAAGGCCACAAATCCACCCAGATAGAGAAGCGTCACCTGCTCCCATAATCTAATTTTCTGGACCCAGGAAACCATCAGTAAGCCCGCCAGCGTGGAGCAGCAAGTGGCAATCAAGATAGGAATAAACACCGAGGTAGGATCGCTGGCGCCCTGCTGGGCTCGATACAGAAAGATGGTGATCGGAAACAGGGTCACCGACGAGGTGTTGAGGACCAAAAACAAAATCTGGGCATTGCTGGCAGTATCTTTTACAGGATTCAGTTGCTGCAGGTCCTGCATCGCTTTCAGACCCAGAGGTGTCGCTGCGTTATCCAACCCCAGCACATTGGCAGAAAGATTCATGGTCATCGAGCCCATGGCTGGATGATTGGGGGGGACTTCCGGCATCAGCCGACTAAATAGCGGGCTGAGCGCTCTTGCCAACCGGGCAACCAATCCACTGGCCTCAGCCAGTTTCATAATTCCCAACCAGAAGGCCAGCGTTCCGATCAAACCGATCGCCAGCTCCACCGACAAACTGGACATATCGAAGGTGGACTGAACGATCCGCTGAAAGACCGCTGCGTCATCCAACCACAACCACTGGAAGCAACCCGCAGCAAATGCGATCACAAAAAAACTGAGCCAGAGTCGATGCAGCATCCCTTTCCCTTATCGAGATTGATCGCTGCATTGTAGCGGGCAGATGGTGATGGAGATAGTCCTGCAAGGCAACTCTACAGGTTCGGAGCCAAAGGGCTTACCAGTATCGCTCAACAGTAATATGGCCAGGGGTGTGACGCAGATTCTTGCGCAGTCCCTTGGACTTTAGGGAGCTTATGCAGTCTTTGACCATCTCGGGGTTACCACAGATCATCACCTGACTAGTCTGATCATCGAGTTCCATATCAAGAAGATCTTCCAAGGAACCATCATCGATTGCTGCAGGAATTCGACCAGCCATTGCGTTGGCCACCGATTCCCGGCTCACAAAAGGTATCCAGGTAAATTGGTTGGGATGACTATCTTTGATTTGATCCAGCACCTTCAGATAGCTGAGATCCTGCTGATGGCGTACCGCATAGCTTAGAACTACCCGCTCGAATCGCTGCCAGGGCTGTTCAGCACGAAGAATGGAAAGAAAAGGTCCTATTGCAGTTCCAGTAGCCAGCAACCATAAGTGACGACCAGCGGGTACTTCATCCAGGGTGAGAAAGCCTGCTGTTTTACTGGAAACCAAGATGGGTTCCCCCTTTTCCATGGCGATCAGACGATTGGAAAGAGGCCCGCCGGGCACGCTATTGAAATAGAATTCGTGGACCTGCTGATGGGGAGGATTTACAAAGGAGTAGGGCCTCGCCACTTTTACGCCATTTACTTCCAGCGCCAGTCGGGTGTATTGGCCAGCACTGAAGCTGATACCTTCTACCTCGATGCGCAGGGAATGAAGATGATCATTCCAGCGCAGATTATCCAAGACAAGTCCCTGTTGCCACTCACTCATAACGACACCTTTCCCTTAAGGCCAATTTGATGGCAATGCTTTCACTATAGACCAATCAGTGAGAAAGATTCTCAATCAGTCAATATGGGAGTGGATGGATAGGAACTGAGTCGGAACAACCTCTAGCGTGTTGTTCCGACTATTCGCAAACAGTTACAAAAAAGGTCCATTAGAACTCGGCACAAAGATAGATATCGCTGTTTTTCAGCTCGGCGACATAGTCCATCAATACCGGAAAAAACTGTAAAAAATCGGATTCCAAATCATCATAGATTTGTACCAGCTCAGAGCCACTGCCCAACAATCGAGTCTGGCGTTTAAAGCGCTGAGACATCCGGTCCAGAGCAAAGCCCACACCTTCGATCTGCTGATAGCTGGATAACCAATCCTGATTCGCCATTGCACGGACTACTCTAGCCATTTTTTCCGGCATCTCGTCTGCTGATTGAAGTAGTTCCTGATAACACTGATCGATAAAATGTTGCAGATTGGAATCGCTGAAAGTTGACCAATGCTGAGTTAGAAAATGATCGTAGGTAACATCGAGAATAATTCCGGCATACCGTCGCCGATCTGCACTAAAACGGGCTTTGCTGCGCAAAAAATAGGCCTGTTGATCGGTAAATGCATCAATTTTGCGGTGCAACCAAATTCCTCGACGAATAGCCTGAGAACGGTCGCAGGGGATAGCGCCCCTAACAAAGTCCCCCATCAGATTTCCGACCCTGGATTCCATGCTCGGCTCAGAAAAATAGAGATGTGCCAGGTAGTTCACGCTTAAATCCCCACCTGCGCTATCAAGTGCCAATGACCAAACACGTTTATCCTCTATACATTGTCGGACTATAAATTAGCGAAAAACCCTTATTTGTCAGGCAAATAGTGCAGAGCAAAAAACAATCAAAAAACAGTTGCAAATAAAATAATGATTATTGTTAACAAACCTGCATTGGGTTAAGCTCGTGTGCTGTTGTTTTCTGACAGCACCTATTTACTTGGAAAGATCGTTAGCCCTGCCACGACCCATCCATTAAAAACGTGTCCAAGCCATGAAACAGCATAACAAGAAAACTTGGCCTGCAGCCTAAAAGAATAATCGGAGTTACAAGAGTATGTCAGAGGTAATGAACGGAACCGTTAAGTGGTTCAATGATGATAAAGGTTTTGGCTTTATCGAACAGCAAAGCGGCCCGGATGTATTCGTCCACTTCAGTGCCATTAATGGTACCGGACGCAAGAGTCTACAGGATGGTGACCAGGTCTCTTTCGAGATCAGCGACGGTCAAAAAGGTCCTCAGGCAGCAAACGTCACAAAAGTTTAAAACCCCTCCCCGCCGCCCTCGGCACCACGGGGGCGGCATATCCCCCGCCTCTTCTCTGCCCTGCTATCGACATTTTCGCCCAGCTAAGCGACAGAACCGTTTCTTTCTTCGATAAGGAAAAACATCCATCACCTCGCCCCGATTAATAGTGCTTTGCAGCTCTTTCCAGTAATCAGCATCAAAAATATCGAAGTGCAGTTCGTTAAAGATTTTTGCCACTTCACGCCTACGCCGTCCGGTAAGAAAAATGGCAAACTCCTCAGGGAAAACATCTTCCGGTGAAATAGAATACCAGGGCTCGCTGGCCATCTCCTGCTCCGGTGTCTGAGCTTCCGGTATGCGGCGGAAATTACATTCCGTCAGATAGCAGATCTCATCGTAATCATAAAACACCACCCGCTTGTGACGGGTAACACCAAAGTTTTTAAACAGCATATCACCGGGAAAGATGTTGGCAGCCGCCAATTGCCGGATGGCGTTGCCGTACTCACTGATCGCGCCGCGTAATTCACTCTCATCGGCGTTATCGATAAAAATATTGAGGGGAATCATCCGCCGCTCCACCCACAGGTGCTTAACGATCACCTTATCGTCGGTAACCTCAACACTTTCTGCGGCCACCTCAAGCAATTCCTGCAACAGCTCGTCGGAAAAACGGGAGCGCTCAAAACTGTAGTTACTGAACTCCTGGGTATCCGCCATTCGACCGGCTTTATCGTGTCGTTTTACCAGCCGGTACTTCTCTTTAACGGTTTCCCGGGTCATATCCTTGGTGGGATGAAAACGATCCTTGATCACCTTAAACACGCAATCCAGCGACGGCAGGGTAAACACCGTCATCACCATCCCTTTAACCCCCGGAGCGATAATAAATTTATCGTAGGTATTTTCCATATGCTGGAGAAAATCCCGGTAGAACATGGTCTTGCCGTGCTTATAAAAACCAAAGGAGCTGTACACCTCGTAGATCTTCTTGCCCGGCAACAGCTTGTGCAAAAAGCGCACGTACTCAAAGGGTATAGGCGCTTCCACCATAAAATAGGAGCGAGTAAAACTGAATATCACACTGACATCATCCGGATCGAGAATCAGTGTATCCACATAAGCGCTTCCCTGTTCGTTGTTTAGAATCGGTAACACAAAGGGGGTTATGACCTTGCCGTCACCACTGACCGCCTTACCAACGATATAGGCACCCTTATTGCGGTAAAACACTGACTTGATGATTTCCAGGCGAGCACCGGTATTCATGGTCAGAACCCGGTGTGGATTCTCTCGCAGATTACGAATGATGTTACTTACATCCCTGCGTTTATTTTCGTAGGGAATGTTGAAGGCGTAATCATTAAGAATTCGAGAAATCAGCTTGGCTAAGTTGCCCTCCAAGGGGTAGTGGTTGGTGATCCCGGTTTCCGGTGGTTCCCAATCGGCGGGCAAACGGGTGCGAACGAAAATTTTGCTGTCGTCGATCGCCTTGTGCTTAAAGGTACGGCAATAGATAGAATTGAAGAAGGTTTCCGCAAGCTCACCGTCGGTGCGCTCCATGATCAGCTTGGTGTATGCCCGTTTAGCCTCCTGCCAAGTAGGCACATCTTCTGCCAGATCTGCGGCAATGGCCCGCACCGCTGCGGTAATTAAGCTAACGGACAGATCATAGAGGTCAACCCGGTCGGTACAAGCTTGCTGCATGCCCAGCCAATCTGCCGACTCAAAACGCTGCTGCGCACCTGCAGATATCTGCTCGAACTTTCCGCGATAACCGTCAAAACCGTCGTTGATAGTTTTGGCGATACTAAAGGCTAAACCATTGTTATTCATTAAATTTAGCTCCAGGAACGCAAGTAGATGCAAACGCTTTCGTTGAAGCAATTAGAGCACAGGCCAAACCACCCCGCCAGTTCTATTCTGCAACCAACAACCGATGCCTGCAGCCCTATTACAGTAAAAAATAAAGGCTATTTGTTAAAGCAAAGGGGTCGCTGCTGGGCCTGCTTCTGAGAATCGAGAAAGCTTTCAAGAATACAAACGTTGGATGCCAAGGACATCGGACTTTGTCTTAGGGAACGGGAGGAATTGCAGTGATCACGCCCCCTATCAGGAGGTGATCATGCAGATCCAAGATTCATCGGACAATACTCGAGCGCCAATAAGGTACGGTTTCTGTTCAGCGATCTATCTATCCGCTGAACATTCCCTATCCGAAGAATAATGACACCCGCCTATCTGCGGTGGGAACGACCGCTATTGGTTGAAGAGTGGGCGGATTTTGAGTTTGTACGTCCCGCAGATTGTCCCCGTTTGGCACTTTTACTGGCACTTTTACTGGCACTTTTACTGGCACTTTTACTGGTATTGGCGCTAGCTTTGTTAGTGCTGCTACCTCTATTGGTACTAGCTCTGCTGGCAGTAGCTCTATTGGTTCTAGTCCTGTCAATATTGGCTTGATTAGTTCCGCCGCTGTTAATTCGGCTACGGGAAGGTGTATTCCTACTTTGTTTGGCGACCTCTCCGGGGGGGACCAAACACTTAGGTCCTCGCCCGATTAACTCCCGGCGGCCCATCTTAATCAGAGCTTCGCGAATCAGCGGCCAGTTTTCTGAATCATGGTAACGTAAGATCGCTTTATGCAATCGACGTTGGCGAATGCCTTTAGGGATCACCACCGTTTCGCTACTACGATTAATCCGTTTCAGAGGATTCTTGCCGCTATGGTACATAGTCGTGGCGTTACACATAGGAGACGGTATAAAGTTCTGTACCTGGTCCAGCTTTAGATTATTTTCTTTCAACCAGACGGCCAGATTGACCATATCGGCATCTTCGGTACCGGGATGGGCAGAGATGAAATAGGGAATGAGGAACTGCTGCTTGCCCGCTTCCTTGGAAAAGCGCTCGAACATTTTCTTAAAGCGGTAGTAGGTTCCCATGCCCGGCTTCATCATCTTGGTCAAAGGACCATCTTCGGTATGCTCTGGCGCTATCTTCAGATAGCCACCCACATGATGGGTTATCAGTTCCCGCATATATTCCGGGTCTTCCACCGCTAAGTCATAACGTAGCCCTGACGCTATCAATATCCGCTTCACACCAGGGATCTTTCGGGCCCGACGATATAACTTGGTCAATGAGCTATGGTCTGTACCCATATTGACGCAAATGGTTGGATAGACACAGGAGAGACGGCGGCAGGCCGCTTCGATCTTCTCGTCCTTGCAAGCCAGTCGATACATGTTGGCGGTGGGACCACCCAAATCGGAAATTGTGCCGGTAAAACCAGGCACCTTGTCTCTGATCGCCTCCACTTCGCGGATGATGGAGTCCTCCGAACGGTTCTGAATAATCCGCCCCTCATGCTCGGTAATAGAGCAAAAGGTACAGCCGCCAAAACAACCGCGCATAATGTTGATGGAGAAACGGATCATGTCGTAGGCAGGAATTTTTGCCTTACCATAACTGGGATGGGGAATCCGCGCGTAAGGCAGATCAAATACCCGATCCATCTCAGCCGTGGTTAAAGGAATCGGTGGCGGATTAACCCAGAGGTCACGATTACCATATCGCTGAACTAACGCCCGCGCGTTTCCGGGATTGGTTTCCAGATGCATAACCCGTGAAGCATGGGCGTAGAGAACCGGATCATCTTTAACCTGCTCGTAAGTGGGCAAGCGGATGCAGATCTTGTCGCGGCGGGCAACATGAGGCTCTATTTTTAACGGTTGAACATTACTCTCTTCCTTTGTCGGTCCCTCTCCAGACTCACAGCCGGAATCCTGATACTCATAGGGGTTCGCGATCGGCGTCACCACCCCTGGAAGGTCAACGTCGGTAGAGTCGATCATGCTCCAGTCACTGGGCAACTGCGAACACATCACGGCAGTGCCACGAATCTGGGTCAGTTGATCAATACTTTCACCTTCATCCAAGCGATGTGCGATCTCTAACAGGGCTCGTTCGGCATTTCCGAAAAGCAGCAGATCGGCCTTAGAATCGGGCATCACCGAGCGTCGTACTTTATCCGACCAGTAGTCGTAATGGGCGATACGGCGCAGGCTCGCTTCGATTCCGCCGATGATCAGCGGAATGCCTTTGTAGGCTTCTCGACAACGCTGTGAATAAACCACCACCGCACGATCAGGGCGCTTGCCACCTTCACCGTCGGGAGTGTAGGCATCGTCATGGCGTAACCGTCTTTCCGCCGTGTAGCGGTTGATCATGCTATCCATATTGCCGGCGGTTACACCGAAGAACAGCCTGGGCCGGCCCAGGCTCATAAAATCCTGTTTGTCTTTCCAATTGGGCTGAGAAATGATCCCCACCCGAAAACCTTCCGATTCCAGCAAGCGCCCAATCACCGCCATGCCAAAACTAGGGTGATCCACATATGCATCGCCGGTAACCAATATGATGTCACAGGCATCCCAACCCAGAGCATCCATTTCCTGTCGTGACATTGGCAGAAAAGGTGCAGGTTTTACCGGGTTTTTCGGGGAATAGGCGTTCAGGGGGATAGCTGCTTGCATGGGGGTACCGCTTTGTAAAAGAGCAACCATTATACCTGAGAGAAACCGTTGGTTAAATCGCAAACAAAGCGATCTCACTTAGGAAAGCTAAGCTATATTTTGCAAATGCGTATTTCAATTGCCACACGTCAAATATATTGAGCACAACTCACTAAAAGCATTATCTTTTTTGCTGGCTGTAGACTAAAGTTGATGGAGTTTAGAGGGAAATTGCCGTTGCTCCCGCAATATCGGCCTCCCCTTTCCGATGATGTGAAATAGAAGGGATGTAACCATGTCTGAGTATCCGACCCTGACTGAAATGGGTGTTGCTGAAGATAGTATCGAAGAGATCTATAAATACAGCCTGCGCCAGGAAGTTGATCAGGATGTGTTGAAGATTTACTTCAAGCGGGGAAAAAGCTCCCTGCTGCCAAAAAGCAAAAAGTTCAAGTTCGGCCGAGCTGCACATACTCACCGAGTCGATAGCAGTCAGAACAAGTACCAAGAGTTTGCTGAGATGTCACCGTTCCTGATGAAGGCAATTGATGAGCTCCACAAACTGGTGCAACACGAACACGAAATCACTGATTTGAAGGCCCGTCTACTGAACGATCTAGAACATCTTGAAAAGGTCATGGCGAACAAAATCCGTGACCTGCGCGACGATATCGAAAAGCTTAAATAGGTCCCATCCAATCCCAAAACGCCCAGACTCGTCTGGGCGATTTTCGTATCTAATATCCAGCCCTAACCTAAAGACTTTTTAAAATCACCTTGATCCGCTGCTGTCGCTGCTGAGATCCTCTGGTCCCACTATGCTTATCGCCATTTCGTTGATCTCCATAATGCCCTTCGCTAAACAAATTCGTTAGCTCTTGCAGCTGAGCCGCTTTATCGGGCCAGCGTTGTTGCAGACGCAACAAATAGTCGCCCGGTGATTCACCATTTTCACGAGCCAATTTGCGCTTGGCCATTTTGCGGCAGAAACGCAGATACAACGCCAGTAAGGGGTCTCGGGATCGTCCTATTTTAGGCCAGAATAATACTATCGACAGTACGGCTAGGGTCACCCCGACCATCCCCACCATCCAATAACCCAACTTGTGAATGTCGATCTCACCCAAAAAGCGAGATAGAAACTGGGACTGTACTTTGACATCGTAGCCCAACACCGACCGATGCCAGGCGAAGTTGATATAATCCAACGCCAACCGCATTTGGCTAATCCATGGAACATTTCGATAACGAACCGGGGAAAAGAAACTGTCCTCCAAAAAGCTCTGCTCTGAGGCCAATGCTTGCTCAACCCCTTGCTCCACCCGCGACGGCGCAATGACAGCCGTAGGATCAACCCGACTCCAACCTTTTTGTGGAATCCAGACCTCGGCCCAGGCATGGGCATCAAACTGGTGAACCAATAGATAGTCACCCAAAGGATTCATCTCTCCACCCTGATAGCCTGCAACCACCCTGGCCGGTACCCCTGCCGCTCTCATCAGGTAGACAAAAGCTCCAGCGTAGTGACTGCAAAATCCCTGTTGGCTGTCGAACAGAAACTGATCAATTCGATCTCCCTGCAGTCGCGGTGGACGCAGGGTATAAATAAACGCCTGCTCTTGGAATAACTTCAACACCCGTCCCACCAACTGCTCCACACTGGAAGATTGTTGCGCCAACTGGCGTGCCAACTGTCTAGCACGAGGATTCCCAGCCGCTGGCAACTGGGTGTTTTTCTGGGCTAACCAATTAGGTAGGCGGACATCTAACTGGTAATTAAGATGGGAAACCACCGCATAGCTGAACGGCTGACTGATGGGGCGGTCGGCCAATAATCGAAAATCCCGCGTCTGTAGTAGATCGGTATCGGTCGAAGACGCTGCATTGAGTGCAAACAACCAGCGTTGATCGGTAGGCTCCATGATGACCCGATAGCTGTAGCGCTCTCCTCGTAGGGCTATCTGTGACTGCCAGGGCTTTCTGGAACGAACACCAACCGCCATGGGTTCCTGGTCCATGTCCAAATCGCCCCGGCTCCAGGTCGCCCCATCATATTGATCCATCACCAGCGCTCGCCAATACAACCGTGAAGGATCTGGCGGAGCTTGATCAAACTGGACCCGGAACGCCAGCTCTGGAGAACGGCTCAGCTGAGCGATATCTCCCGGAGTAATACGATCACTGAGCCCAGTTCTGGCATGACCGGAACCGATATCAAGGGACCACAAAGGCGTAACTCGTGGTACGAAAATAAAGAGCACCACCATGAGCGGCAAACTTTGTAGCATCAAGATCCCGGCCCGCCGGGCCGTGCGTCCGGGATGTGTTTGCAGCGGGGTCTGGTTGAGACCAATCAAGGCGGCAACAATGGTGAAACAGACAAACAGCATGTAGCCTGCAGCAACCATCGATTGTTGATAGAAAAAAGCGGTAGCCACCACAAAGAAACCTAGAACCACCACCACGAAAGCATCGCGACGACTGTGGGTTTCCAGCAATTTAAAACAGAACCCTAAAATTAATAAGGCGGTACCCGCCTCTGGACCCAATAGGGTGCCATAGTGTCCCAGCACCGCTGCAATGCCAGAAAAAACCAACACACCTTTGACCCAACGTGAAGGCAAACGCCACCGGCTTCGATAGACCATCACTCGCCAGCCACCACACAGCAGACAGACCGCGATCAACCAGATGGGCAGACGGGTCATATGGGGTGCGATGCCCGCAAACATCGACACCAGCAGCCAGATCAGGCTGTTGCGAGGAATCTGATAGCTATTATCCATCAGTCAGTACCTGACTTTGATAGAGCGCCAAAGCCTCCAAGCAGTGGCGAGCGTGCTGCTCTCCCCGTCCCGGCGCAATCTCTATTCCCGGCAAACGCAATCCGAAACTATGATCTTGGTCCCTAAGACGCACGACCCAATAACTGAGTTTGGATAAACGCAATTCGATTTCATCTCCGTAGGCCTGCCAGTCCAGCCAACGTTCGTGATCTTCGTAGCCGACAAAGACCTTGGAGTAGAGATCACCGCTGCGGGCATAATTTTTCCAGGCAATATGACGGGGGTTGTCTCCGGCGACGTAATCCTTCAAACCGTCAAAATCATCGCTGCCCTCTTGCACCAGTTGATCACCCTCTTCACCGTTGCGGTACAGACTCTCTGGATACGCATTTTTGATCGGCTTTGGATATACCAGACAGCTCATATCCATATCGATCCAACTCCATGCTCGCAACAACCCCAATGGGAAGCAGGTCTCTATTTTTAGCCGCTTCGGAGAAAAGTGCCCCCGTTGATGTACAGGTAACAGCATCCGCACCTGCTGCTGGGGAGACTCAATCAGATCCACCAGCTCACCAGCTCCGGATTGCCAGGTTAAGCGAATAGACTCATGTTGTTGCTTGGCTGCCCCTTGCAAACTAAGCCAGAACACGGCGTCTTCACCAACAAACGCGTTTTCGGTACGTCCGGCACTGATCTGTAAACCCGACAGGTTGCCGTAAGTATGTAAGATCGAGATCAAAAACAGGCTGACCAGCAGAAAAGCGATTCCCAACATCAGGCTGTTGGCATAGTTGATACCGCCAATAAAGATCGCCGTCAGCATCATGAGATATCCCAGGCCATCCCGGGTTGGCAAAATAAAGATGCGCCGCTGATTAAGTGTTAAAGAACGGCTTTTTGGCAGACGCCGACTCAGCCAATCTTCAGACCATTGCTGAAAAATGGCCCGTGGACGTCGCAATAAGGAGAACATTGGCAATACTCTGGCCGGTTATTCCAGCACGTCCACCGCATCCAGCATCTGTCGGGTCAGACTGGCGCCTCGGTGGGTTGTGTGATTACTGCCGCCCCGCAACCGGTGTTCGGCGACACAGGGTAGAACTTGCTGAACATCCTCTGGGATCACATATTCCCGCCCTTCCATCAGAGCCCAGGAGCGAGCACTACGAATCAACGCCAGGGCACCGCGAGGTGAAAGTCCCAGATCAAAGTCTCCACATTGGCGACTGAAATGAACGAGGCGTTGGATGTAATCCAGTATTGGTTCAGAGAGATGAATCTGTTCGGTTCGATGTTGAATCTGCCTTAGCTGTTCCAAGGTTAAAACAGCTTTTAGCTGATCGATGCGAAGGCGAGGGTTACTCCCCTGCATCATCTGGCGTTCTGCCCGGGGATCGGGATAGCCCAACTCAATGCGCATCAAAAAGCGATCCAACTGCGATTCTGGCAGCGGAAAGGTACCTGTCTGGCTGACCGGATTCTGAGTGGCAATTACAAAAAAAGGTTCGGGTAGAGGATGACTAACACCGTCTACGGATACCTGACGTTCCTCCATCGCCTCCAGCAATGCACTCTGTGCTTTAGGAGTTGCGCGGTTAATCTCATCCGCCAGCAGCACCTGAGAAAATACCGGCCCCGGTTGGAATTGAAACTGTTGCTTGTGACTATCAAAAATAGCGGCACCAATTATATCCACCGGTAGGAGATCACTGGTGAACTGCACCCGTTTGAAACTAAATCCCAAAACAGCAGCCAGGCTATGAGCCAAGGTGGTCTTTCCCATACCGGGAAGATCTTCAATCAATAGATGACCTTGAGAAAACAGGCAGGCCAATGCCAGGCGGATCTGATGATTTTTACCCAGCACCACGGTTTCAATCTCGGCCACCAATTTTTCAATCAGTTCATGCTCAAGACTATGACTCGCGGTGGAAGCAGTGGTTGGCGAAGGGCTACCGTTTAGCATAGAGACTCCTGTCTGGCTGCTGGCAGTATAGTAAACACGAGAATTCGCTCTAGAGTAACGCCACCACCACGCTGAAAACCATGATCTGGAACAGTGGTACGGGATATCTACAACATCAATGAATGAACACAAACATACCAACCCTACTGAAACCGACCGGGCAACACCCATTGAGTTCCCATTAACCACACCAGAAGTACTAACCACAAAACAAGATAACGGTATAAATAGTATTGGTTAGATTTAGATCACTAAATTAACCCTAGGTACTGGAGACTAAGCCGCAATTAAGCATACACTTAGATTCACCTCTACTTATCTATTACATGGACAGAATATGCGCGAAGAACTCGATAAGTATCTCGAGAAGATGGTTGAACTTGAAGGCGCCGATCTTTTCCTCTCCACCAACGCTCGCCCCAGCTCCAAAGTTCACGGCCGTATGATTTCTCTATCAGACCAGGTTATGGCACGTGGTCGTATCAAAGAGATCGCCTACGCCATCATGAATGAGAAGCAGATTCAGGAGTTTGAAGATAAGCCGGAGATGAATCTGGCGCTATCCAAACCGGGATTGGGACGCTTTCGTGTCAATATATTCCGCCAGCGTGACGAACTGTCCATGGTAATTCGCTCCATTGCCACCGATATTCCTGATTACAAATCCCTCGGTTTACCACCAGTGCTCTCCAACTTGATTATGGAGAAACGCGGCCTGGTTCTGTTTGTAGGCGGCACTGGTTCGGGTAAATCAACTTCACTGGCTTCCCTCATCGACTACCGTAACCGTAATAGCGCCGGCCACATCATTACCATCGAAGACCCCGTTGAATTCGTCCACCCACATAAGGAATCAATCATTAACCAGCGGGAAATAGGCAGCGATACCCTGTGCTACGAGGACGCGCTGGAAAACACCCTGCGCCAAGCCCCCGATGTTATCTTGATCGGTGAGATCCGCAGTGCTGAAACCATGGAATATGCCTTGGCCTTTGCCGAAACCGGCCATCTCTGTCTTTCAACTCTGCACGCCAACAACGCTAACCAGGCCTTGGGGCGTATTATCAATTTCTTCCCAGAAGAACGTCATAAACAGATTCTTCTGGATCTGTCGCTGAATATGAAAGGAATCGTCTCTCAGCGTCTGCTCCCTACCAAAGACGGCAAACGTGCCGCCGCCATTGAAGTCCTTACCGGTACCCCACGTGTGGCTGATCTGATCAAAAGCGGAAAAATTGATGAGATAAAAGAGGTGATGGAGAAATCCGGTAATCAGGGTATGCAAACCTTCGATATGGCGCTGTTCGAGCTTTGGCGCAAAGGAAAGATCAAAGCCGAAGAAGCCCTTAAAAATGCCGACTCTAAGAACAATCTGGCACTTAAAATGCGGCTGACAAAAGAGAAGAGTCAGAAACCAAAGACAGATGGGAATGGCGATTCCGCTGCCGCAGAACCCCAAAAGTCCTCTTTGTCATTGGAGATGGAAGAACCTGATGAAGACGAAGAGAATAACGGGCTTATGTAGCCGCTCATTTTAATCGCTATGCAACACCTACCCTTGGTAGCCGGGTGTGAACCACGTTGTCCCGGCTGCGCTCACCGCCGTTGGCCATTCGAAAACAGTCTTGAACAGAAGCAACAGTGGCTGGCCAAACGCCTAGCGCCCTGGTCAGACCAACTACAGCCGATCCGCCACGTAGCGGAAGCAGACCGCTTCAACTACCGCGACAAAGTCTGTTTAAGCTGTCGCTGGATCGACAACAGCTGGCAATTCGGCTTGATTCGAGATGAAGAGTTAATAGCTATCCCTGATTGTCCTGTCCACAGCATCCGTATCCGTGATACCCAGCGCTTACTCTGCGAAAAACTACCCCCTTACGAACAGTTTCCACTGGCGTACTGGGTACAATCGGGCAAACAATCGGTTCTGGTGTTAAAACAGAAAATCCTCCCCAACCTAGATTGGTTGAATGACGCTACTTGCCAAGAGTTGCAAAAAATAGGCATCGAAGGTCTTTGGCTGCATCTCCATCCCAGCGCCGGAAAAAAGGTATTTGCCAAAAACCAGTGGCAACTTCTCTGGGGTAAGCCTCGATCGGTAGACAATAACGGTCTCTGTTATGGGCCGGCAGCTTTTCAGCAACTGATCCCTGAACTCGCAGACAACGCCCAATATGAAGCAGATCAGTTTTTAGCCCCCAGCCCCGACAGTCAGGTAGTCGATCTCTATTGCGGGATTGGTAGCACTCTGCGCCGATGGGTTGCCAAGGGCGGCGATTGCACCGGTGTTGAATTAGGCGCTGAAGCGGTGGCCTGTGCGCAACTTAATGTACCTCAAGCCACTGTGCTGCGAGGAAGCTGCCACCACCGCATCCCGCAACTTCAGCAATGGTCGGAAGATCGAAGCAAGACTCGCTTGCTCTATACCAATCCCCCTCGAACGGGAATGGAACCGGAACTGTTGGCCTGGATAACAAACCACTATCAGCCACAAAGAATCGCCTATCTGTCATGCAGCGCTGGCACCCTGGCCAGGGATCTGGAGGCCTTTCAACAAGCCGGATACCGAGTGAAAACGCTCATTCCCTACGACTTTTTCCCGCAAACCTATCATGTTGAAACCCTGGCCCTGATTGAGAACCCATCCTAAATCTCACACCATTCGATCTGCTGAATACCGGCAATTCGAGAGCGAGTACTCCATCCCTTTGCATTCTTCGTGACAGCTGCCAAAGTCCAACTGTTGGCAATCAATTCACCGTGGGATAGCAACTGATAGATAAACTCGTCGCGGTTAATATCGCCATGTTGAAGCTGAAACGTCAAACAATGGCCGCTGTAGCGGTCACCATCGACGCTAACTTCAATAGGATCGAAGGGCAGATACTTTCTGACTTTATTCAGCAGGACTTCGGTATTTTGTACAGATTTGGCGTTGGTATAGAGAGTCCAGCAGGATTTCATTAGCACTTCTTCTATGCGAGATTGGGTAGAGTAGAAAGCCCAGTCTGAAAACCCCTTCAGATTTCCACGGGTTATGCAGATTATCCTTTCTGATGAGTAATTTACAACCAGGTTTTATAAGGTTAAAGTCTGTTTGAAATATCGACTGTAACTTCGCGTTTGCAACCAATCTCTTCTAAACTGTAACCGTTGTTAATAGGGAACAGAGGATTTACTCCAAGCTGCTCCCTGCCTCGGCCAAAATGCCCAAATGAGAAACTAGATGTTCGATTGCAACAGCTGGATTCTGGAAGCGGATCTAAGCTCCATATCCTTGGAAAAATGGCAAAAAACTGTCAACCTGCTCGCCCGGTTGTTTCACGCACCTTCCTGCTTCATCCTGCAGCACAACCACAAGGGATATCAGGTCGTCGTCGGTAGCAACCAGGAGTCCGAACAGTATCTGGCCGGCGGATTTATTCCTAACGAAAGCAGCACCCTGCACAGTCAGGTGATTGATCAGTGCCGCGAGCTTTATATCCCCAATGCCATAGAACAACCCTGCTGGCTGGAGTTTCCAGAAGTTTCCGGCGATGGTGTAGTTTCCTATCTTGGCCTGCCACTGATGTGGCCTAACGGTGTCCCGTTCGGCGTACTTTGCGTCATGGATAATCATCCCAGCGATTATCGTGAGCCTTATTTTGAACTCATTTCCAGCTTCCAACACCAGATGGAAGCAGACCTGCAACTGTTGGTTAATGAACAGGAACTCAACGAGCTCAGTCTCACCGACGATCTAACCGGCATCTATAACCGTCGCGGCTTTGATACGTTAGCGAAGCATAAACTCAGTGTCGCCAAACGTTACGGTCACACCTTCGGATTGATGTACTTCGATCTCGACAACCTGCACTCCATAAACGATCAACTGGGCCACGAAACTGGGGATCAGGCTATCATCGCCCTGGCGAACGCTCTCGATAGTGAGCTCCGGGACTCTGATATCGCTGCCCGCATTGGCGATGACGAATTTGCAGCTCTGGTCTTCGTCCAGCAGGCTCAAGACCTGGAAAATCTAGCTATTCGCATTCAGAAAAAACTCAATCTCCTCAAACAATACCGTGACAGCCTGCCACCGATTACCACCAGCGTGGGTGCAAAGTGTTACCAGGCCGATACCAACCTGGATATATCCACCATGCTCCACGAAGTGGACCGGCTGATGTTCAATATCAAGCACGAAAAGAAATTGGCCTCCAACTCCGGTGTAACACCCAAGCATTAACACCGTCTTGTAATCAGCTGAGCCACAGTTCATCGATATCAAGAAACCCTTATCGATTCTCTAGAACTGTTGCCGGCCGCTGGCTATAGTGGTGCGCCTATGGCTAGTCCCTGAAAGTCCATTACAACGGAGAAAGAGATGCCGCATTTGATATTGGTTCACCAGCCCAGCAAACAGGCATTGTCTGACTACCACGCCATCGCCGACCTGATCGGCCAGCAAGCACCCGATATTAAAACTCACATTGTTGATACCAAAGACACCGAATGGTGTGGTATTGAAGCGCCAGACCAAGAGCCAGTATTAACCGTATCTCCGCTGCCGATTAAGAAATTCCAACCGCCAGGGGGCCGGATCTGCCAGGGGTTCGAGTACCGCAAAGGTGAGCAAAATCAACGTATGCGGGATATAGGCGTTTCCGTTCCTGACTGGACTGAACTAACACCGGAAACAGAACTTGACCTAGATTTTTGGGGCCCCTTCGTAGTGGTTAAACCCGAACTCGGACGCAAAGGTGCCGAGATCGTCATCAAGCGAACCGGTCGTGTACGTTACAAAGAGCCCGAACAATACGACGCCGAACACCCAATACAAAAAGCGCCGATGATCGTCCAACGATTTATCTACACTGGCCCTTGGCCCATCAACTACCGTGTCGTCACCCTCTTCGGAAAGACACTACTTTGCTGGCGTTGTGAAGCGGACCATGGCAAGCCGCCCCTGGAATCCAAATATGCCTTTACGGGTGTCTCGATCGTTTCCAACAAAAAGACATCCAAATACAGCTTGGCATTTGACGAAGATGTCATCGCCCTGGCCGAAAAAGCACACCAGGCCTTCCCCGATCAACCTGTACTGGGCACCGATATTATTCGCGACGCAGAGACGGGTGAACTGTACGTATTGGAAACCAACCCCCGAGGCGACGCCTGGCTGATTTCTTCAGATATGGGGAGAATGATTGAATCTGCTAACGGCCTGAATTTCACTGAGCAGTTTGGTGCCCTCGATATTGCCGCCAAGGTGCTTATCGAGAAAACCCGGGAACTGGCTCAATCTCCCGAGGCTGGCTGATCATCTTAATTCCGTATACTTGGAAGCTCTAACTCCTTTTATCCAGTTCTCGAATTCCAATCAACCGATGATAGTAATTTCTAGAGATCAGAAACAGAAGCAAATCCATTCGTCAATTTAAATTGACGCCCGTTAAATATAGGGCGATTTTCTTAGCAGATTAATGGCAATTTGTTCTATCATTGCGTCGCCTTGGTAACAGACAACAGACCAATTTCGACCGTTACCGAGGTTTCCAGTAGCTAATGGATTCTCCAATAGTGTTATCCGATATCCTGCAGTAGACTGCAGCGCCTTTTTGCTTCTCCGAATAACAGTAGCAAGAGGGCACGATCTGTTTTGGTTGTTTTGGTTGTTTTGGTTGTTTTGGTTGTTTTGGTTGTTTTGGTTGTTTTGGTTGTTTTGGTTGTTTTGGTGATTTAGATGAAAAAGGCGTTTATCAGCCCCGCGCAACTGCTTGAAGACAGTTTCCAACTGGCACTCAATATCTATGAAAGTGGATTCCGACCCGACTATATTGTTGGCGTATGGCGCGGGGGCGCACCCGTTGGTATTGCGGTGCAGGAGTGTCTGGATGTGCTAGACGTTAAGTCAGATCATATTGCGATCCGCACCTCCAGCTATACCGGCATCGGTGAGCGTGATAAGCATGTGCGTGTTCACGGCCTGACCTACCTGATAAAACACCTGGAATCTGAAGATAGCCTGCTGATCGTTGATGATGTTCACGATACCGGACTAAGCATCGAGCAGATTATTGTTGATCTGAAGAACGCCTGCAAAAAGAACACTCCCGAGATTAGAGTTGCCACCCCCTACTTTAAGCCAGCGAAAAACAAAACCGATCGTATTCCCGATTACTACATCCACGAAAGTGCTGATTGGTTAGTCTTTCCCCACGAGTTAGAAGGGCTTACTACCGAGGAGTTGAAAGAGAACCGGCCCGAGCTTTCACATATTCTCGATCAGATTGAGACGATCAGAAGCGAATCAAAGTAGTTTACAGAGAACGCATTGCTACCAATTTTTCCTTGTTAATTTCATCAGGTCTTACCTAAGGTAACTACGATTAAGTCCCGTCTTTTGGTCCACTCTGCCGATCAAGCCTCCTAATCGCCCAAATATTGCTCGTTTTTGTCCATCTGCATGCTGATTTCCCAGCAAACAGGCGGACTAATCCTACGCTCGCAACATCTGATCCACGCGGGCGATGTTCGCCAGGGCAAACAGCATCGCCAGCATGCTGTCATTCTTTATCAACCCGCGATAACGGGTTTTGGTGAAGCCAAACTGGCACTTGATAATCCGGAACTGATGCTCAACCTTGGCTCGTATACTGGCCTTCATGTATTCGATGCTCAGCAAGGTCTTATTGATTCGCGGGTGCTTTCTCAGTTCTTTGGTCTTGCTAGGAGCCTCAGCTATATGCCAGTCGACCTGCACGCCTTTGAGTTCTTCACACTTCTCGACCCCGCGATAGCCATTGTCAGCAAAGACGAACTCTTCCTCGCCGTGTAATAAATTCTCAGCCTGATTAAGATCGTGCTCATTGGCAGCTGTAGTCGTGAAGCTATGTGTCAGGCCAGATTTCGCGTCTACACCAATATGGGCCTTCATCCCGAAATGCCACTGATTGCCCTTTTTGGTCTGGTGCATTTCAGGATCACGCTCACCCGCTTTGTTATCGGTGGAGCTAGGGGCTTCAATGATGGTGGCATCCATCAAAGTGCCTTCTTTAATCAGGACACCAGCTTCGCTGAGCCAAGTGCTGACCTCTTCGAATATCTGGCGCGCCAAACCATGCCGTTCCAGCAGGTGACGAAAGTTCATGATCGTGGTGTGATCGGGAATAGAGCTTGTAGAAGATAAGCCTGCAAACATCCGCATCGATGCGATCTCAGTGAGCGCATCTTCCATGGCTGGATCGCTCATGTTGTACCAGTGTTGCATGCAGTGAATCCGCAGCACTGTCTCCAACGGATAGGGGCGACGACCATTGCCAGCCTTAGGGTAGTGAGGCTCAATCACCGCCACCAAGCGAGACCAGGGAATCAGATTCTCCATGCGGCCAAGAAACTTCTCTTTGCGAGTTTGGCGGCGCTTGTTTTTGAACTCGCTATCAGCGAAGGAGAGTTGGTGATCCATGGAAAGCCCTCTGCAAATCAAAGCACGGATTGTCTCATGTTGGGGGACTTATTCGCAGGTTGTATGGACTCCCCCGGTTTTGCAACTCCATTGATCGCTGACATGTAGGTCTAACTGCTCGCTTGTATCCGGTCTCTTGATGAGTCGTTTTTATCGACTCGGACCCTGATGGAGATCCGCCCGCCAGCTCCTCATTTCCTTACCGGTCTCATAGACCTGCTGCGAACTCAGGTTTTGCTGACGTCGGTACAACCCGTTATGCCATCACATCAATGTCGTTACATTCACCTCGTCGCTAACTTCTTAAGCTGCCACTGGTTGATAGTCTGTACCTTTGGCCAGCATCGCCCAGAGTATCCGCGCATGCTTTGCCGCCAGTGCAACAGCCGCCTTGTTGAAACCTCTGCGCTCACGAACGGCCTTGACCCATTGACTCTTCCGATCATCCTTATTCATCAGATAGCGTATCACTGCGCGCGAGCCATCGATTAATAAGGTTCGTAAATAGGCATCGCCGCGCTTGGTGATTCGGCCATGCCGAGCACGACCTCCCGTCGACCACTGCCTCGGGACCAGGCCAAGCCATGCGGCAAACTGTCGCCCGTTCTTGAAGGTGTGAATATCGCCGACAGAGGCAATCAGCGCCGTCGCGGTAATCGGTCCTATGCCTTCGAGCGTCATCAGTCTCTTAGCATCTTCATCAGAACGGGCGAGCGCTTCGAGCTGCTTGTCATACTGGTCGATCTGCCGGTCTAAATCGCACAGTTTCTCGTACTGGTTGGCAAACACCTGCCTGGCGAGCACAGGCAGCTCGTTTTCAGCATCCTCCAGGATTCGGGGAAGCTGGCTACGAACATGACTGCGGCCTTGAGGGAGTACAATGCCGAACTCACTCAGAAGACCTCTGATCTGGTTGACCAATGAAGTGCGTTCTCCAACCACCAAACTACGAACCCGATGCACCATGAGCACGGCTTGCTGCTCTTCAGATTTAACCGATACAAAATGCATGCTGGGCCGCCCCGCCGCTTCGCAAATCGCTTCAGCATCGTTGTGGTCGTTCTTGTCGTTCTTCCTGTACGGTGAAACAAATTGAGGTGCAATCATCCGCACCTCATGTCCCAGCGTGCTGAGCTTTCGAGCCCAATGATGGGCACTACCGCAACTTTCAAAGGCAACGATACACGGATCGATCCGAGCGAAGAAATTCATCACCTGACTACGCTTGAGCGTCTTGCGCAGCACGGGTTGTTCTTTCTGATCAACGCCAAAGACCTCAAAAACATTCTTTGCCAAATCGAGACCGATACGCATAATTTCCATGATGGACTCCTCTTTTGATTGGTAGCTTCAACTTCCAATCTGGCATATAAATGCCGATGGAGGGGGAGTCCATCCCATTTCCTTAGCACGATGCTACGGATTCATTGCATGCAACAATGGTATTGTCTGAGCGATCCAGCCATGGAAGAAGCTCTGTATGAGATTGCCTCCATGCGTGTCCAGTTCGCTGGACTTTCACTATCACGCGGAGGTATTCCTGATGAGACCACCATCCTGAACTTTCGTCACTTGCTTGAGCGGTATGATCTTACTCGGCAAATTCTAGAGCTGGTATCAGCATACTTACAGGAAAAAGGCCTGATGTTGCGACAAGGCACAATCGTGGATGCAACGATTATTGCGGCGCCCAGCTCGACTAAGAACAAGGAAGGTAAACGTGACCCAGAGATGCATCAAACCAAAAAGGGGAACGAATGGTTTTTTGGCATGAAAGCCCATATCGGTGTGGATGCCCAATCGGGCTTGGTACACAGCATGACGTGTACAGCCACCAATGAGCACGATCTGAACCAGGCAGAGCATCTGCTGCATGGTGATGAAACCTATGTCTTTGCCGATGCGGGCTATGTCGGCATCGAGAATCGGACTGAAAATAAGGCCGGAATAACTATGCAGAGAGCTAAATACTGCGTCGAAAACAACAGGCGGGCGGTTTGACATCACTTGTTCAGATCATTCCTAGAGTATTTCGATCACTGCTACTGGTCGGTTGTTTATCGGCTCATCTAACATTTTTTAGACATTCCTTAGACCGTTTGTGTTTTGTTTTCTATAAATAAAACAATGGTTTAATGATTTTCTCGTGGCTGGCTTTATTGCTCTGGTTCAACTGGTTCTATTTGCAGATTCCGCAAACTCCTAACCTAGAAACACGTTAACGAACTTACTGCTCCAGGGGTGCTGGAGTGGGGTTAACCCAGAGAACCATAGCCCGAAACCAGCGTATCGCGGCGGGCTTTGTTCACAGTCTTCGAATAAAAATTTACAGGAGTCGCGATATGTTGATCGGTGTCCCAAAAGAGATTAAGAACCACGAATACCGTGTTGGAATGGTGCCAGCCAGCGTTCAGGAATTGACTGCCCGTGGCCATCAGGTTGTGGTTCAGACCCAGGCCGGTGAAGGTGTTGGTTTCAGCGATGACGATTACGTTGCTGCCGGTGCTTCCATCTCTCAAACTGCAGAAGCGATCTTCGCCGAAGCGGATATGGTCGTTAAGGTTAAAGAGCCTCAGGCTGTAGAGCGCAAGATGCTGCGCCCTGGTCAGTTGCTGTTTACCTACCTGCACCTGGCTCCAGACCCAGAGCAGACCGATGATCTGCTGGAAAGTGGCTCCACCTGCATCGCTTACGAGACTGTGACCTCTGACCGTGGTGGCCTGCCGTTGCTGGCGCCAATGTCCGAAGTAGCGGGCCGTATGTCTATCCAAGCGGGTGCGGCTTGCCTTGAAAAATCCAAGCAGGGTCGTGGATTGCTGCTGGGTGGTGTACCCGGTGTTGAGCCTGCCAAGGTTGTGATCATCGGTGGTGGTGTTGTGGGTTCTAACGCTGCACGTATGGCCATCGGTATGGGTGCTCAGGTTGTCATTCTGGATCGTTCTGTTGATGTACTGCGTCGCCTGGTTGCAGAGTTCGGTACAGCGGTGCAGACCGTTTATTCCAGCAAAGCGGCACTGGAAGAACATGTGCTCAGCGCCGACCTGGTTGTGGGCGGTGTTCTGATTCCTGGAGCGGCCGCACCAAAGCTGGTAACCGCTGATATGGTTCGTCGTATGAAGCCTGGTTCTGCTGTTGTGGACGTAGCTATCGATCAGGGTGGTTGCTTCGAGACTTCTCACGCCACGACTCACCAGGATCCAACTTACATCGTCGATGACGTGGTTCACTACTGTGTGGCGAACATGCCTGGCGCCGTTGCCCGCACCTCTACACTGGCATTGAACAACGCTACGCTGCCGCACATCGTGGCGCTGGCTGATCTGGGTTGGGAAGAAGCGATCCGTCGCGATCCACACCTGGCTAACGGTCTTAACGTTCATGCTGGTGAGATCACCTGCCCAGAAGTGGCAGAAGCCCTGGGTAGAAACTGCGTTGAGTACAAACTGAACGCTGCCTGATAGAGACCTGTTTAGTCACATTTGTGACTGCTAAACAGGCTCTCGCAAGTCCCCCGCGCAGGCATTACTCGAGTCCTGTCTGTGCGCCGGCCGGCCCCGCAATGGGGTCGGCTATTTTGTATCTAAATCCCCCTTTTCTTTGAATGCTGGAGGCTTCGCCATGACCATTGCTGGCCTTGAATTAGCGGTGTTGATTCTGAGCCTGATGGTGGTCTTTCTGGCGGCTTTGATTCGGGGCTATTCCGGTTTTGGCTTTTCTGCCTTGGCGGTGGCCAGCCTCAGCATAATGATTCCCCCGGCGGTAGTGGTTCCTGCCATTCTTTTGGTGGAGATCTTTACCGCTGCCAGCATGTTGCCTTCGCTGTGGCAGCATATCGATTGGCGTAGGGTGCGCTGGATCGGTTTGGGAGCAGTGGTCGCTACTCCAATCGGATTGATGCTGCTGGATAATCTACCCAGCCAATGGATGCGGATTCTGATTTCGGTTGTGATTCTGGTTGCTGCGGTACTGATCTGGATGGGATTGCAGATCCGTTGTGGCGATAGACGCTCGGCGATCCTGTCTGCCGGGATGATTTCCGGCTTGGCTAATGGCGCTGCCGGTGTCGGTGGTTTACCCCTGGTGGTGTTCTTCCTGGCCAGCAGTGGCAGTGCGGCTGCAGCCAGAGCGACGCTGATCGTCTTTCTAGTTCTGCTGGATATCTACACCTGCTCGCTGGCTGTGGGGCAGGGGATGATCAACGACGAAGTGTTAAAGCTGTTTCTGGCATTTCTACCGCCAGTTGCCCTGGGTACCTATATCGGCAATCGCCAGTTTATGCAGCGACCTCCAGAAAATTTCCGCCGCATCGCCTTGTCGCTATTGATGGTGATCTCTTGCGGCAGTTTGCTACGTTCGTTGTTTACATTTTGATCGTCAAATCGCCTGATCTGATCCTTTACTAAGAATAGGCCGCCTTTGGCACTAACTGTGATAGTTTCCTGGCACTAATTCCGTTGTTGGTGTCGGGTTTTAATAGTAGGTGTGAAACAGCCTCTTGGGTGCGGTTAACGATGACTGTCTTGTGAGCACTTTGGCTGTTGGTTTAAGCAGATCTCCAGCAGAGGTGAACCATGAGTAGTGCATTTAATATCATTCCCTCATCGCAGCAGGGCAGAGTAGTCAGTGAGGCAGCTAACAGTGCTGCGCAAGCCCTGTCTCGTATGGCCGAAACCGGCCCCCGGGTGCAATGTATTACCAACCCCGTGGCGATGGACTTTTCTTCAGATATTCTGCTGGCGGTGGGTGCTCAGTCGTCCATGACCCTTGGCTCCGAGGAGATCGCCGAATTTGTCACCCATGCCGATAGTTTATCGGTCAACATCGGTACCCTGGACGCTACCCGTCGTGATGCCATCAATATCGCCACCGATACTGCTGCTGATTACCAAAAACGCTGGGTGCTGGACCCGGTATCTGTCCATGCCTCCACACATCGCTGCAATTTTGCCCTCGACTTGATCGAGCGCCGTCCATCGGTGATTCGCGGCAATTACGCTGAGATTCAGGCACTCACAGGCCATGACGGTGCCAATGGTGCACAACGCTTGGCGCGGGAGTATGGTGCTGTGGTGGTTCAGTCCGGCGAGACCGATCTGGTTACCGATGGTCAGCGTACCCTGCTGCTTGCCAATGGCGATGCCATGCAAACCCGCGTTTCTGCCATGGGCTGCGCCTCAACCGCGTTGCTGGGTGGTTTTCTGGCGGTAACCGAAGATCCTTTCGAGGCCGCCATTCAAGCGCTGCTGGTATTGGGTGTGGCAGCGGAAGAAGCGGTATTGATGTCGGCGGGTCCGGGCAGTTTTCAAATGCATCTGTTGGATCGACTGTACCGCATGGATGAGGCTACTCTACAGCGTCGTGGGCAGCTGGTTTGGTGTGAGGCTAAGCGCTGATCTTAAGGCCTCGCAGCCACTTGATTGTTGCGTGTTCTAGTTTTGGAATGGGCTGTGGGTCTTGCTCTGCTTGCTCAGGCGATCCTCGTATTTATAGCCCTGAAGTCCGCTTCGCGCACTTAGCCGTCCTTAGAGCATTGTCAATCTGACTAAATAGGCTTCCCGAAAGCAGACGTTTTGAGCTTTTAAGTCAAGAGCACTGTTGCGATAAAATTGTCACGACAAGAAGCCCGTTTCAACGCGCTCATTGAGGCGCACTGATGTTAAAGCTTCTTTTAACGAAATTGAAACTTCCAAGTGATGAGAGTGGCCCGGCCCAGCATGGGCGTAAAAAGAACAAACTGGCGTACAGGTCACGCTTTCTGCCCATCAGCTTGTTTCACTATTTAGTTGTGACTATGGCCATGACTCTTTGTTTCGTCATTTTCCTTGGTCAAGGAATCATGGCGTTGTGTAGATTGCTCCTTCTCAACCGGTGGGGTATGGCTGTGACCGTGTCCGTGATCGTCGCTACAACCAGATACCCCTCCTATATATCCTGCAAATAAAAGCGCACCGAGCAGTGACTTTAACGGGTTCATTTGTATCCCTCTTATCGTAAATGCCCTCAATATTGTCTCTCCCACCTTCTCTCATGTAGAGAGGCATGACCTTGTGAGTCTGGGGCTTTTTATAATTGATAGGCTAGGTGAATGCTCCAGTACTAGGGAAGGTCTGATTAAGTCCCGTTAGATTCCGTGGCACAATGGCACACTACTATTTCAACAATCGAGACCAGCCGTGGATCAGCTTAGCTTTTCGG
>JAPHRD010000105.1 GCA_026196225.1 Motiliproteus sp.
CTCAGCGGGTAACAAAAAAGGCGGAATGACGATCCAGCGAGGTATTTCCGCGTTGAAAATAGAAACCGGACAGTTTGGGGCTACTTGTTCAGACCATCCTTAGCACTGAAGGGGAAGTTCTAGAAGAGGGAGAAAGGTGAAGGAATAAAGCGTCAAACGCTAAAGGTTACTGTAGGGGACAAGTAACCTTTTTGAAGCGCTTGAGCAGTTCATCAGAGACGTTGTTGTCGCTTAGCCAATATTCAGCCTGGGAAGGTGTCAGCAACTGGGAGATGGGCATCCAAATATCACGCTTGTAACTGGATTCCTGGTTGGAGCGCTGTTGGGCAACCCAGTAGGTTTGTCCGACACTACCGTGTTTGACCAAGCGCATATGGTCATTAATTTCTAACATAATCGTTAAACTCTCTTTAGTTCAGTTTGGTTGTCTTATTCAGAGCCACAGTACGCAGCTTCTATTTCAAATTAATGACATTGAGTTAGAGAGGGTATTTTTTAAGCGAAAGGTTCTAGAAGCTTACAATAGATTTTTAATCTTTATCTGCTTTTACAGGCGGATTTTTGTAGGCATAGGTGCTACTAGAGATAAGTGTGTGTACTTACTTACATGCTATAGGTGAGTAGAGTGGATGTATAAATATAATGTATTTATTGATCTATATAGTATGTGTGTATTCACTTACCAATACAGAAGCTAGAAAAGATCTTACCCAACAGATCGTCGGGGGTAAATTCACCGGTAATCTCAGAGAGTGTCTGTTGGGCCAGGCGTAGATCTTCGGCCAGAAGCTCTCCTGCGCCCAAGGTTGTCAGTTGTTGGTGGCCAGTGAGAAGGTATTCGGTCGTTTGATTAAGCGCATCTAAGTGACGGCGCCGTGCCATAAAGCCACCTTCGCCAGTGCTTTCATATCCCATACAGGATTTAAGGTGCTGCTTTAACAGATCTACACCTTGTTTCTGTTTGGCACTGAGGCGGATAAGATGACAGTCGGCAAGATTATCGACGCCTTGCTGTTCATCGCTGAGATCGATCTTGTTGCGAATCACCGTAATTTTGTTGAGGTCGGGCAAGTGACTAACAAAATCGGGCCAAATCTTCTCGGGTGCTGTTTCGATGGTACTGCTGGCATCGACCATTAGCAGCACCCGATCAGCGTTGCGAATCTCCTCCCAGGCCCGTTCAATACCGATCTGTTCCACTACATCGGCTCCTTCCCGCAAACCGGCGGTATCGATGATGTGCAGGGGCATGCCATCGATGTGGATATGCTCACGAAGAACATCGCGGGTCGTACCGGCAATATCGGTAACGATGGCTGATTCTTTTCCTGCTAAGGCATTGAGTAAGCTTGATTTTCCGGCGTTTGGTCGGCCGGCGATTACAACATTCATACCATCACGAAGAATGGCTCCTTGCTGGGCTTCGGCCTGGAGCCTGTGTAGCTGCTGTTGGATAGATTGCAAATCGGCCAATACCTTGCCATCCCCTAAGAAATCCACCTCCTCTTCGGGAAAATCGATAGCTGCTTCTACATAGATCCGCAATTGAATCAGAGCTTCAACAACCTCATGAATTCGCTGGGAAAATTCTCCCTGTAGGGAACGTAGGGCGGAGCGTGCCGCCTGTTCTGAAGAGCAGTCTATAAGATCGGCAATGGCTTCGGCTTGGGCCAGATCTAGTTTGTCATTGAGAAAGGCCCGTTCCGAGAATTCACCGGGGCGGGCCAATCGTACCCCACAAGCTAGTACTTGCTGTAGCAGAAGGTCGAGAACGATAGGACCACCGTGAGCCTGCAGTTCCAGCACATCTTCGCCAGTAAAGGAGTGGGGATTCGGAAAGTAGAGGGCGATGCCTTGATCTATCTGGCCGCCCTGTTGGTCAAAGAAACTGCCGTAGTAGGCATAACGAGGTTTTGGCAACTGCCCCAACAGGGTTTCTGCAACGGCTTGGCAGCGGTTACCTGAGATCCGAACGATGCCTACGCCGCCTCGACCAGGTGGTGTGGCCAGCGCGGCAATGGTATCGGTATCCAGTGACTTCATCCCTTAACCCTCGACTTTTACAGGCCTGACAACGTAAAAGGCCCCGGTGAAGGGGCCCCTGTTAAGTCTAATTAGCGGTTATTTAGTGCTTAATCCCGCTGCTTCAATCTTACGGGTAATAACCCATTGTTGAAGGATAGACAGAATATTGTTCACTACCCAGTACAGTACCAGACCAGCTGGGAACCACAGGAAGAAGAAGGTGAAGACAAAAGGTAGCATCTTCATCACCTTCGCTTGCATTGGGTCTGGAGGTGTTGGGTTCAGCATCTGCTGAATAAACATGGTCACGCCCATCATGATTGGCAATACGAAGTAGGGGTCCATGACCGACATGTCTTGGATCCACAGTATGAAGGGAGCATGACGCAATTCAACACTTTCCAGCAGTACCCAGTACAGGGCAATAAATACTGGCATCTGGATCAAAATTGGCAGACAGCCACCCAGTGGGTTGATCTTCTCTTTCTTGTACAGTTCCATCATCGCCTGGGACATCTTCTGGCGATCATCACCGTAGAGTTCCTTCAAGCGGGTCAGCTCAGGACTCACTGCACGCATCTTAGCCATTGAGGTATAGGCTTTAGCGGACAGGTGGAAGAACAGAGCTTTAACAGCCAGGGTAACCAGGATAATGGCAACACCCCAGTTGATAACGATATCCTGAATCCAGTCTAGGGCCAGGAACAAGGGTAGGGCGATCCACCACAGCCAGCCGAAGTCTACCGTCAACTCGAGATTAGGCGCGGTTGCTTCCAATAGTTTTTGGATTTTCGGACCTACGTAGAGATCAGCACTGACGCTACCTTGCTGACCCGGTGCAACAGAAAGGGCAGGGGAGACGAAACCGGCAAAGTAGTTACCGTTGCGCACTCGGGCAAAGTAATTATGGCTTTTCTCGGAATTTGGTACCCAAGCACTAACAAAGTAGTGCTGTAACATCGCTACCCAACCAGCTTGGGTCTTGTTGGAGTATTTGTCGTCATCAATGTCGTCAAAACTAACCTTTTCATAAGCGTTTTCGCTATTTGAGAAGGCTGGTCCCAGATAGGACTGCATGCCCATGCTGGTTTGAGAAGAAGGGTCTTCGCTACCATCACGCTTGATCTGGCCAAACAGGCTGGCCTGCCAGGGTTGGTCGCTCTTGTTATCAACAAGATATTCAACATTGATTCGGTAGTTGCCACGCTGGAAGCTAAAGCGCTTGGTGATTACAACGCCAGACTCTTGGGTCAGTTTCAGATCAACATGGAGCTGATCTTGATCTTCGGCCAGTGAGTAGGAAGCGCTGTTGGCTTTATACTGTGGGCGCTTTCCGGAAGCGTCAGGGCCGTTTTGTCCGGTCAGTCCACTTTGCGCGATATAGATCCGATTGTCGTTCTGTTCTAGTAGAACAAACTTTTGATCAGCACCCAATTGAGCGAGGTAGTCATTCAGCTCAACGTGAATAATATCGCCGCCGTAGGGATCAATTAGCAGATTAAAGACATCGGTTTGAACGCGAATCAGCTGGCCTGCAACAGATTGTACAGCCAAGCTGTCTGTCTCTGCGGGTTGGGCAGTAGCTACTTGTTCTACTTCTACTGCAGAAGGTACTTCTGCGCTATCGGATTCATCCAGGCCTGGTGGAGTGGCAATATCAGGCGCTGCGCTTTGGGAAGAAACAGAGGTGACCTTTTGCGGTTCAGAGACTTCTCCGTAGTCCTGATTCCATTGCAGAACCAGCATGTAGGAGATGATTGCAAGGGCGCCGATCAGGATAGTACGTTGGATATCCATTCTTTAAATCTGCCGATGAAATTCTGTGAGTTAAATAAGCAAACCGTATACTGCGCTATTTAATCAGAAACGGCAAAAAATCAGGCCTTTGTTTTTGATAAATTTGGCTTTCGCAGCTGCTTACGTGAATACTTAGTCAATCTTAGCCAGCTGTTATTAATCAGCTGTTGCAGTGTCCGATTATCCAACTCACCCAATCCCCGCCTAGCCAGTATGACAATGTCCAAGTCCGGCAGACTTGAACTTGTTAACCGAAAGGATTCGCGGATGATTCGCTTAACCCGGTTGCGGTCGACGGCCAGTTTCACATTTTTCTTTGCGATAACTAGCCCGACACGGGCGTGAGAGAGCTGGTTCGGGCATGCAAGGATAAGCAAATGCTTATCCGATACTTTTACTTTTGCGCCATCGAATACCTGCCGGTAGTCCCCGGCGTTCAGAAGACGTGAACTACGGGGAAACGAGTAGCCGGTGTTCAATGGGGTAGTCTATTGTCAATCTGAGCTCGATTATGCGCTCAGAGACTTACGACCCTTAGAGCGACGACGTGTCAGTACCTGACGGCCGTTTTTAGTTGCCATACGGGCACGAAAACCGTGAGTGCGCACACGCTTTAATACGCTAGGTTGAAATGTTCTTTTCATTGCTCTGTCCTACTTTAAACCCGGGGCACAGTTAGCCCCACCTAAAAATCAAGAGCGGAGATTCTAAAGATTTCACTTCCCAAGTTCAATGGCTTCTTTGTTTATTTGGGCATTATTTAGCGATTTGTTGGATTTTAATTGCATGTAGTGGTGGTAGGAAGCGATTCGAAGATCCCACTGTAGGTCTTGAATAGCTATTCTGAGATTGCGGATACGTCTACTATTGCAATTTTATAAAAATCGACTGATTTGTTAATAAAGATAGGGATAACAAGAAAATAGATATAAAAAACAAGAAATTGAAATGTGAATAAAGCTATAGATAATTTGTGTTTATAGAGTAAGTTAAGTTGTGGATAGTTTTTGGTGAAAATTTAACGGCTTGAGATTCGATTTAACCCTTGAGTACACTGCAATAATCGCCCCATTTTATACCCCTAAAAAATATTTCTTTTTGCACCCTTTATGCTGTGGATAACTACACCCGTTGACGATAGAATGCGTTCAAATAATTACTCATCGGAATTGGGAACTGTTGGATGCCAGTTGAGCTTTGGCAAAAGTGTTTAGGATGCCTTCAGGAAGAGTTCCCTTCCCAGCAGTTCAACACCTGGATTCGACCGCTTCGGGCAGAAAGCGATGAAAATAATCACCTTAAATTGCTTGCCCCAAACCGTTTTGTTATGGACTGGGTATCGGACAAATACCTTAAGAGAATCAAAGAGTTGATGCTTGAGGTTGGCGGTGATCATGGTTCTGACGTAGTCCTTGATGTTGGAAAACCAGCGGCCCGTATAGTAAGTTCTTCAACCCCCAAAACTCAACCAATTGCATCCCAGTCAGCAGCAGTAGAGACGGTGCGTGTTGCTCCGACACCCATTCCTGTTCCTCAGTCCTCATCTTCTGCTTTATCCGCGGTCAATACAGAGTCAACGTTGTTGCACTCAGATTGGGATGCTAAGTCGACAAAAACATCACAGGCTAAGAAGAAGCGTCAGGTTGATGTGGAAGGTGGTGTTCGACATCAGACTCATCTGAATAGGTTGTTTACGTTTGAAACCTTTGTTCAGGGTAAGTCCAACCAACTTGGATTGGCAGCAGCACAGCAAGTTGCAGAAAATCCTGGAGGCTCCTACAACCCGTTATTTATCTACGGTGGGGTGGGTTTGGGTAAAACCCACCTTATGCACGCTGTCGGTGCTGCAATGTTGGAGCGTAATCCAAACGCCAAGATAGTGTATCTGCATTCTGAGCGCTTCGTTGCCGATATGGTTAAGGCGCTGCAGCTTAATGCCATCAACGATTTTAAACGTTATTACCGTTCCGTAGACGCTCTGTTGATCGATGATATTCAGTTCTTCGCCGGCAAGGATCGGTCCCAGGAAGAGTTCTTCCACACCTTCAATGCACTCCTTGAAGGTGGTCAGCAGATGATTCTGACCTGTGATCGTTATCCTAAAGAGATCAGCGGTCTGGAAGACAGGCTTAAATCCCGTTTCGGTTGGGGGCTTACCGTCGCCATTGAACCACCTGAGCTGGAAACACGGGTTGCGATTTTGATGAAAAAAGCAGAGGAGGCGCGAATTCGCCTTCCTCATGACGCTGCTTTCTTTATTGCTCAGAAGATTCGTTCCAACGTGCGGGAGCTAGAAGGTGCGCTAAAACGGGTGATAGCGAATGCTCACTTCACCGGTAGTGCCATAACGACTGAGTTTATCCGTGAATCCTTAAAAGATCTGCTGGCACTTCAGGATAAGATGATCAGCATCGATAACATCCAGCGGGTGGTATCGGAGTACTACAAGATTAAGGTATCGGATCTTCACTCCAAACGACGCAGCCGTTCTGTGGCGCGGCCTCGTCAGGTAGCGATGGCGCTCTCTAAGGAGCTAACCAATCATAGTCTGCCTGAGATTGGCAACAGCTATGGCGGTCGAGACCATACGACGGTTTTGCATGCCTGCCGCAAGGTGGCAGAATTGCGAGAAAGTGACACAGATATTCGAGAAGACTATAAAAATTTGCTGAGACTGTTATCTTCTTGATTTCGAAGAACAGAATCTCACTCAGGGAACTCCTTATCAGAAGGGTAGGATAAGATGAAATTTACCATATCCAGAGAAGCGCTGTTGAAGCCTTTGCAGTTGGTAGCCGGGGTGGTGGAACGCCGCCAAACCTTACCGGTACTTTCCAACATCCTGTTGGTTGCTGAGGGCAATCAGTTGTCACTGACGGGTACCGATCTCGAAGTCGAGATGGTGGGTCGCATTGAACTGGAACAGGAAGCTGAACCCGGTTCTATCACGGTTCCTGCTAAAAAGCTGATGGATATTTGTAAATCCCTTCCGGATCATGTTGATATTGAGCTGACTCTGACAGGACAAAAAGTCACCATTAAAGGGGGCCGCAGCCGTTTTACTCTCTCTACGCTGCCTGCATCTGAGTTCCCGAATGTCGAAGATGGTCCTCGCAACCTTGAGATCCCTATTGAGCAGAATAAGCTGCGTCGCTTGATCGATCGAACCAGCTTCGCGATGGCGCAGCAGGATGTGCGATATTACCTGAATGGTATGCTGCTAGAGCTGGACAATAATCAGCTACGCACAGTTGCTACCGATGGCCACCGCCTAGCTACATCCATATGTGCGGTGGATCAGGATCTTAGTGTTAAGCAGCAGGTGATTGTACCCCGTAAGGGTATTTTGGAGCTGGCGCGTTTGCTGGAAGATAGCGATGTACAAGCCCAGCTGGTGATAGGTGCGAACCATATTCGGGTTAATACTGGCGACTATATCTTTACCTCTAAGCTGGTAGACGGAAAATTCCCTGACTACGAGCGTGTGATTCCTCGGGGTGGCGATAAGCAGATTATTGCTGAGCGCACCGAACTGCGAGAAGTCTTGAGCCGTATCTCGATACTTTCTAATGAAAAATATCGAGGTGTCCGGTTGGCACTGACCGATGGTCATCTTCAGGTTATGGCAAATAACCCTGAACAGGAAGAGGCGGAGGAAACTCTAGCGGTGGACTATCAAGGACCCGCACTGGAGATAGGCTTCAATGTTAATTACATTCTGGATGTGTTGTCGATTCTGCCAGACGAAATGGTGCGAATCTCTATGGCGGATCCCAACAGTAGCTCGCTGATAGAGGCTGTTGATAGCACTGACTGCCTGTACGTCATCATGCCCATGCGGATGTAGGAACCAGACCGGCCTGTGCGCATTGCACAGGCCACTTTTTAATGGCTATTCAATCCTTATCGGTTAGCGATTTTCGCAATATCTCCCACCTTAAGCTAGAGCTGTCCCCGCGGGTTAATATCTTTTCAGGAGCCAATGGTGCCGGTAAAACCAGCATTCTTGAAGCAATCCATCTACTGAGTCACGGACGTTCCTTCCGCACGGGCAAGTACAAACACTATATTCGCCAACAGCAAGATCAGTGCACCTTGTTCGCCGAAGTCAGTTCTTTGCTAACGCAGACGCTGTTGCCTCTGGGTCTTCAGCGCAACCTTGAAGGTGAGCTAAAAATACGTCTGAACGGGCAGAATATCGACACCATTTCGGTGCTGGCTGAGCTGCTCCCTGTACAGCTATTGAATTCAGATACCTTCCTGCTTTTGGAGGGAAGTCCGTCTGTACGGCGCCAGTTTATCGATTGGGGTGGTTTTCACGCGGACGCGGGATTTTTAGTGGCCTGGAAAGCGGTAAAACGGGTTCTCAAACAGCGCAATAGCTTACTGAAATATGGTAAACTTGATCCCCTTGTGCGACGCGTATGGGACGCTGAGTTTGTCCGCCATGCCGAGGCCTTGGATCAGTACCGTCAGCGCTATATGGACGCGTTGATTCCCTGCTTTGAAACGGTCCTGGCAGGGCTGATCGATATTGAGGGGCTAGGTCTTCAGTACTATCGGGGTTGGGATCGAAAACGCCCTTTGGATGAAGTACTCGAGCAGGGTCTGGAGCGTGATAAAAGCCTCGGTTTTACCCAGGTGGGACCACAGCGAGCGGACCTACGAATCCGCATTAATGGTGTGGTCGCGGCAGAGATTCTTTCTCGTGGACAGCAGAAGCTGGTGGTGAGCGCGTTAAAAGTCGCTCAGGGCCAGTTACTGAAACAGACGAGCGGGCGAGATTGTATCTATCTGATTGATGATTTACCGGCTGAACTGGATCGCAATCATCGTCACAAGTTATGCAGTTTATTAGATGAATTGCAGTGTCAGTTGTTATTGACCTGTGTTGACGCGCGGGCATTCGACAACTGTTGGAATGAAATTACTAAAGTGCAGGAATTCCCAATCGAAGAGGGGAGTCTTGCAAAAGACCATGGCAATGGGAGTCAAGAATGAGCGACGGCAATGACAACGCTTACGATTCGTCCAGTATCAAGGTCCTTAAGGGCCTGGACGCGGTACGCAAACGGCCGGGAATGTATATCGGCGATACCGACGACGGTACTGGGTTGCACCACATGGTCTTTGAGGTGGTGGATAACTCTATCGACGAAGCGCTGGCCGGTTTCTGTTCTAAGATCGAGGTGATCATCCATCCTGATGAAACTATTAGTGTGACCGACGATGGTCGTGGTATCCCTGTGGATATTCACGAGGAAGAGGGAGTTTCTGCGGCCGAAGTTATTATGACCGTGCTCCACGCCGGTGGTAAATTCGACGACAACACCTATAAGGTTTCCGGTGGTCTTCACGGTGTGGGCGTATCTGTTGTTAACGCACTCTCCTGTGAGCTGAAGCTGACTATTCGTCGTTCCGGTAAAGTCCACGAGCAGACCTATACCCATGGTGTTCCCAACGGTCCGATGGCGGTGGTGGGGGAGACTGAAACCACGGGTACTCATTGTCACTTCAAACCGGCAACAGAGACTTTTACCAACATCCATTTCCAGTACGATATTCTTGCCAAACGCTTGCGTGAATTGTCATTCCTGAATTCCGGCGTTTGCATTGTCTTGCGTGATGAGCGTAGCGGTAAGGAAGAAACCTTCGAATATGAGGGTGGTGTAAGCGCGTTTGTTGAGTATCTGAACCAGAATAAAAGCACCATTAACCGAGTATTCCACTTCACCGACGTTAACGAACAAGAGATCGGTGTAGAGGTAGCGCTGCAGTGGAATGATGGTTTTCAGGAGAGCATCCACTGCTTTACTAATAACATCCCGCAGCGGGATGGGGGTACTCATTTATCTGGTTTCCGTGCCGCATTGACTCGTTCTCTGAATACTTATATTGATCAGGAAAGTGTCCAGAAGAAATCTAAAGTTTCGACCTCCGGTGATGATGCCCGAGAAGGTCTGACCGCAATTGTTTCGGTGAAAGTTCCAGATCCTAAGTTTTCTTCCCAAACCAAGGATAAGCTGGTTTCCTCGGAAGTTAAAACTGCCGTTGAGCAAGCGATGTACAAGCAGCTCAGTGATTTCTTGCAGGAACAGCCACAAGAAGCCAAGGCCATTGTCGGTAAGATGATCGATGCAGCGCGAGCTCGTGAAGCCGCTCGTAAAGCACGTGAGATGACTCGCCGTAAGGGCGCTCTGGATATCGCAGGGTTACCTGGAAAGCTGGCAGACTGTCAGGAGAAAGATCCGGCACTATCTGAAATTTACCTGGTGGAGGGTGACTCTGCAGGCGGTTCAGCCAAGCAGGGTCGTAATCGTAAAACTCAGGCAATCCTGCCGCTGAAAGGTAAGATCCTTAACGTCGAAAAAGCGCGCTTCGACAAGATGCTTTCTTCTGTCGAAGTTGGGACGCTGATCACTGCCTTGGGCTGCGGTATTGGCCGCGACGAATTTGATGCCGACAAGCTGCGTTATCACAGCATCATTATCATGACCGATGCCGACGTCGACGGTTCCCATATTCGCACTCTATTGTTGACCTTCTTCTTCCGTCAGACTCTGGAATTGATCGAGCGTGGCCACGTGTATATTGCTCAGCCGCCGCTGTACAAAATCAAAAAGGGTAAGCAGGAACAGTATCTGAAAGATGATGAAGCGCTGGATGCTTTCATGGTTCAGGCTGCATTGGATGATGCACATTTGCACGTCAATGCTAATGCTCCCGGTATCAATGGTTCCGGGCTAGAAGCACTGATAAGTGAGTTCAGGAGCGTCAAAGCATTGATCTCTAGGATGTCTCGTCTCTATCCAGAAGATGTACTTAATAAGCTAATCTACATCCCAGAGCTATCCGAAGAATCGTTGAAGGATCGCACCGCTGTTGGTGAGTGGACACGAAATCTAGTGGCTTCTATCGATGTAGATAAAAGCTCTGCAAGCAGCTTTGAAAGCGGTGTAGGTGAAGATAAGGAGCGGAACCTGTTTCTCCCTCAGGTTCAGGTTATTTCCCACGGTGTGCCTCATGATTATACGTTTGGTTATGATTTCTTCCTGTCGGGGGAATACAAGGCCATGGTTCAACTAGGTAAGGCACTGACCGGTTTGCTGGAAGAGGGCGCTTATATCCGCAGGGGTGAGCGCAAGATAGAAGTTGGAAGCTTTGATGAAGCGCTGGACTGGTTGATGGCTCAGGCGCGCCGTGGCTACTATATTCAGCGATATAAGGGTCTGGGAGAGATGAACCCGGAACAACTGTGGGAGACTACTATGGATCCCGACAGTCGCCGCATGTTGCGGGTAACCATTGAGGATGCGATTGCCGCGGATCAGATGTTCACGACCCTGATGGGTGATGAGGTTGAGCCACGCCGTGATTTTATCGAAACCAACGCGCTCAGCGTAACCAATCTGGATATCTAAAACCTTTACAGAGAAAAGCTGAAGAAATCATTAAGGCCATCTCAGATGGCCTTAATGAGATGGTTCCCCTCGCTCCGAAGCCTAGACTTCAGAGTGAAACCGAAAGAGGAACCATCTCATGTTTACTATCAAAGTTGTTGGAA
>JAPHRD010000077.1 GCA_026196225.1 Motiliproteus sp.
CGAAAAGCTAAGCTGATCCACGGCTGGTCTCGATTGTTGAAATAGTAGTGTGCCATTGTGCCACGGAATCTAACGGGACTTAATCAGACCTTCCCTAGAAAATAATCACTTGTGTCCTGTATAACACCTTCCTGATTGAAGCTAAAAAGTAGTGATGGAGTGGAATGGTATAGCAGCTGCAGCCTTTCTTTAGCTTCTAATATCTTATTGTGGTTATTTTCCAGATTAGCTTGCATTTCATTGAATGCGATGCTGATCACTCCAAGCTCATCATGACTAGAAGGGGCAACACGGATGAATTCGTTACGCTCTTTACTTCGCTTAATAGCGTTGATTAAAGCTTTGATCGGTGCATCCATAAGCCGAGAGAACATTAACCAGGTTCCTGCGGAAAGAACTGCTACAACGAGCAAGATGGAAAAAACACCAGAAAGAATAAATTGAGCTTTATCGTTTTGCAGTGACTGATAGCCCAAGACAATACTCAGTTCCCCTACTTTCTGTTTAATGTGAGCATTACTGTAGTTGATTGGGTATGAATATTTCCGCGAAATAACCTGCCCCAAAGTCTGGTCAGATGAAGCCTTTTCAATGACTTGATTTCCACCTTCATCACTGATGCTAATTCGGATAACATCCGTGTCGAGCATCATAGTTTCAAGAATACTTTCCACTCGCTTGGAATTAAAATTCCATAAAGGATCTGCTAACAAGTCTGCGTAACTGCCGAGTGATTGTTGTTTTCGTTCTAGTTTTTGGTTGAATTGTTGCTCTGCGTTATAAAGCATTACGCCAAAAGTCAGCATCAGAGCAACTACTGCTCCAGGAATTAAAATCAGAAGCAGTTTTAGTTTTATTGAAGGAAGTCGATTCAACATCACGGATCGCAATTAGTGGGGTTTTATCTGAGAGATGACATTCCGTAACGAAAAATCGTACTCCCCGTAACTTTGAGATGGTTCCAGACTAAAACCACGAAAATCGATTTTATCCCAATTTTCATCTCCCAAATTTTCGATATATGCATCGATATTGTTGTTATCAATACTCTGCATCTGAAAACTAACCTGACCTGGTAATGAACCATTCTTATTCCGATTGCGCAGATGATAATCATGCAGCAAGACCATTGACCAAGCCCCTGCTAGGAAATGCCCGCCATCCGTCAGTAGCATCTCTCCGCTACTTACCATAGAAATACCTTGTGAAGACCAATTCAGCCCAACCAGGCAAACCGAACTTCCCGCCTGCATATTGTTTGCCTTTAAAGCTTCTTTTACTCCTAACGCGATGGGGTCATTGGCTGCCCATATCGCACTAGGTTTGATTCCGTTTTTTGTAGCCCACTTAAGGTAGCTATTGGCCAAGCTTGAAGCTTCTTGTCTGTTCCAATTGGCGTAAAGAAAACGATCCAAGATGATATCTGCCTGTTGTTGAACAACTGACATAGCGCCTTTGTTTCGATCTATAGAAACAGGTGTAAGCTGATCGCCACCGACAGCGAGCATATGGTATGGCCCATTTGCATTATTAGTTTTTGCACATCGGTAAAGTGCCTGCATCATCCTGCGTCCTGCCGCATAATTATCAGGGGTGATCGCACCTAACAGATTAGAATCCCCTTGCCTTGCCAATTCGATTCTCTCCCGTTGCTCAGGCAGAAAATCATTCAGTAGCATCAAGGTCTTGATTCCACGCTTTCTACTTTTAAGAAAAATCTTCTCAGCTGCCTGCTCTTCATTAACCAGTATTAGGTATTCAGGGGGATTAACTCGTGACGTAATCTGTTCACCTAGTTCAACCATTTTTACTCGGTTGCGTTGAGCATAAAGCACTTCTAAATCTATACCGAAGTCTTTCGCTGCCGCACGCATCGTCTCTGTCACCATATCCCAAAACCGCTCTCCCTCCTTGCCCGGATTAAGGAAGGTGACCTCCATTGCAATAGCCGAAGTCGAATGGACTATCGTAAAGAAAAAAAGCGACAGCACGATATTTTTCATTGTTTTACCTTAGCTGCATCTAACAGCCACGAACTATGGCTGATCGAGTTGGTTTGGTTAATCACTCTTCAACCGATATGGAGGAATGAGTTACTTTGCAGGTTCTGACAAACTATTGATTCCGGTAGTACGATTTTTCCATAGTAAAATATTCTCCTCCATTATCTGCATTGCACTCCCATCTTCCAACATTTCCCGATAGCGAGTATTTAGATAGGGCAGAAGACTATTGCAGGGGGAATGCAGACTGAAACCGCTATGGACAACCCCGTCATTGATATTCTTATCCAGCGCTATAACCCTTTGCCCCTGTAGATGTGTGTGCAGATAAGTGATGCCAGAGTAGCGGCTGTGAATAAAATACTCGATTCGTCTAGCGATAAGCTTGTTAAAGTTTATTTCAGGGGTGTTTGCTTCTTCGATCATAAGCTGCTTTTTGGAAAAATTATCAAACATTTCTCCGTACCTGTCACCGGCATTTTTACCTCCAAGTCTGCCTTTTAAATCTTCCCAATGGCTGTATCTAAAAATGTTGTCTCGCTCCACAAAGACAGAAAAAGGATTGGGAAGAATAGGAGCTTCGGTGAAATTGATAAATTTCTGTCTGGCCGGTGTTTTCTTGAGCGCCATCACAAAGTCAACCTGACCTCGTTTTGTTACGTGCAATACGCGTTTCCAGGGCCCGGAATAAGTAACGGAAAATGGAATACCTAACTCGGCAAAAATCTTTTGGTTGATATCAATACTGGCTCCACGCATCTGCTTTCCATCAAACCATTGATATGGTGGATACGCTGGATGAGCCGTAGCAAGGACATGCGTGCAATCAGCCGCATAACCCAAAGGAATCTGGCATACAAATAGAGCAAGTGAAAAACGAACAAATCTAATCAGCACTTGTTCACACCTTCAGATAGACAGTAGTAAGTCTATAAGAACATTATAAAAAACGCGAAAAATCTCCTTTAATATATGAGTCGATTTTCAAAGGAAATAGGCCAATTATTGAAAGCGACAGGGTCGTAGCAATGTATACCACCAATACTTGGAAGAATTCTGTCAGGAGGTACCATTGAAGATGAAAAAAAGATTGGGCAGCTAACGGTCTCTATTAATAAAGGTTGGAAGTCTGCTTTGGAGGAAGATGCCGCTTCACATCATTTTTCTATTAGCAATCCCTAACGGTCGGCTATGTACGCGAGGAGCACTAGGGATCAGCACATATCAGACCTTTAAATAAGTATCTATTCGAAACCGATACTGGCCTAAAGCAGACCGTTAGCGCCATCTAATGCATAATGATGGAATCCTATAAACAGGCGGCCATATTGACTATGTCACAACAACATCTTTCACCTATTTAGACCAGCAGCCGTGATGTAACAAATCGATGTAGGCGCAGATATAACAGAATAGTCTAACCAGTCTGAGGTTATTCAGGTTTGGGGAAAGTAACAAAGAGTCATGGGGCGAATCGGACAGATCGTTGGATGCGCAGGGTTCACCTCTATGCGGGGCTTTTCCTCGCACCATGGATATTGATTTATGCCACAAGCGCCTTCCTTCTAAACCACGATCAGTGGTTCCGTGACGTATTTAAGGTGGTGACTCCGGGCTGGATGGTCATTGAGGAAACTGCATTGCATCCTAGAGACAAGCCTGAAGGTCCTTTGTCTCAACAGGCTCAGTCACTTCTCGAACATCTCGGTCTGCCTGGTCCCCATCGTATTCAGCCGACGAGCACAGCCGAGAGATTGGTGGTGCTGCGCTTTTCCGGTAGCGGCGACTATCGCTTGACCTGGTTACGACAACAGAACAACGTGGTTATCGAGAGACGAGGGCCGTTTTCTATTTACAACTATCTACACTATCTGCACTTTCGCAAAGGTTATGGTGTACAGGGGGGGAGCACCAACGTTTGGGCCGGAATGGTTGACCTAATCACGTTATCAATCTAGCTGTGGGTAATCTCAGGCATCTATTTCTGGTGGCGGAGATCAAGCAAACCAAGGGCAGAGATGTTTGCGCTGGGGGCAGGACTGTCGCTCTTTACAATACTCGTTCTACTGTTATATGGATAGGGCCGAGAAAACTGCAATATAGAGTTGGCCCCATCCTGACCTTAAGAGTCTACTTATATGGCCAGCCTTCAGCTTGGGCATCCATAAAAATGCGGACATTCCATTATAAGCGGTTGTCGACCGCAAAGGGATAAGCTGCCTCTAGGTGGTAGAAACTCAGGATAAATCACTCAGGATTTTATTTGTGACAACAAGGCTTTTTGCTTAAGCTATCGGCCATGCGTCTCAATAGGAATTACAATCGAGCCATCGCTTGGCTGCTGCTGTTCACTCTGGCTGTGTTACTTGCCAGCGGTGTCCGGTTGCATGCGCATAGCGTTGAACATGCTCATGAAGCGCAACTCCTGCATAGCTCTCTGACCGCCGACGAAGATCCACACCTTCATCGCTCGACCGCTCACCTATCGATTGATACCAGTCATGGCGTATCCGCAGATCATTTTGCTGCGGAACAAGACCTGACGCCCCAGGGCATAATCAAAAAGTCTTCGTCACAGCCGATGGTTTGGTTTTTATTGCTCGCGGTCTGGGTTTTCGCAATCTGCCGAATCGACAGCTACAGCTACTTGATCGGTGCACTCACACCCTCCCTTTCCTCACGACGAAGTTTCTTCAGACCTCTACTTAGAGCTCCACCCCTGCGCTAGTCCAATTTCTTAAATTTGCTCGGTGAGCAGTGCAACCATGCTGTTTGCCAGATTTTGATAGGCCCGATTGCGTAGGCAGTAGTTTTGCGTCGTTGGGTCAAGGACTATGTGAGTAACAAATCCATGAATATTCTTACCGTCGTTGTGCATACCGAAGCACAGCCACAGTTGCTGGAAAAAATCCAAGAGCTCCAAATTACGGGCTTCACCTTTAGCCATGCAGAAGGCCACGGCAGCCAAATCGAAAGCGATGATTTTCTGGCAGCCCGAGACAGGGTTATTGGCCATGCGCCGCGCTTGCGCGTCGATCTTTTGCTCGATGATGAGGCGTGTGACCAGGCGATTGCAGCGTTGAAAAGTACAGATGCGCTTAAAGGCCATTCCGTGTACTGGGTAACGTCTGTCAAAGACAGTGGTCATCTTTAACCCGCCTATTCGGGCTTGCTAACTCTTTAGGAGATACAGCTGCATGTTTTCTTTACGTCACTATGGTGCGTTCTTTGTAGGCGCGCTGATCCTCTTTATGCTGCCTGATTTTGGCTTCGCCCACGGCATGTCAGAGGAGGAAAAACAGTCAATCATTGAGGGTGGCAATATGAGCTACCTGTGGCTGGGAGCGACCCACATGCTCTCAGGCTACGACCATCTGGCCTTTGTCTTCGGGATCATCTTCTTCCTGACGAGTTTCCGGGATATCGCCAAGTACGTCACAGCGTTTACCTTAGGGCACAGTGTGACCCTGATCTTCGCGACCTTTAACGCCATACAAATCAATTACTACCTTATTGACGCCGTGATTGCGCTGAGTGTCTGCTATATCGCCTTCGCAAACTTGGATGGCTTCCGTAAATACCTCAACGTCAATCCACCTAACATGTTGGTGATGATTGTCAGCCTGGGGCTTATTCACGGCTTCGGCCTTTCTACCCGACTCCAGCAACTTCCCCTCAGCGAGGACGATCTGCTTGCCAACATCATTTCCTTCAACATCGGGGTGGAATTGGGTCAGATCAGTGCGCTAGCGGTAATGTTGATTGGGATCGCGGCATGGCGAAAGCGCGAAAGCTTCTCTCTGTTCAGTGTGATTGCCAATTACACCCTGATTTTGTGGGGCTTGTACTTGTTCATGATGCAGATGCACGGCTACGAGCACACCGTGAACGCCGACGAACTGGGTGGTACACAGGTCTCTGTGGCCAATGCTCCTGAAAAGCCGGCTGCGGTGAGCGGCGAAGAGGAAACCATCAGGCTAACGCTACCCGCCAGAGGCGAAATGGAGTACAAGCTGTATCTGGAGAAAGGAGGGTCACTTGGCTTTAATTGGGAAACCAACGGTGCCGAACTCTATTACGATTTCCATGGTGAGCCAGCTGGCGATAAAACCGGATCATTCCAAAGCTATCGAACAAATAGTGGCTCGACCGACCAAGGCGAGATCGCTGCCCCATTTTCCGGTACTCATGGTTGGTATTGGAAAAATTCACAAAGTTCCGAGGTGGAGATCACCCTGAATGTTCGTGGTGATTATCAGCGCCTCGATCAAGGCAAAAAACCTCAAATGAAAGCGGATGCTGAAGAGCCAGCAACTGCCAAAAAACACGACAGTCTTTTCTAATCAAGGAGTTTACTCATGCGTCTATTCAAACTTATCGCCGTTCTACTCTTCAGTCTGTGGGGAACGCAATTGTCAGCCGGAACTGGCCATTCTCATGCGCCCGTTGACGCTAACAAAGCCAGTACTATCGCAACCAAGGTGGTATCCACCCTAGTCAAGAATAACGTGATCGAATCGAGCTGGAACACCGTCAAAATTGGCAACATCGAACAGAAAGCTTTTGGAAGCAACAGAGAATGGGTTGCTACTTTCAGCAATCCTCAAATAACAGATAAGAGCAAGCAGACGCTCTATATCTTTTTGACGCTAAGCGGTGAGTACTTGGCTGCTAATTACACAGGCAAGTAAATCATCGAATTAAAAATTGAGGTTGGAAAGCTCCGGTACAGCTAGGGATGGTCTGAACAAGTAGCTTCAAACTGTCCAGTTTCTATTTTCAACGCAGAAATACCTCGCTGGATCGTCATTCCGCCCTTTTTATTACCCGC
>JAPHRD010000059.1 GCA_026196225.1 Motiliproteus sp.
GCAGTCAGCGAAGGAGAGTTGGTGGTCCATTGAGTAGCCCTCAGTACATCAGAACGTGAATTGTCTCATGCTGAGGGACTTATTCGCATGTTCCTTAGCGACTCAGGGGACCAAATTGTTTCTATCAACTTATCTGAGTCGAACAATTCAAACCGTTACCAAGGTGATATTAAGGTAGAAGAATCCAACGGGTATCCTATCGTTAAATCTTCATGTGAAGATGCCTGGGTTGCTTACAAATATATCGGCATGTCGTTTAGTGGCGTTCACATAGTGCAAACATGGAGTAATGGCGGTGGAACAGGAATTTTTACAAACATCTTGCTAGTTACACTGAGCTCGGATTCTTCACTGGAATCTGATGGACAGAGGCACACAAAAAAAGAAAGAGTCGTAATAAAACTGATAGGCTCGCTACCTCTGGGCGACCGTTATCAGGGGAGCATAAAGTATAAATTTGGTCTGCTTTTCATATCACCTTGTCTGGGCATAAAATCGCTGAGAAAAGCAAGTTCACGAATAGTCATACTTTGATGACAATAACCAAATTGCTTAAGACACTCTGATGCTTCCCCCCATAGTTATTGTTGTATACAGCAAGACAATGTACGACGAGGTTAAATGGACATAATCACCCAAGGTCTACTCGGAGCAACCGCTGCACAAGCTGGCGCCAAGCCCAATGAAGCGCGGTTAGCCTCACTAATCGGCTTCTGCGCACCGATGCTTGCCGATGCCGATACACTGCTTCGTACCAATGAAGATCCATTGCTGTTTCTGGAGAATCACCGCCACTTTACCCACTCCTTGTTGTTTATTCCCCTGGGAGCCCTGCTGGCCTCCCTGCTGCTCTGGCCGTTGTTAAGAACACGGCTGGCATTCAAGCGAATCTACCTTTACGCCCTGCTCGGCTACACCACCGCCGGTTTTCTGGATGCCTGTACCAGTTACGGTACTCACCTGTTCTGGCCCTTCAGCGACGAGCGAACTGCTTGGAGCATTATCTCCATCTTCGATCCCCTGTTCTCTCTGGCGTTGATCGCAGCCATTGTCGTTGGGGTTTTAAAATACCAACCCCGTGCAGCCAAGATTGGCTTGCTGTTCGCCGCCACGTATCTATCCCTGGGTGTGGTTCAACATGACCGCGCTGAATCCCTCGCACAGGGGCAGGCGGAGCAACGTGGCCACGCCATTGATCGCCTGATCGTCAAACCCACCATGGGCAACCTGCTGTTATGGCGTTCGGTTTATCAGTCGGATGGCAGCTACTACGTGGATGCCGTGCGTGTGGGCCTGCCCAACAACAGCAAAGTCTTTGAAGGAACCAGCGTGCAGACCTTTGATATCAATCGCGACCTGCCTGAATTGACGGAACAGACGGTGGTCTATCGGGATATCCAACGCTTTGAGCTGTTCTCCGACGGCTTTCTCGCCTGGCACCCGGAGCGCCCCAATGTGCTGGGGGATGTACGCTACGCCATGCTCCCTACCAGCATCCGCCCTATCTGGGGAATCGAGATGAACCTCGATACGCCCGACAAACATGTCAGTTTCGATACCTATCGCAAGATGTCTGATAGCGAGATCAAGGCCTTTAAAGCCATGCTGTTCGACTGAGGGTTACTGGGGTCTAGGTATTGGCATAGAAACCCTCTCCTATTCAGCAGAAATAAGCACCTTTTATCAGTCTTCAATCCTTCTGAAAAAGCAGCAACGCATACAAAGAATCGCTTCATTCGCTGACTAGCATGCAACTATGTAGGCTCAGCAAGAGACCAATACCAACGGTAGAAATATCCGTGCCCTGCCGGGTAAATTCCTTGAAATTAGCCATACTAAAGAAATATTTTTCCAGGCAGGGATATCGCTAGGGCTATGTCAGATGAAACTATCCGCCAACTGAATGCTCGGCTGGACGAGATGTCAAAGCGCATCGACCAGCTACAATCTGCAATTGACACTCCGAAGCCCCAAAAGAAGTGGTATAAACCAAGCAACCTAAAAGAGCTCAGCACCTATATTGGTATACCTGCAGCACTGATCGCAGCACTATGGGGTTTCTACGATGGTGTGTGGTTGAAAGTTCAGAGACTAGATACCGCTACAACCAGCGCGGCCCAAGACAAGTTAACTGAGCTACAAGATCTTCGATCAGAAATTTTTGTCCTTCAAGCACGTAAGAACGACGCTGAGATAGCCGCAATACTGGAAGCCAAAGCCAGCCGCCGTGACCGTTTGGTTAAAGAGAGCTTCAATTACTGGAGCTCACAACCTAAATACTTTACCAAGAAAGAAACAATACTGTTGGCAGAAGAGCTGCAATTGCAACAACGCCAAAGTGATGCTTTAAAGGTGATTGATACTGTCACGGCCATCGGCATCATTGAAAAGTCAGATTTCGACCGTTTCAAAGCCAGCCTCTACGGTGCAGAGGGTCCCAGTTTTAATATTGATGCCGCACGCAAGCACTATAAATCAGCAATGCGACATGCGTCTGACCACTCAAGCACCGCCGGAAAAGAGCAGTTGTGGGCGAAAATCACCTACTCTTGGCTTTTCACAGAACTTTCCAGAACCAACGATTGCGAGCAAATTAAACCGATTGCTGAAACGCTGACAGACCTTCTAGCGGATGATCCAACGGCTTACAACTTAGGTGTTCTTGACGCTGACGCACGTAAGCTACTTGTAGTCGCCAACGATCGTTGTTCGTAATAGCAAGATAATCCGCCGATAAACATATCAGTTTTGATAGCTATCGCAGGATGCCCGCGAGCGAAATCGGGGCCTCTATAGCCATGCTGTTGGATTGATAGCAAAGAAAATTGAATTCGAGTCGTTTCCGACGCCAATCAAGTTATCCGAAGGCGGTCGAATGGGTCGACAATGATCGATGAACGCTCACCCATTAATTGGTGAGCTAATCGAAATAGCGTCTAATCTGATCGGCAGATTCAGTTGCCGAACAATGCTGGCCCAGCCATACGAGCACTTCAGTCTTTTGCAGAGGTCTGGTGAGGGGCTTCCAGTGTTGACGGTTTTTCCAGGTATCAGCGGGAGTAAGCTCCAGGCAGACCCAGGTATCGCCATCGCCGCTTTTACGTTTTTCCAGTTTTAAATTGTTGCCAAGTTCTAACATTGAGCAATCCTTTTTATAGATTTTAATTATGTCCATTCATCTAACTATTCAGAACACGATTAACCGTAATCGTTTCAATTTATTACAGAGTTTTTCGCCTGGCAGTAATTAGAACCAAGCTACAGATGAGATGAGTTTTGCATTGGTAGTGAATGCGGATAACAGCCTATTGGACGATTACCTACTTCCAGATTTGAATATCTTAAGGAGAAGAAGCTATCGAATGGATTGGGCTGCGGGGAAGTTCACTTCTTCTTTTTACGCATCGCATAAAAGAAGAAGTGAGATCGCTATTTCGACACCGCTAGTAACTTAAGCCAGGTGTCAAAACCGATTGATACTTATACGGGGGAGACTTGATCAGCCTGAGGGCCTTTCTGCCCTTCTACTTCAACAAAGCTCACAGCTTGACCTTCATGTAGGCTTTTACGGCCTTCGCCGATGATAGAACGAAAGTGAACGAATAAATCTTTACCGCTTTCGCGCTCAATAAATCCAAAGCCTTTGTCGTCGTTAAACCACTTCACGGTTCCAGTCTGTACGTTTGACATATTTTAAGTTCTCACAATTTGATCAGGTAATAACAGCCATCTACGCCTAAACAGGCATAACTATAGGTGACTATCAGGAATGTTTATAAGTAAAGGCAGAAGGGAGAGAGCAGAAAACGGTCAGAAGGAACGGGTCTACTTAAACACAGGTGCGATCGCATATATACGTTAAGTGGCACACCATACGCACAACTGTCAGATTAAACAACCTTTATTTTTGTAGTAGTCAACGAATTCCAGACCGCAAGTTAGGGTTTTCTTTCGGCTCACGGAGGGGGAATCCATTCATGACCAATGACGAGCAGTATCAACCTACATGCAGTATCGGGATTTCCCAAATCACGCCACCTCAATTACAGCGTTGCTTAAAGCTGCTGACACAGCGCTTTATAAGGCGAAAGCGTTGGGTAAAACCAATGTGCGGTTTATAAGTCTTAAAATTTATGTCTATATTAGCAAGACGGGGTCATCAGTTAACACGCTAAGGAACCTGCGAACAAGTCCAGTGTGTTCCCTACGGGGCTTTCAGAGCGACCGTGGCTCTGTGTTAACGATTTTCGCCAGACCACCAGTATGGCTGTAATCCTTGCCTTGATCAACGATCGCTCTGAAAAGCCAGGGGCGCAAGGGACTTATTCGCAGGTTCCCTAAGCAAAGCGTAATTTTCTTGCACTTCGAACTATCAAATCGAGGCCAAATTGCATGAAAGATTCAGCTTATTTGGTAGAACCTTACCGTATTCTATCGGCCATATTGGTTTCCATTCTATTTCTGCCAATTGCTTTGCTCTACGCTGCTACAGCTTCTGCACAAAGCGTAGAAACCTATGCTTATGTCCACAAAAAACTGATCGAGCTTACGGCACCTCCCTGGCAATGTGTTTGTTATTCCGCATCCAGGGAATCTGTGATCATGACCCACAACTCAGCAAACCAGGTTTGGGTTGTGGAGCGCTACAACAGCATGGCTGCTGCCATGGCCGCTAGAGACACCCTCAATGCCGGTCCCAATGTCTGTAGCTTCTGCCCCGGCGGCAGTGGAACCCGCCAGCAGATCTTTATTTTTCAGAACTGCAATTCCGGTCGTTGTGAAATTGGTGTTGCCGATGGCACCTATTCGCAGCCGGGCTGGTTTATCAAATCTACCCCCTTTAAAAGTCACCCGGAGGCATGGGTCGAAGCTTGCAGGATACATAATAGTGGTGCGGCCTATGCCCCTGCCATCGCCCAGGGAACAATCAAATGCGATAGTTTGGCAGCGCCTTCCGATGGTCAATGTATTAACCTGACACGAAATCACAAATACGGCCCACACAATGGGCGAACCCGTTGCTGCAATGAGAAAAAGGGCAGCCGATGGTGGGGGCCTCATTATGGCGTTCACTATACCGAGTCTGGCAAGTTCTCGAGACATTCCTGTAACTCTTGGTTGGGTATCACGGATTCAGATCCCAAAGAAGATACCACTCCCTCCTTTGGTCAATGCTATAGCCTGACCCAGAATGATAAATATGGCCCACACAATGGACGTACTCGTTGTTGCAATGAGAAAGGCAGCAGCCGATGGTGGGGTAAACACTATGGTTCCAAATATTCTACGACCGGTAAGCTATACCAGCGTAGCTGCGAATCCTGGTTAGGCCGCTGACAGACTGAACTACACCAAACTTCCCTGAAACATGGTAGAGACAGATATCGAAAAAGAGTATTTGAAGAAGCTCAGCAGAAAAACAAAAAGTTTCTCAGCTTCCTACATGTCGAATAGTAAGTGGCGAAAACTGTTTACCGCCATCAATGTTGATAGCGTGCCCATCAATCAATGCTCGTGGAAATTAGTTACCGAAGATAAATCGCTAGATGGCCATCTGCCAAATGCCCGGTATCTGAGTGAAGATCACGTTGGCGACTGTGGCGCTCTTAGCGGCCCTTTCCTATTCCAGGAAATTGAATGGGTTTTACTTCCTCGGGTTGTATCTTTCCAAAGATACGAACATGCCCCGATTGAACATCTGAACCAGAATATCGAGGCACTGAAGACGCTGATCGATGAGACTGGCAATTTTGAATATGAAATCAGCATCGATGGTCTGAAAATCTACGGCTACAAAAACCTAGTGTAGCCTCAGGTGGCAAATCAGTAGCCGCAGCATCTCCGACAGTTTGGTAGGTTTTAACCGGTTAAAGCAGTGGTTGAGTTAAATATTCTCGCTAACACCCATCAGAGCCATTACCATACGCACCAAATCCATTTTAGAAAGTAATCATCCATGTCATTACCTCCTTGCCCCCAATGCAATTCCGAATACGTTTATCAGGATCAAGATAACCTGGTCTGCCCGGAATGTGCCCATGAATGGAATCCGTCTGAAGCCGATGCGGCTGAAGAGAGTTTGAACGTCAAAGATGCCAACGGCACTCTACTGGCCGATGGCGATAAGGTTACCCTGATCAAAGACCTTAAAGTTAAGGGCAGCTCACAGGTGCTTAAGATCGGCACCAAAGCCCTGATCAAACGGATCGTTGAAGGTAAGGATCACCAACTGGACTGCAAGGTAGACGGTGCTGGCGCAATGATGGTGACCGCAGCCTTTGTCAAAAAATCCTAATCGGTTCCAGACTGCTATAAGTAAAAAAGGCTGACCCAGTTAAACTAGGTCAGCCAAGAGGCACGAAACCCTGGAGCAGCCATCCTTGGCTGGAGTTGATATGTAGGTGCCGGAGGATCAAAACTTACACGTCTAAGCCCACAAGCGGCCGTCTCCGAAGATCACTTCTGCAGCGACAAAATCTACGCTCACGGGCATCTCATCGTTAACTTGGAAAAGCGAAGGAAACCCCTTCACGAACACCGCTGGATGGCCAGCGCTGGGTAATGGTCTTACGCTTGGTGTAGAAGCGCACGGCGTCTGGACCGTAGGCGTGCAGGTCACCAAACAGAGAACGCTTCCAACCGCCGAAGCTGTGGTAAGAAACCGGCACCGGTAGCGGTACGTTGATGCCCACCATGCCCACCTGAATATTGTCGGAGAAATAACGGGCAGCCTCACCGTCGCGGGTAAAGATGCAGGTACCGTTGCCGTATTCATGGTCATCGATCATCTGCATCGCCTGCTCCATGGTGTTCGCACGGACCACCTGCAGCACCGGACCAAAGATCTCTTCCTGGTAGCTCTTCATCTCGGTGGTAACATTATCGATCAGCGTCGCCCCCACAAAGAAACCTTCCCGGTAGCCCTCAACCTGAGGATTTCGGCCGTCCACAACAACGGTAGCGCCATCGGCTTCGGCACTATCGATATAGCCGGTTACCTTCTGTCGGTGGGCACCGGTGATTACAGGTCCGAAATCGTTTTCACGGTTGCTGAACGCACCTACCTTAAGAGGAGCCATCGCCTCTTTCAGTTTGGACACCAATGTATCCGCCGCTTCATCACCGACGGCCACGGCAACGGACAGCGCCATGCAGCGCTCACCGGAGGAGCCAAAGGCCGCGCCCAGCAGCTGATTGACCGCGTTATCCATATCGGCATCGGGCATCACGATAGCGTGGTTCTTGGCACCACCCAGCGCCTGACAGCGCTTACCGTTGGCGTTGGCAGTGCTGTAGATATACTCCGCGATTGGGGTGGAACCTACAAAGCTCACCGCTTTAACCCGCTGATCGGTCAGCAGTACATCCACCGCTTCTTTATCACCATTGACCACATTGAGGACGCCCTTGGGCAAACCCGCCTCCATCAGCAGTTCGGCGATAAACAGGGTGGACGATGGATCGCGCTCGGAGGGCTTGAGTACAAAGGTGTTGCCGCAGGCGATGGCCATCGGATACATCCACAGCGGTACCATGGCTGGGAAGTTAAACGGCGTAATGCCGGCTACCACACCCAGTGGCTGAAACTCGCTCCAGGAATCGATACCGGGACCTACATTGCGACTGTGCTCGCCTTTCACCAGTTCGGGAACGCCACAGGCGTACTCCACGTTTTCGATACCGCGAAGCAGCTCTCCCATGGCATCGTGATGGATCTTGCCATGCTCTTCGCCGATCAGTTCGCAAATGCCGTCGGCATTCTCTTCCAGCAGCTGTTTAAAGCGGAACATCACTTGGGCGCGCTTGGCCGGTGGCGTGTTGCGCCATGCTGGGAATGCCGCCTGTGCAGAGGCGATGGCCTGCTCTACGGTAGCGATGGTTGCCAGATCCACCTGCTTGCTGGCAGCACCTGTAGAGGGGTTAAAAACACTTTGGGCGCGAACGCCATCGACGCAAATTTCGCCGTTAATCAGATGGCCAACTGTGGTTTTCATAGGGTATTACCTTTCTAAAACCCTGGCCCAATGAGGGCAGGCATATTTTTATTTTGGAACTGCAATTGCAGCAACTGTTTACTGTTTTACTGGCTGGATGGGAGACAACTGAGCGCTATCCCCTTAATCCAGCTCGTTGATCGATTCCGCCAGGGCGTTGATCAGGCTGTCGATTTCCGACAGTTCAGCGGTAAAGGGCAGACCCAGCTGAATGGTGTCGCCGCCATAGCGGACGTAGAACCCTTTCTGCCAGCACTTCATGGCGATCTGATAAGGACGCAGCGCCGGTTCGCCGGGAGCCGATTCGATAGTCAAACCCGCCGCCAGACCGTAGTTGCGGATATCCGCCACGTACTGAGTGCCCTTAAGGCTGTGCACCATCTCCTGGAACTGAGGAGCCATAGTCTTAACCCGCTCCACCAGTTTGTCTTGAGCCAAAACATCCAAAGATGCCAAGGCAGCGGCGCAGGCCACGGGATGGGCGGAATAGGTATAACCGTGGGGCAGTTCCAACATGTAGTCAGGTCCGCCTTCTGCCATAAAAGTATCGTAGATCTCCTGCTTGGCGATCACTGCGCCCATGGGAATCACACCGTTAGTGAGCTGCTTGGCGGTGGTCATAATATCGGGGACAACACCAAACTCTTCGGCACCGGTGTTGGAACCCATGCGGCCAAAAGCTGTGATCACTTCATCAAAAATCAGCAGGATATTGTGCTTGGTACAGATCTCACGGAGCCGCGCCAAGTAGCCTTTTGGTGGCGGAATAACACCTGCAGAACCAGCCAAGGGCTCGACGATCACCGCAGCAATATTGGAGGCGTCATGAATGGCGATCTGTGCTTCCAGATCATCTGCCAGATGGGCACCAGTTTCCGGCATACCCTGGGTAAAGGTGTTTTCTGGCAACATGGTATGAGGCAGATGTATCGCATCGATACCCTGTCCGTAGAGCGCCCGGTTTGGAGATATACCACCGACACTGATACCACCAAAGTTAACGCCGTGGTAACCCTTGGAGCGGCCAATTAGCCTTGTCTTGCCCGCCTGTCCTTGCTTGCGCCAGTAGGCACGGGCGATCTTCAAGGCGGTTTCTACGGATTCGGAACCGGAACCGGTAAAGAACACTCGGTTCAGCCCTTCGGGCATCAGTTCAGAAATACGATGCGCCAGCTCAAACGACTTGGGATGGCCAAACTGAAACGCCGGGCAATAATCCAGCAGCGACAGCTGCTTGCTTACCGCCTCGTTGATTCTTTTCTGGTTGTGGCCAGCGCCACATGTCCAAAGGCCGGAGAGGCCATCAAAGACTTTGCGACCGTCGGCATCGGTATAGTAGTTGCCGTCGGCAGAAACAATAATCCGGGGATCTCGCTTAAAGTTTCGGTTGCCGGTGAAGGGCATCCAGTGAGCGTCCAACTGAGCCTGGCTCAGCCCGCAGGTATTGGAATGGGCAGTCATAGAATCGACCTCTTTAAATCGCCGGCCTGTTAGCTGCGGCTTTTCTTGTTTTGTTGGTTGACTCCATTATCTCCAGCCACTAAGTTTATTAAATCCATACTTATTGATTTTAAAGTAAGGCTTTAGTTACCTAATAAATTAGCCCGGAGCCACTTATGAGACGCGCAGAAAATCTTCTCCCAAGACAGCTCGGTGATGCCCATATCCGCCTGCTAAGGATCTACAAAGCGGTGGTGGAAAGCGGTGGTTTTTCGGCAGCAGAAGTGGAGCTGAATATCAGCCGTCCGGCCATTAGTCTGGCCATATCAGAGTTGGAAAGCCTGCTGAATATGCGGCTATGTAATCGGGGTCGTGCTGGTTTTGCGCTGACCGAACAGGGTGAGGAGGTGTATGACGCCGCCATGCAGTTGCTGGGCAGTCTGGAAAACTTTCGATCCCGTATCAACGCCATCAATACCGAACTCAAAGGCGAGTTGAATATCGGCATCACCGACAATATGGTCACGGTGCCACAGATGCGTATTACCCGAGCGCTGGCAGCGTTAAAACAGCGAGGGCCGGAGGTGGTGATTAATATCCGTATGATCCCCCCCAACGATATCGAATCCGGCGTACTGGACGGTCAATTGCTAGTAGGGATCGTACCCGATCTGCGGACCCTGCCCGGTCTCAATTATCTGCCCCTCTATCAGGAGCAATCCCTGCTTTACTGCAGCGAACACCACCCCCTTTTCAATACCAATAAAGAGAAGCTGACTGACCAACAGCTGGCCGAGTACAACGCTGTAGTACCCGCCTATCCGCAATCCGCCGAGATCAAGCAGCACCAGGCACAGTTGAAAGCCAGCGCCAGCTCTACCGACCGCGAGGGCGTTGCCTTCTTGATCCTGAGTGGCAGCTACATCGGCTTTCTACCCACACACTTTGCTGAGCGCTGGGTCAGGGAAGGAAAATTGAGAGCGATTCAGCCGGATAGCAGGAATTTCACCACACGATTTACAGCGATCACCCGCAAAGGTGCCCGCACAAATCTGATTCGAGAAGCTTATATCGAAGAGCTTGAGAAAACAGCGGAGTAAGAAGCTCCGCTGAGTGAGATGACATGGGGTAGGCTTTAGAGGTTACGCCAGACGCTGCCGCCGCTTTTCTTATCCAGCAGATTCAACATGGCTTCGTGCTGTTCCAGCTCTTCTGGCTTGGCAGCCTGAACCTTAAGATTATACTGCCCTGGTTGCGCACGTTTTATTTCTGACACATCGGAACCGCCTTCACCTTGCCCCAGCATTAAGCTGGTTTGGCCACCGGTCATAAACAGGAAAACGTCGGCGAGGATTTCGGAATCGAGCAAGGCGCCGTGGAGTGTACGCTGGGAGTTATCGATACCGTAACGGCGACAGAGAGCGTCCAGATTATTCTTCTGGCCGGGGTGCAGTTGGCGAGCCAGAACCAGGGTATCCACCACCGAGCAGATATCGTCCACGGTGCCCGCATCGCTGCTATCCAGGGCAAACTCATGGTTAATAAAGCCGACGTCGAAAGGCGCGTTATGAATAACAAGCTCTGCGCCGCGGATAAAATCCTTAAATTCGTTGAGAATATCGGTGAAAAGCGGTTTATCCGCCAGGAATTCGTTGGTGATACCATGGACTTCGATCGCTTCCGCATCGATCTCCCTTTCGGGCTTGATGTAACGGTGGTAGGTCTTTCCGGTCAGCTTGCGGTTGACCATTTCTACGCAACCAATTTCGATAATGCGGTGACCCTGGGAGGGCTCAAGACCGGTTGTTTCGGTATCCAGTACGATCTGTCTCATTCGGACAATATTCCCAATAAAGATTCGGTGACAAGCAGCGCTATATTATCACAGCCGTTGTCACTACAATGGCCATCCTTGTGACATTTTTACGGTAACAAAGCTTTGAACACAGTACTAAAGAAGATCCATGTCTACACCGACGGCTCCTGCCTGGGAAATCCTGGTCCCGGTGGTTATGGAGCCCTGTTGATTTACAACGAACACGCCAAAGAGATGAGCCAGGGTTATAAGCTAACCACTAACAATCGGATGGAACTGCTCGCCGCAGTAGAAGCCCTCGCAGCTTTGAATGAGCGCTGCGAGGTGATTCTGACTACCGACAGCCAATATGTGCGCCAAGGCATCACCCAATGGATCGAAGGCTGGAAACGCAAAGGCTGGAAAACTGCCAGTAAAGCTCCGGTAAAAAACGTCGACCTATGGAAACGCCTCGACGAGCAAAACCAAAGACATGATGTGGAATGGCGCTGGGTTAAAGGTCACAGCGGCCATCCTGAAAACGAGCGGGTGGACGACTTGGCCCGTAACGCTGCCGAATCCGATGACCTGCTGGTGGACGAAGGCTTTAGCGGATAATCGATCCCGCTTCTCGATAACAGTTACACAGTAACTGTCACTCAATAGCAGTTATTCGATGGACGCCGACATAAAGCGATTACGTAGCATTTCCCGTACCTGCTGACCGTTGGAGTGCATAAACTGGATAAAGGCTTCAGCAGCTGGTGACAGACTCTTCTCACGGTGGTGTACCATGCACCAGCTCCGAACGATGGGGAAAGACTCCATATCCAACTCCACCAGCAATCCAGTAGCCAGCTCCAAAGCAACACTGTGACGGGAAAGGATGGAGATCCCCAGCCCGGCCATCAGCCCCTGCTTTATGGTCTCACTGCCCCCCAACTCCATGATGTTTTCCAACACCACATCCCGTTCCTGAAGGTGATCTTCAATGGCTTTGCGAGAACCGGAACCATCTTCCCGGCTAAGAAAGCGGTATTCATTAAGCACCGACAAGGGCAACTTTTCCCGCCCCACCAGAGGATGAGTCGGAGGCACTACAGGGATCATCGGGTTATCTAGAAACGGGTAGGAAACCAGCTTCATATCCTGAGGGACCTGGGCCATCAGTACCAGATCGTCTTCATTGTTAGCCAAACGCTGAAGCACCTGGTTGCGGTTCTTCACCACCAACCGCATCCTAACTTCGGGGTATTCCCGCTGGAAAGCCCCCAGCAAATGGGGCGCAAAGTACATGGCACTGGTGACAACTGCCACCCGCAAAGTACCGTGCATCAGCCCTTTCATCTGCGACAACGCCATCTCTAGATTATCGAGACGGGAAAAAATATCACTGCAAGTTTGCTGAAGCTCTTCGCCTGCTGCGGTCAGATAGAGTTTCTTACCAATCTGCTCAAACAGCGGCATGCCCACGTGCTCTTCCAACTGCTTGAGTTGGATACTCACCGCAGGCTGAGTCAGGTGCATCTCCTCAGCAGCACGGGTAAAGCTCATATGACGAGCCACGCAGTCAAACAGGGTCAACTGCCGTAATGTCATCTTCATAATCGCAAAGCCTTCCGCTACTGAGAGTGGCTCGATTATAGAGAGTTAGCTGTTGGGAAGGAATCGTGAAATGGAGGGTGTACGTCAGTAGCACAATTTAAATAAAAAAAGGGGCCCAAAAGGCCCCTAAAGAGTATGAATCAGAGATGAGACTTAGCCGACAAATTTGATCATCACGCCGGCGGCTACGGCAGACCCGATAACACCCGCTACGTTTGGACCCATAGCATGCATCAGCAGGAAGTTTTGTGGATTCGCTTCCAATCCAAGCTTGTTGGATACCCGAGCTGCCATAGGTACAGCAGAAACCCCAGCGGAACCAATCAGCGGATTGATCGGCGTTGAGCTGAACTTGTTCATCACCTTGGCCATCAAGATACCGCAAGCAGTACCGATACCGAAGGCTACAACACCCAGCAACAGGATACCCAGAGTGTTCACATCCAGGAATTTGTCAGCAACCAGTTTGGATCCAACAGACAGACCCAGGAAGATAGTTACGATGTTGATCAGTGCATTCTGAGCAGTGTCACTCAGACGCTCAACCACACCACACTCACGCATCAGGTTACCGAAGCAGAACATACCCAACAGCGGTGCCGCATCGGGCAGCAGCATGGCTACCAGCAGTAACAGTACCAGCGGGAAGAAGATCTTCTCGGTCTTGGTTACATGACGCAACTGAGTCATGGCAACCTTACGCTCGTCTTCAGAAGTCAGCGCACGCATGATTGGTGGCTGAATCATTGGAACCAGAGCCATGTAGGAGTATGCAGCTACAGCGATTGCACCTAGCAGTTGCGGCGCCAGCATACTAGCCACGTAGATAGCCGTAGGACCATCCGCTCCACCGATGATACCGATAGCAGCAGCATCCTGAATGCTGAAGTCCATCAGACCCAAAGAGGTCAGACCTACAGCGCCCAATACAGTGGCGAAGATACCAAACTGTGCAGCAGCACCCAGGAACAACGTCTTAGGGTTCGCCAGTAGCGGACCAAAATCGGTCATCGCTCCAACACCCATAAAGATCAGCAGCGGCGCAGCACCGCTGGCAATGGAGATCAGATAGAAGTTGTACAGCATGCCGTTATTAAAACCAGCATCGATTGCCATCTGAGTCACTTGCATGTGCTTAGCCTGACCGGCCATCGCATAGGCTTCTTTAATAGCCTTTGGATCCGCACCAGAAACACCCAGCATTTCTGACAGTTGCTGAACCACTTCTGGACCACCCAGGTGCAGGGCGTTTTCCACTGCAGATAGCGCCAATCCCGCTTCCGGGATGTTAGCCATGATGCCACCGAAACCGATCGGCACCAGCAGCAGCGGCTCAAAGTTCTTTTTGATTGCCAGGAACAACAGTCCCAGACCAACGGCGATCATCACCGCCTGGCCCAGCTGGATCTGGTAGATCCCTGAGCTGACAAAAAGATTGATTAACTTATCCATCGAATACAGCCCTTTATGCCAGAGTCAGGAGGGTATCCCCTACCTTGACCGCATCGCCTTCTTTGACGGAGACAGTACCAACAGTACCGGCGTGTGCCGCACGGATATCTGTTTCCATCTTCATCGCTTCGAGGATGATCAGAACATCACCTTCCTGAACCAACTGGCCTGGAGTTACTTCTACCTTCCAGATATTACCTGCCAGCGGAGCCGTCACAGGTTCACCACCAGTAGGTGCCGGTGCAGCGGCCGGAGCGGCAGCAGCAGGAGCAGTTGCGCCAACAGGAGCCAGTGCGGAGATATCACCGCCCTCTTCTACCTGTACAACGTAGCTCTGACCGTTAACGGTAACGGTGTAAACCTCTTCACCGTCAGCAGAAGCTGGCGCAGATGCAGCAGCAGCCTGAGCAGATTCCAGCGTAGGAGCAGGCTCAAAGGCGCTGGCATCACCGCGGTTTTCCAGGAATTTCAGACCGATCTGAGGGAACAGTGCGTAAGTCAGAACGTCGTCGATTTCGCGCTCGCCAGTTTCCAGACGGAAATCCCTCTCTTTGGCCAAACCGCGCAGCTCTTCGGTCAGCTTGTCCAGTTCTGGCTCAAGCAGGTCGGCAGGACGACAGGTGATCGCCTCTTTGCCTTCAAGAACACGTTCTTGCAGCTCCTTGTTAAAAGGCGCTGGTGCAGAACCGTATTCACCTTTAAGAATACCGGCTGTCTCTTTAGAGATGCTCTTGTAACGCTCGCCAGTCATCACGTTCAGTACCGCCTGAGTACCAACGATCTGAGAAGTTGGAGTTACCAGTGGGATCAGACCCAGGTCTTCACGAACACGAGGGATCTCAGCCAGAACGTCGTCAAACTTGTCAGCAGCGCCCTGTTCTTTGAGCTGGTTCTCCATGTTGGTCAGCATGCCACCCGGTACCTGAGCAACCAGGATACGGGAGTCAGTCCCCTTCAGAGAGCCTTCGAACTGGGCGTACTTCTTCCGCACTTCACGGAAGTAAGCGGCGATCTCTTCAATCTTTTCCAGATCCAGACCGGTGTCACGCTCGGTACCGGCCAGTGCAGCTACGATCGATTCAGTAGCACTATGTCCGTACGTCATAGACATGGAGGAGATCGCCGTATCGACGCGATCGATACCGGCTTCAGCTGCCTTCAGGATAGTCATATCGGACAAACCGGAAGTGGCGTGAGCGTGCAGATGTACTTCCAGATCAGTCTGGGACTTCAATCGGGTAACCAGATCGAAAGCATCGTACGGCGTCAGGATGCCGGACATATCTTTGATGGCGATGGAGTCAGCACCCATGTCTTCAAGCTGGCGAGCAAAGTCGACCCATGTCTCGGTGGTGTGAACCCGACTCTTGGTGTAGGAGATGGTGCCTTGAGCGTGTCCACCGACCTTCTTAACTGCCTGAAGCGCAGTGCCCATGTTACGAGCATCGTTCATCGCATCGAACACACGGAATACGTCCACACCGTTGGTGTGTGCACGCTCAACGAACTTGGTCACAACGTCGTCGGCATAATGACGGTAACCCAGGATATTTTGTGCCCGGAACAGCATCTGCTGCTTGGTGTTCGGCATTACTTTTTTCAGTTCGCGGATACGCTCCCACGGATCTTCACCGATAAAGCGAATGCAGGAGTCGAAGGTTGCACCACCCCAGCTTTCCAGGGACCAATAGCCCACCTGATCAAGCTTCTCAGCAATCGGCAGCATATCTTCAATGCGCATACGAGTTGCAAACAGAGATTGGTGCGCATCACGCAGCACAACATCGGTAATACCTAGCGGTTTCTTTGCATCAGTCATGGTGATTAAACCTTCATCATCTCTAAGCGATAAGTTCTAAATTCTTTTATTTCTTGTGATTAGCCCGATACTGCTTGATCGCCGCTGCGATTACAGCAGTGAGCTGAGCTTGGTCTTGCGCTAAAGGTGCTGGAGCCGCACTAGGTGCAGGTGCTGCAGCTGCAGGCTGTGCTTCTGGGATGTACTTGTTGACCAGCTTGGACATAGCCGTGGTCGCGTACACCAGCAGAGTCAGGAATACGAAAACGAACCCCATTCCCGCCAACATCAGCGTAAAACCTTCAGAGATCAAACTGGGTGAGTCCATTAAGGGTACTCCTGAGCATGATTCTTTCGTTATATTTTCCCGCTGCCATAGACTACCTGCAGCGATACCCTCATTTCAGGCTGGCTACATTAACCCGCTCCTAACATAAAACAAAATTAATATTATTGATGGGAACTATAAACAATAACTTATGAACGAATCAAAAACCCGCTAGCTAGTTGTTTTTTATCACTTTTACCCAATTTTCTAAAGCGGATTAACAACAAGTTAAACCCCAAAAGAGGTCTCAGTCTAGTCCTTTTGGATAACTTCCGACACCGGTGACATTTGATCACGCCCCGCCTGCTGAAGCGGTTTTCGCACCAACGGGAACACTAACCGCCGCCGCCAATTCATGGCGATCGGCGTCATGGCCAGCGTCTCTTTGGTGGCCAGGGTGATATGGAAACCCCCATGCTTGTTAAAGGACCGACTGCCCCAGCGCTCCAGCCACTCCATCCTCTGCATGGTCCGTTGCCGGTAAAAGGGTGGCCGATAAAAACCGGACTCGATCCGTTCCTGCTTAAATTCCAACAGCGTCAGCCAATCGTGGAGTCGGCGCTGGCGAATAAACTGACCGCACCAGGGCACCTGGTCCTTCTTTCGTGACAACGCCCGATAGACACCCCATAAGCTGGCCGGATTGAAACTGACGTCAATCAACCTACCGCCAGGACGTAATACTCGAGCAGCTTCTCGCAACACCTGATGGGGGCTTTCAGTAAAATCCAGGGCGTGATGAAGAATGACAGCATCGATGCAGTCGCTGGCAAAAGGCAATTCAGCCGCCGCCCCTACCACAGAATTTTCACCTAATCCCAACCCCATGGCTGGGACCATCTGAAATTTATGGCTAGCGGGTGCATGTTCGTAGAGGGGCTGATCAGGCAGAAAGCCCACTTGCAGCAGGTGGTAACCAAAAATAGAGCGGATAATGCGTTCCATCGCCTCATGCTCTGCAGCAAGCAGCCGACGGCCCAGATCAGAGGCAAACCACTCCCTGATCTCATTCATTAAGATCGGTGTTGGTGACAGTGTCGATTTCGACTCCGGTTGCTGCTCCATCTAGTGCGCGTCTCCAGTAGTGTCGAACTTCCTTAAGCAACTTATTATAGGGTACCCTGAACAACATGAAAGCCGAAAAGGGTCTACCCAAGACAAATATAATCGGCACGAATACTGATTCAGAACCCAGGATAATCAAGATGTTCCAGATCACACCGATACCTGCTTTTGACGACAACTATATTTGGATGCTGCAAAAGCCCGGCAGCCACGATGTCGTCGTTGTTGATCCCGGTGATGCGACCCCGGTATTAGCCAAGCTAAAGCAGGATCAGCTGCAACTTCAAGGGATCCTGATTACCCATCACCACGCCGATCACACCGGCGGTGCTGACCAGCTAGCAAAGCAGTTTGACGTCCCTGTGTACGGTCCGGCCAATTCTCCCTATAAAGGTATCAGCCAGTCACTGGTCGATGGCGATAGCTGTGAAGTATTGGGGCAATCGCTTTCGGTACGCACCGTCCCCGGTCACACTCTGGACCACATCAGCTATTTTATTGATGGCGAACAACCGCAACTGCTTTGCGGAGATACCCTGTTTCTCGCCGGCTGCGGTCGTTTGTTCGAAGGAAGCCCACAGCAGATGCTGAAAGCCATGAACTATTTCAGCCAACTGCCTGATAATACCCAAGTGTTCTGCACCCACGAATACTCATTGGCCAATCTGGCTTTTGCTGAGGCGGTTGAGCCGGAAAATGCAGAGATCCAACAAACCATCAGCAATTGCCAGACGCTTCGAAAGCAACAAAAACCTACGCTGCCAAGTTCGATAGCCCAGGAGCGCTTAATCAATCCATTCCTACGAACCCAGCAAGCTTCGGTGAGAGACGCCGCTCGCAAATACCAAGGTGCTGATTTAAAAGACGAAGAGGCCATCTTCGCGGCGATTAGAGAGTGGAAAAATAACTTCTGATTTGGCGCTAAAAGCCCAACCTTTGATTTAGCTCCTTGACCCTCTTTTAGCCTCCCCCTAGAATCGTTGCAATTTTATGACTAGGGGGACGTCCAGCTGTATCGGGCGTATTGGGGAGCAAGGTGAAAAAATTCCATTCCGTTTGGGGCGTTATTGCGTCCTTTGGTCTGATATCAGGCTGCCAATCCATCAAGTCAGGACCCGAACAGGCAGCTGTTAACCCACCTTCGAATCTAACTTCCGAGCCACGTTTGATGGCGGCTGTCGCCACCGAACTCGACGTTTCCACTGTTGCTGTCAGCAGCGAAACAATGACCGATGCAGAAACAGCCTTGGCCATTTCACCGTTTTCACCAAATCCCCCATCGGTTGATACTGAGAGCGCTATCGCTGGTAAGCAAAACCGTTCATATTTACCACAGGGTTCAAAGAATCAGCAAGCTGCAGCTCCCGCTCAGGATCTATGGCAGATCACCCGAGATAATTTTGCCCTCGATCTGGACAGTAAAGATCCTCGCGTCGCCGCCCAGTTAAAGTGGTATGCCAAGCACCCCCGCTACATCAATCGGGTAGTGGATCGCGCCGGACGCTACTATCACTACGTACTGCATGAAGTGATCAACCAAGGCGTTCCTGCCGAAATAGCACTGTTACCCATCGTCGAAAGTGCCTACGATCCCTTCGCTTATTCACACGGTCGGGCAGCGGGTCCTTGGCAATTTATCCCTGGCACTGCTAAACATTTTGGTCTTAAGAAAAGTTGGTGGTACGACGGTCGTCGCGATATTCAGGCATCCACACAGGCCGCCATCACCTATTTAAAGCAGCTGAATACGCGCTTTGACGGAGACTGGTTACTCGCTCTGGCTGCGTATAACGCTGGCGGTGGCAACGTAAATAAGGCTATTCGAAAGAACCGCAAGCGCAACTTGCCAATCGATTTCTATTCCCTGCAGCTGCCCAAAGAAACCAGCGCTTACGTCCCCAAATTGATTGCTCTGGCAAAGATCTTCAAAGAGCCGGCCAAATATGGTGTCACTCTTAAGCCCATTGACAACAAACCCTACTTTACCGCTGTTGATATCGGCTCTCAGATCGATCTAGCCCAAGCCGCAGAACTGGCAGATATCTCAATCGATGAGCTGTATTTGCTAAACCCCGGTTTCAATCAATGGGCTACTGACCCTGAAGGCCCCCACCAATTACTAGTGCCTGTCGAGAAAGCGGAGTCTTTTAATACTGCACTAGCAAAACTTCCCAAGGCACAACGTGTTACCTGGAAACGCTATAAGATTATGCCCGGTGACAGTCTGATCAGTATCGCCAAACGCCACAAGACTACTGTCAGCACCCTGCGTACTGCCAACAGCATTCGAGGCAATAATATACGTGCTGGTCAGGTGATGCTGATCCCAACGGCTTCCAGTCCTGCGGGTGCCTACGCCCTTAGCAGCGGTCAACGCCAGGTCAAGAAATCCCAACGCATCGCCCTGCGCTCGGGTAAATCAAAAGTACAGTACAAGGTTCGCAGCGGCGACAGTTTCTGGACTATCGCTCGCAAATACGGCGTCGGAGTTCGACAGCTGGCCAGCTGGAATCAAATGGCTCCCGGTGACCCACTGCGTGTTGGCAAAAAACTAACCATCTGGCAAAAAACCGCCTCCACCCTGGCTAAAAGCAGCAGTCCCAATGTGGTTCGCAAAGTGGGCTACCGGGTACGCAACGGCGACTCCCTATCCCGCATTGCCAGCCGGTTTAAAGTTAGGGTGAAAGATATAAAACGCTGGAATACCCTGGGTAAATCTAAATACCTGCAACCGGGCCAACAGCTGACCCTGTACGTGGATGTTACTAGGGCACGTTAAAACGCGGAAACCTATTCGGCATTCAGTAGTCACAAGGAAATCTTCCTAACCGCGAGCTAATTAGCCTTTGCGGTTGGGCAAATTACTGTTATATAAATGGTAAATTTCCGTGCCAGGGATACAATTTATGTCGGTACAGCATCCGATCCGCCAGCTACTGTTACTGCTCGTATTGCTCGCAACATCGCTTACCAGCTCGGCATCGGTCCAGGTCAGCCATGGTATAGCCATGCACGGCGACCTTAAATACGGTCCGGACTTTACCCACTTCGAGTATGCCAACCCGGATGCCCCCAAGGGTGGCAAGGTGCGACTGAGCGCTATTGGCACCGCCTTCGACAATCTCAACCCCTTTATCCTCAAGGGCAACGCAGCGGCTGCATCAGACAGTCCATACGAATCTCTGACCACTCGCTCCAACGATGAAGCCTTTTCAGAATATGGTTTGATTGCCGAGTCCGTTGAAATGCCCAATGACCGTTCCTGGGTGATTTTCAATATCCGCCCCGAAGCCCGCTGGCATGATGGAAAACCGATTACCGCCGACGACGTAGTATTCTCGCTGGATACCCTCAAGGAGAAAGGCCATCCCCGTTTCCGCTTCTACTACGCGGGCGTGGAGAAAGCAGAAAAGCTGGGGGAGAGACGAGTCAAATTTTTCTTTGGAGGCCCTGAAAACCGCGAACTGCCGCTGATTGTCGGACAGTTACCCATCCTGCCCAAACACTACTGGCAAGATCGGGACTTCAGTAAAACCACCTTGGAGCCCCCTCTTGGAAGCGGTGCCTACAAGATCAGCAAGTTCGAACCTGGACGTTTTATTACTTATGAGCGGGTAAAAGATCACTGGGCCAAAGATCTGCCCATTAACAAAGGCCAACACAATTTCGACGAGATCCGTTACGACTACTACCGTGATGCTACCGTCGCCCTGGAAGCTTTTAAGGCCGGAGAATACGATTGGCGCTACGAGAATGTGTCCAAGTTCTGGGCCACCGGTTACGACCCATCGCTAGTAGACGACGGCCTAATGATCAAGGAAGAGGTTGGCAACGAGCGCCCAACCGGCATGCAAGCCTTTATCTACAATCTCCGCCGACCACTGTTCCAAGATCCCAGAGTACGCCAGGCACTGGCTTACGCCTTTGATTTCGAGTGGACCAACAAAAACCTTTTCTACGGACAGTACAGTCGTACCAAGAGTTACTTCTCCAATTCCGAACTAGCCTCGACCGATCTTCCCCAGGGTAAAGAGCTGAAGATTCTTGAACCCTATCGCGGCCGCATTCCCGAAGAGGTTTTTACCCAACCCTATCTACCCCCAACCACCGAGGGTAATGGCAAGATCCGCTCTAATCTGAAGCAAGCCTTTGTACTGCTAAAACAGGCGGGCTGGAAAATCGCCAAGAAAGGGCCGAACAAAGGGAAACTGGTAAACGCCCAAGGTGAACTGTTCCAGTTTGAAATCCTCCTTAACTCACCAGTTTGGGAACGAATCGTCCTTCCCTACGTAAAAAACCTTAAACGCTTGGGTATTCAAGCCAAGGTTCGCAGCGTCGATAGCGCCCAGTATCAGGAACGCAATGAAACCTTCGACTTCGATATGGTTGTCGATGTGTTTGGTCAATCACTATCACCTGGCAATGAACAGTTAGATTACTGGTCCTCAGACGCGGCCAAACGCACCGGATCGCGCAATACCGCAGGCATAAGCGATGAAGTGATCGATGAGCTGGTTAATCGTGTTATCACAGCCACCGATCGGGAAAGCCTGGTGATTGCCACCCGTGCCTTGGACCGAGTGCTGTTGTGGAACCATTATGTGATCCCTCACTGGCATATCCGCAATTTCCGTTTGATCTACTGGAACAAGTTCTCCAAACCAGCCATCACGCCCAAGTATGATATTGGCTTCGAAAGCTGGTGGCTCGATAGCGACAAAGAGGCCGCTCTGAGAATGAAACAAGGTAAGGACGCGAACTAGTGCTTGCCTATATTGTTCGTCGACTGCTGTTTATTATCCCCACCCTGCTGGGGATCATGCTGATCAACTTTGCCGTGGTTCAGGTCGCCCCCGGCGGCCCAGTCGAACGTATGCTGGCTGAAATAAAAGGCACCAGCGTTGATGCGACCGCCCGTATCAGCGGCACCGGTGGCGGTGATGTGGTCAGTGACCAGCTCAATCAAGGCAACCTACCGACCACCGCTGGCAGTAGTAAGTATCGAGGTGCCCAAGGTGTCCCTCCAGAACTGATCGCAGATCTTGAACAGCAATTTGGCTTCGATAAACCCGCCCACGAACAGTTTTTGCACATGCTGGGCAACTTCATCACCTTTGATTTCGGCACCAGTTTCTATCGCGATGACAAAGTGATCGACCTGGTGATCGAAAAGATGCCGGTGTCGATCTCGCTCGGGGTATGGACCACCCTGCTGGTGTACCTGATCTCAATCCCTCTGGGGATTCGCAAGGCGGTCAAGGACGGTTCCAACTTTGATATCTGGTCCTCTGGTGTCGTTATCGTTGGCAACGCAATTCCCAGCTTCCTATTCGCTATTTTACTGATCATTGTCTTTGCCGGTGGTCGCTACCTGGATTGGTTCCCACTCCGCGGACTGGTGTCCGACAACTGGTCTGAATTGAGCACCTGGGGACAGATCAAAGACTATCTCTGGCACATCGCGCTGCCAGTGCTGTCCATGGTGATCGGCGGATTTGCCAGCCTCACCATGTTAACCAAAAACAGCTTTTTGGAAGAGATCAACAAGCAGTACGTACTCACCGCTCGCTCCAAAGGTTTGGCCGAACATCGGGTGCTCTACGGACACATTTTCCGTAACGCCATGCTGATCGTCATCGCAGGCTTCCCCGCAGCTTTCATCGGCATGTTATTTACCGGCGCCCTACTGACAGAAATCATATTCTCTCTCGATGGCCTAGGCCTACTCGGCTACGAAGCGATCGTTAACCGAGACTACCCTGTATTCTTTGCCACCCTCTACTTCTTTACCCTACTAGGGCTGCTGATGAATCTGCTGGGAGACATCATGTATCACGTGGTCGATCCACGCATCGATTTCGAGGCCCGGATGTAAGATGAGCAATCTGGCCCCTCAATCTATTCCAAACAAACAACGTCTTAACCCCATTACCGCGCGACGGCTGGAAAATTTCAAAGCCAATCGCCGCGGTTACTGGTCACTGTGGCTGTTCATGGTGCTGTTTTTAATGTCGCTGTTTGCCGAACTGATCGCCAACGACAAACCGCTGCTGGTGTCCTATGAAAACCAGCTCTACACCCCCTTTCTGACGGAGTACGCAGAAACGGAGTTCGGTGGCTTTTTGGAAACCGAAGCCGACTACCGCGACCCGGAAGTAGCTGAATTGATCAACGAAAGTGGTTGGATGATCTGGCCGCTGATCCGCTATCGCTACGATTCCATCAATTATCAGCTGCCAACCCCTGCACCTTCGCCGCCCTCTACCGAGAACTGGCTGGGCACCGATGACCAGGGCCGCGATGTAGTGGCTCGACTGATCTATGGATTCCGCATCTCCGTCCTGTTTGGACTGATTCTGACCCTGACCAGCTCTGTTATCGGCGTTGCCGCCGGTGCAGTGCAAGGCTATTTCGGCGGCTGGACCGATCTGCTGTTCCAGCGTTTTATCGAGATATGGTCGGGACTACCCACGCTGTTTTTGCTGATCATCCTGGCCAGTATTATCGAACCCAATTTCTGGTGGCTACTGGGACTGATGCTGCTGTTCAGCTGGATGGGACTGGTGGGCGTGGTGCGAGCCGAGTTTCTGCGGGCCCGTAACCTGGAATTTGTCCGCGCAGCCAAAGCTCTTGGGGTGTCTGACAGCAAGATTATGGTTAAACATATTCTGCCCAACGCCATGGTCGCTACTATCACTTTTCTACCTTTTATTCTTAACGGATCGATCACCGTATTAACGGCGCTTGATTTTCTTGGCTTCGGCCTGCCACCAGGCTCACCCTCACTGGGAGAGCTGTTGAATCAGGGCAAGAATAACCTTCATGCGCCCTGGCTGGGACTCTCTGCCTTTTTTGTTCTGGCCATCATGCTATCGCTGCTGATATTTATTGGCGAAGCGGTACGCGATGCCTTTGATCCAAGGAAGAACCTGCAATGACCGCCTTGTTAGAAGTAAACGATCTGCATGTCTGCTTTGGCCAGAACCAACACCAGGTTAAGGCGGTTCGGGGCGTCTCCTTTAGCATCGATAAGGGTGAAACACTGGCGCTGGTGGGCGAGTCAGGATCGGGCAAGTCCGTCAGCGCACTGTCGGTAATGCGTCTGCTGCCCTACCCCAAAGCTCATCATCCCGCAGGTTCTATTCGTTTTAAGGGGGAGGAACTGATCGATGCACCTGAAAATCGCATGCGTGAGATTCGTGGCGATCGAATTGCCGTTATCTTTCAGGAGCCACTCACCAGCCTCAACCCGCTGCATTCCGTTGAACAACAGATCTCCGAAGTATTGCTGGTCCACAAACTAATGACACCTAGGCAAGCCAGAGAGCGGGTGATCGAACTACTTAATCTGGTGGGACTGGAAGCCGCCTGCTCGCCAGAGCGCTTGGCTGCCCTGCCCCATGAGTTCTCCGGCGGCCAACAACAGCGAATCATGATCGCTATGGCCCTGGCCAATGAACCGGATCTACTGATCGCTGACGAACCCACCACTGCATTGGATGTTACTGTACAGGCGCAGATTCTGGATCTGCTTCAGGAGCTGCAACAAAAACTGGATATGGGGCTGCTGCTGATCACCCACGACCTCAATATTGTTCGCCACATGGCAGATCGAGTCTGCGTGATGACCGAGGGCAAGATCGTTGAAGCGGGCAACAGCCAGGAAATATTCAACGCCCCTCAGCACCCTTACACCCAAAAGCTACTCAATGCCGAACCCCAAGGTTGCCCAGAGCCTTGCGACGGTAGCGCTGTTGAAGTGCTGAGCAGCACCGAACTCAAAGTCTGGTACCCCATTAAGAAAGGAGTGCTGAAACGGACCGTGGATCACGTTAAAGCGGTCGATGGCATCAGCCTTAAAGTCCGCCACGGCAGAACTCTCGGTGTGGTGGGTGAATCCGGCTCCGGCAAATCCACCCTCGGGCGGGCACTGATCCGCCTGGAGCACAGTCAGGGTCAGATCCTGTTCGATCAACAAGCGATCGAGAACCTGAACCGCAAGCAGATGCGTCCACTGAGACGTGAGATCCAGATGGTGTTCCAGGATCCTTACGGCAGTCTCAGCCCCCGCCTATCCATCGGCCAAATTATCGAAGAAGGCCTGCTAGTCCACGGACTGGGCGGCGATCTCCAGCAGCGGCGAGAACTGATCGGCAAGGCACTGCTGGAAGTCGGGCTGGAACCTGAGATGCAGGATCGCTACCCCCACGAGTTTTCTGGTGGCCAACGCCAACGTATAGCCATCGCCCGAGCCTTGGTTTTAAAACCCAAGCTGATCATCCTCGACGAGCCCACCTCAGCCCTGGATCGCACGGTGCAATCGCAGATTATCGAACTGTTAAGGGATCTTCAGGATCGCTACCAGATCAGCTATCTATTTATTAGCCACGACTTGGCCGTAGTGCGTGCCCTCAGCCACGAGCTGCTGGTGATGAAGTCTGGTCAGGTCGTCGAACAGGGGCCTGCACATCAGCTTTTCAGTAACCCTCAACATCCCTATACGCAACAGCTACTGGCCGCAGCTTTTATGGAACAGTGACATTACCGAATCCAACAAACCAGGGAGCGGCTTGATCCGTCGGCATCGATATCAATTTCCAGTAACAGCCAATATCCATTATCGGAAACCTTATCCACTAAGAATCAACTCGATTTTCTGGAGCTCGTGAATTTTATTGATATTTCGCAACAGCTTCGAAACACTTTTGAGACATTTTTAGTTTTCTGGTAACGTTCCCGGTCTCTCTTTTTAACCCGGTCCCGATAGCCTTTTACGGGGCTCAATTTCAGACTGTAAACCGAGGAAGCATCCGTGGTAGCTCGTCCATCCATAAAACCGCAAAATCCTAATTTTTCATCTGGTCCGTGCAGCAAGCGTCCTGGTTATTCGGTTGCTGAACTTGACGTCTCCACCCTAGGTCGCTCTCACCGTTCCAGCCAAGGCAAAGCGGCATTGAAGAAGACCATCGACGACACCGCCGAACTTCTGGGTTTGCCAGAAGGTTACCGCGTAGGTATCGTGCCGGCTTCCGACACCGGTGCTGTTGAAATGGCATTATGGAGCCTGCTAGGCGCACGCCCCGTGGATGTGTGCTCCTGGGAATCATTCGGTTCCGGTTGGCATTCAGACATCACGAAACAATTGAAGCTGGAGGCCAATCACCTTCAGGCAGACTACGGCCAGCTGCCTGATCTGTCCAAAGCCAATCCTGATCACGATATCGTCTTCACCTGGAACGGCACCACGTCTGGCGTAAAGGTCAACAACGGCGACTGGATCGCCGATGACCGTCAAGGCCTGACCATCTGCGATGCCACTTCCGCGGTATTTGCCATGGAGATGCCTTGGGAGAAACTAGATGTAGTTACTTTCAGCTGGCAGAAAGTATTGGGTGGCGAAGGCGCCCACGGCGTTCTGATCCTCAGCCCTCGTGCCGTTGAGCGCTTGGAAAGCTACACCCCGGCTTGGCCACTACCCAAGATCTTCCGTCTGACTAAGGGCGGCAAGCTGATCGAAGGTATCTTCAAGGGTGCCACCATCAACACCCCTTCCATGCTCTGTGTGGCTGACTACCAAGATGCCCTGAACTGGATCCGCGAGATCGGTGGCGTATCGAAAGCGATCGAAATCAGCAAAAACAACCTTAAAGCGGTAGAGAACTTTGTTGCCGAGCGCGACTGGATTCAGTTCCTGGCCGCAGACGCCGAAGTCCGCTCCAACACCAGCGTCTGCCTGACTCTGGACTTAGCTGAAGATCAGGTTAAAGCACTGGTTAAGCTGCTGGACCAAGAAGGCGTCGCCTACGACATCGGCGCATACCGTGATGCACCTGCCGGCCTGCGCCTGTGGTGTGGCGCTACCGTGAACACTGCTGACGTTGAAGCCCTGCTGCCATGGTTGGAATGGGGTTACCAACAGGTTAAGAACGGCTAATCGAAACGACATTCAAGTGCCGCAAAACGCGGTCAGATCGGAATATAACCATGTATCAGATCAGAACTTACAACGCGATCTCAGTTAAAGGACTGGATCGCTTCCCTCGCGATAATTACGAAATCGCCAGCGAACTGCCTAACCCAGACGCCTTTATGCTGCGCAGCCAGAAGCTTCATGAAATTGAGTTTCCAGAAAGCGTGAAAGCCATCGCCCGTGCCGGTGCCGGCGTTAACAACGTACCTCTGGATCGCGCCAGCGAGCAAGGTATCGTGGTATTCAACGCCCCAGGCGCCAACGCCAACGCGGTAAAAGAGCTAGTGCTTGCCGGTTTGCTGTTGGGCTCCCGGGACATCTATCAAGGCATGCAGTTTGTTGGCACTCTTGAACCTCAGGACGGTCTCGATCCACTACTGGAAAAAGAGAAGAAACGCTTTGCTGGTACCGAACTTCGAGGCAAGACTCTAGGAGTCGTTGGCCTGGGTAATATCGGATCCCTGGTAGCCAATATGGGACTGTCCCTGGGCATGAATGTAGCCGGCTTCGATCCTGCAATATCCGTTGAAGCGGCATGGCGTCTGTCCAGCCAGGTTCAGAAGATGGACAACCTGGTTAGCCTGTTTTCCAAATGTGATTACATCAGCCTTCACCTTCCGGCCATTGAAGCCACCAAGGGTCTGATCAACGACAACCTGCTGGCCAACACCAAGAAAGGCTGTGTTCTGCTGAACTTTGCCCGTGGCGAAATCGTAGACAAGCAAGCGATTCTGAAGGCTCTGGATGACGAGATCTTGCATCGTTACGTCTGTGACTTCCCTGCCAATGAAACCCTGGGGAATCCCAAGATACTGCAGATGCCTCACATCGGTGCCAGCACCGCTGAAGCTGAAGAAAATTGCGCAATCATGGTAGCAGACCAGTTGATGGACTTCCTGGAGAACGGAAACATCCGCAATTCGGTCAACTTCCCTCAGATCGAACTGGGTCGCACTACCGACTATCGTCTGTGCATCACCAACCGCAATGTTCCTAAGGTTCTTGGTCAGATCACCGCGATCTTTGCCGAGCACGAGCTCAACATCGTCGATATGTTGAATAAGAGCCGCGATGATATTGCATACAACATCATCGACCTCGAAGAGCGCCCCAGCGATGCCAGCATCGCCGAACTGGAAGCGATCGAAGAGGTTATCAACCTTCGAGTCATCGGTTGATCTAGCGTTAAACACCGCAAAAAAAGCCGGGATTGATTCCCGGCTTTTTTATGACTTTTGATCACAAAATTTAAACTATTATTTAATTATCCTTTTCATCCGATTGTATTTTCTGAATACTGGTCCACGGATTGCTCGCAGACACTGCATTGCACAATTGTGAGTTAGGATCCCGTTTACAGTTTGTTTTGTGACGTAACCCAATAATAATGATAAATAGCCTGAACCGGGCGCTTTCTATGAAGACGCCGGGATATGCGTTAAAGCTCGTATCTGTGCTGCTGATGCTGTCGCTGTACTGCAGCAGTGCTATTGCCAACGCATCGTCACAACTTGCCCTCACCCCCAGTGAACAACGCTGGCTTGATCAACACCCCGCAATCCGCTTAGCCATCGACATCAATTGGGCTCCTTTTGAATTTATCGACGATGCCGGTCAGTACCAAGGCATGGCATCCGAATACATCGCCCTGGTGGAAAAACGCCTGGGAATTCAGTTTCAAGTTGATACCACTCGCAGCTGGTCAGAGATGGTGGATGCCGTTAAAACCCGCCAGCTAGATCTCTTCTCTTGTGTGGTAAAAACCCCTCAGCGCCAGGAGTTTGCTCAATTTACCCAACCCTATATCACTTTTCCCATGGTGATCGTGACCCGCGATGATGAGCATTTTATTGACGGATTGAAGGACCTGCGGGGGAAAACGGTTGCGGTGGTCAACAGCTATGCTACCCATGACCTGCTGGCCGAAAACGCACCCAATTTAGAACTATTTCTGGGTGACAATGTACGCCATGGTTTGGAGGCGGTTTCCAACGGTCAGGCCTTTGCGTTTGTCGGCAATCTAGCCGCCATCGGTCAGGTTATCAAAGAAACGGGGTTATCCAACTTAAAGGTCTCCGGCCAAACTCCCTGGCGTTTTGAGTTAGGCATGGCAGTGCGTAGCGACTGGCCTGAACTAACCGGTATTCTACAAAAAGCATTGGACTCCATAAGCTCAGAAGAGCGTGATCAGATATACAACAACTGGTTCCGACTGGAATTTGATCAACAAACTGATTACCGACTACTGGGGCTAGTAGTGGCTTGCAGCCTGGTTTTAGTGTTGGTATTTCTGTTCTGGAATAAACGACTGCAGGAACAGGTTCAACGACGCCGAAGAGTCGAGGGGAAACTCAAAGACTCACGCAACTTTCAGGCAACCATTCTTAACAGTGCCAACTACAGCATTATTTCAACCGACATCGAAGGCAGAATCCGCTCCTTTAATGGTGGCGCCGAAAGGATGCTAGGCCATCAGGAGAAGGACGTTCTCGGCCGACCTATCGTTGACCTGATTCATAGCCGGGAAGATGTCCGCAAACACGCCAAACGCCTCACAGAAGAGTTGGGCTATCCTATTCAGCCCGACCTCCAAACCCTGACCGCCAAGGCCCGGCGCCAATTGCCCGACGAAGAGGAGTGGCTCTATCTTCGCAAAGACGGCGGCCCCTTCCCAGTGCAACTGTCCAACACCTGCGTCGTCAATCACGATGGCCAGATTACCGGTTTCCTGTTTGTGGGCATCGACATCAGTCAGCGCAAAGGAGCTGAAAAACGCCTGCAACTAGCTCATAAGGTTATCGAAAACACCAGTGAGGGAATTGTTGTTACCGACCCCAATGGCACTATTGTTGACGTCAACCCAGCCCACCTAAGGACCATGGGCTACAGTCGCGATGAAGTGATTGGCAACAACCCAAAGCTTTGGAAATCAGGTCGCCACGACCAGACCTTCTATCAGAACATGTGGCGACAGCTTCTAAAAGAGGGAATTTGGGAAGGCGAGATCTGGGATCGAAGAAAAGACGGCGAAGTATTCCCAAAATGGCTATCGATCAACGCCATCAAAGATGATCAGGGAACGGTTCTTAATTACGTTGCCCTCTCCACCGATATCACTCAACAAAAGGCCACCGAGCAGGAACTGGAAAACCTGGCGTTTTACGATCCCCTGACTCAACTGCCCAATCGAACCCTGTTTAAGGATCGGCTGGAACACGAGCTGTTGATCGCTAAACGGTTTAATCGACCGCTGGGTTTGATGTTCCTGGATCTTGATCGTTTTAAAGATGTGAACGATACCCTCGGTCACGATATTGGCGATCTGCTGCTGGAAAAAGTCGCTCGACGACTCGAAGGCTGCCTCCGAGCCAGTGATACCGTCTGCCGTCTGGGCGGTGATGAGTTCACGGTTATTCTGACAGAAATAAGCTCCCCCGATGCCCTGGCGCACGTCGCCGAAAACATGATCGCTGCGATCAACGAAGCCTTTGTTCTTAATAACCAGCAGGTCTTTATCAGCACCAGTATCGGTATCGCCCTATTCCCGGAGGATGGTCTAGATTTCGGCACACTCACCCGCCACGCCGACATCGCCATGTACAAGTGTAAAGACGCTGGCCGCGACAACTACAGCTTCTACACCGCCGATATGAATCTTCAAAACCAGGCCCGAATCTCGATGGAGAGCGATCTTCGAAGAGCCCTGGAACAGGATCAGCTGGAACTCCACTATCAGCCGATCGTTGATATGAGCAGCGGAAAAGTTGTCACTGTAGAGGCCTTGGTTCGCTGGCGCCATCCCCTCAAGGGCTTAATAATGCCGCAGCAGTTTATTCCCCTGGCGGAGGAAACCGGGTTGATCATTCCCCTGGGCGAATGGGTGCTTAAGACCGCCTGCCGAGACACCGCCCAATTGAATATCGATGGATGGCCCGAATTAAAAGTGTCGGTAAATCTGTCCGGCCGACAGTTCCAGAGCAGTGAGCTGGTTGATAGCGTGGTTAAAAATCTTACCGAAACCGGACTATCAGTAAAGAACCTGCAACTTGAGATCACCGAAAGCATGATCATGCACGATGTTGATGAAGCTATTGAGATTATGAAACAACTCAATAGCCGGGGTTTGAAGATCTCCATCGATGATTTTGGTACCGGTTATTCATCCCTCAGTCATCTGAAGAATTTCCCCATTCACTCCCTAAAAATCGATCGGGCATTTATCCGTGATATCACCGATGACAAAGATGATGAAGCCATCGTAGACACCATCATTTCCATGGCTAAAGCGATGGATCTCCATGTTACCGCTGAAGGCGTCGAAACCAGCGAACAACTGGATTATCTACTGAAACGTCACTGCGATTTAATCCAGGGATACTACTTCAGCAAACCACTGGCGCTGCCTCAGCTAAAAAGTTACCTAAGTCAGGAATCCCAATCGGTTAGTGCTTGAATTTCCCCAACTATTGATTCATTGACGAAAACCAATAGTTATTTTTTGTGACAACTGCAAGGAAAGAAACAGATGGTTCAAAAACAACAAACTGATACAAAAGAGTCATCTAAGATTCATATTTTTACTTTAAAAACAAATGATTTATAACCGCTTTATTCGTATGGATTTTTCTTAAAAATCAATCACTAATTAAGTTCAATTGATTTATATCATTGTGCTAATATGTTGCTATACTTTCCGGCAACATAGCCGATAGATAGGTCAAATAAGGATGTTTCAGCATGGGCAGAAACTCGAAAACCTGCACTCATAAAAGTCATCTACACCTGATCAATGCCGACAACAATTGTAAGCACTGTCAAGGTGCACAACTGTGTTTATCTTTCGGCTTGGATCAGAAGAGTGTCGACGAGTTCAAAGATATCATTCGGGAGCACGGCCCCTACTCTCCGGGTGAGCATATCTACGCCACCCATGAGAATTTTACCTCTCTCTATTCGATCCAGTCCGGCTCTGTAAAGACTGAGACGGTTACCATTGATGGCCGCCAATCGGTGATGGGGTTTTACCTATCGGGAGACCTGTTCGGTATCGATGCTATCGGTTCTAAACAGTACCCAAATACCGCCGTTGCCATGGAGACTACCTGGCTCTGTGAAATTCCCTACGAACCCCTGCTGGAAATCTGCTCCCATGATCCTAGGTTACAGCATAAACTGATCGACACTTTGGGCTCCAAGATCCATTCCGATGAGTACAGCTGGAAAGTAGTGCGTAATGAGTCAGCCGGGCGCCGAGTGATGCACTTCCTCTACCAACTGTATGAGCGACAGTCCAAGGGAGACATATCACCACACCGACTGACACTGCCGATGAGCAAACAGGATTTGGCTAGTTTTCTGGGACTAACGCCGGAATCCTTCAGTCGTACCCTGACTCAATTGCAACAGGATGGATATATCGTCAAAGAATCCCACAAGGTACTGATTTTGACCAAAGAACCACCACAGGGTGATGCCCTTCACAGCGCCTTCCCCGAGATAAAATAGGCCGTCAATGCGCTATCTCAAGATAAAAAAAGCCGACTTGATGTCGGCTTTTTTTATCTATGTTCGAATATCTATGTTCGAAGGGATTAAACTGCTTTCCCTCTGAACAGTTTTACCGGCAAATTACTGCGCCTGAGCAACCATATAATCAACGGCTGCTTTAACGGCTTCATCAGAGAGTGATACATTACCACCTTTAGGAGGCATCGCACCTTTACCGTTAATCGCGGTTGCGTAGAGTGTATCCATACCGGCAGCGATACGTGGTGCCCAAACTGCCTGGTCACCCAGCTTAGGAGCACCGGCAATACCATTATCGTGACAACTAAAGCACAGTGATTTATAGGTTTTCTCAGCCGCTTTGTCCGGTGCAACGGCCGTTTCTACTGCAGCAGCCATCTCGGTTACTTTATCAGCAGTTTTTTCAACCATTGATGCAGTAGCTTCAGTCATTGATTCTTTGGCATCAGCAGCCTTTTCGCTGACTTTTTCAGCAACTGTTTCTGCCGCTTGCTTGACCGAACTACTCGCCTCAGTCATCGCCTCTTTGGCTTTTTCCGTAGCGCTCTTATTCTCCACCACAGGGGCAGACTCGACCATCTCCTTTTTCTGCTCCATTGGGGCCGCAGACTGCTTCGGCGCTTCTTCACCGCAACCAGCCAACAACAATGCAGCGACACCTAAAGCACAGGCACTTGATAGACGTTTTTCCATTAGATTTACCACTCCAGATTAACACTAAGAAACCTGCCAACACACTGGTCGTTCTGGCAGGCTCCTTAGAGATTCTAATAGAAGGCGATGACAATCAATAGTACTTTACGCAAAGAGCAAGCAAAGACTTCAGCAAACCCTTTACAGCGATATTAGATCTCTGCTGCCAGGCGTGTTCCTTGGTTGATAGCCCGTTTGGCATCCAGCTCTGCAGCCACATCCGCGCCACCGATCAGGTGTACGGGGATATCCTTAAATACCTCACTTAGTTCCCGGCGCGATTCCTGACCGGCACAGATGATGACATTATCAACGTCCATAACTTGCGGCTCACCATCAATAGTCAGGTGCAGGCCCTGATCATCGATACGCTGGTACTCGCAACCCGACACCATCTTAACCCCTTTTTTCAGTAAGTTAGTACGATGAATCCAGCCTGTGGTTTTACCCAGATTGGCGCCGACTTTGGATGACTTCCGCTGTAATAGGGTCACGTCTCTTGCCGCAGGTTCGAAACTGGGCTTCATTCCTTCTACACCGCCGCGGGCTTCCAGGTTCATATCGACACCCCATTCGGTCATAAAGGCCTCGACATCCAAACTGGTGGATTTACCCTGGTGGATCAGTATCTCACACATATCAAAACCGATACCGCCAGCTCCGATGACAGCCACTTTCTGACCAACGTCAGCGCCAGACATAATATCGAGATAGGTTAATACCTTAGGGTGATTAACACCCTCCAGTTCAGGGCGTCTTGGAAGAATACCGGTAGCGACAATCACTTCGTCATAGCCGCCATCAGTGATGGTATCGGCATCAACCCTGGTATTGAGTATCAGTTCTACACCGGTCAGTTCAATCTGGCGCTTGAAATAGCGGATGGTTTCGTAGAACTCCTCCTTGCCGGGAATTCGTTTAGCAACATTCAGTTGCCCACCCACTTCGCTAGCACTATCAAACAGTGTCACCTGATGACCGCGTCGTGCCGCCGTCGTCGCAAAGGACATACCCGCAGGCCCAGCACCAACAACAGCTAGTTTTTTGGTCACAGCTGAAGGGGAAATGACTAATTCAGTTTCGTGGCAGGCACGGGGGTTTACCAGACAGCTGGTCAGCTTACCCGCAAAAACATGGTCCAAGCAGGCTTGGTTGCATCCGATGCAAGTATTAATCTCGTCAACCCGCCCCTCTTCGGCTTTTACAACAAAATCCGAGTCTGCCAGGAAAGGCCGCGCCATGCTGACCATATCGGCATCGCCACGAGCCAGAACGGCTTCAGCAACATCTGGCATATTGATTCGGTTCGAAGTGATAGTGGGAATATCAAGTTCCTTACGAATCTTGGCGGTGACCCAGGTAAAGGCCGCTCGCGGCACCCGCGTAGCGATGGTGGGAATTCGCGCTTCATGCCAGCCGATACCGGTGTTAATAATGCTGGCACCAGCATTTTCGATCTCTTTACCCAAGGTAACAATCTCCTCGAGATTACTACCACCTTCCACCAGATCCAGCATCGATAGTCGGTAGATGATGATGAACTGTTCGCCGACGGCCTCACGCACACGACGGACAACTTCCACCGGCAAACGGATACGTTTCTCGTAATCACCACCCCAGTCGTCATCGCGTTTGTTGGTACGGGTAACGATAAATTGATTGAGCAGGTAACCCTCAGATCCCATGATTTCAACACCGTCGTAACCGGCCTCTTTGGCCAAACTGGCGCAACGGACGAAATCATTGATTTGAGACTCGATCTCTTCTTCGCTCAACGCTTTTGGGGGGAAGGGGTTGATTGGAGCCTGAATCGCCGAAGGTGCCACCGGCTGAGGGTTATAAGCATAGCGACCGGTATGCAAAATCTGCATACAGATTTTTCCATCTTCTTGATGAACCGCATCGGTAATCTGGCGATGGTTTTCCACGTCTTGGCTACTGGCCATCAACGCCGCACCAGCATGAACAGCGCCCTCCTGATTGGGGCCAATACCACCGGTAACAATAAGGCCGACACCACCACGTGCACGCTCTGCATAGAATGCAGCCATACGTTCAAAGCCCTTGGGAGCTTCCTCCAAACCCAGGTGCATCGACCCCATCAAAACGCGGTTTTTTAAGGTCGTAAACCCTAGATCCAGGGGCTGCAACAGATGAGGATAGAGGTTGTTATTATTACTCATGGTGGTGTTCTCTAGTCTATTAATTGGGTACGTGATTTGAGATTTTCGACAATCAACTAAAAGGCTTTTTCTGGGCTTTCAACGGCTCATACTCTGCAGCATTGCCGGATAGACGGGCTCCCAAACTTGCCGCCATATCTGACGGATGAAACATCGCCGCCTGCCAGATCGCCATCTGTTGCAAACCGTCCGAAACGCCATGGTCGCGAGCGTAGTTGATCATCTTTTTACAGCCTGTAACCGCCATCGGTGAGCGGGCCGCGATCTGTTGAGCAATGGATAAAACCTCCTCCAACATCAACTCCTGAGAGTTATATACGCGGGTGACAAGACCACTTTGCTTTGCTTCCTCAGCGGGCATTTTTCGCGCAGTGTAAGCAAGTTCACGCGCCAAGCCCGGTGCAATCAGGCCAGGTAGTCGTTGCAAGGTACCCAGATCAGCGGTCATCCCCAACTCTGTTTCCTTGACTACAAAATAAGCCTCTTCGGTGCAGTAACGGATATCCGCCGCGCACACCAGATCCAGAGCGCCACCGATGCAGCCTCCTTGGATAGCTGTCAGCACGGGAAAGCGAACCTCTTCCAAGACACTGATAACCTGCTGCAACTGGGTCACCAGATAGCCCACTGCCTCGGCTCGACGGCTAGGCTCTCCACCAAAGGTATCCGGGTCTGGATTGGCAAAAATATCCATATCCATTCCTGAACAGAAATGCTTGCCTTGGGCTGATATCACTAATGCACGCACTTCACCACCGCGGTCCAGTTCTCGCACAGAGTCAGCGAACTCATGCCAGAAATCACGATTCATGGAGTTGGCAGTTTCAGGACGATTAAACTGCAGATGGGCAACCGAGTCGGTTATATCAAGGGTAAAAGCCTGGTAGTTCATGGTGTTCACCTGAAAGCGGATTGCTTGTTGTTAGTCGCTTAGCACTAATCTAGACGGTGTCAAGTTAACGCTCTATTTTGACACTGTCAAGTTTCGCTGTTAGATTTCCCGCCATGAGCGAAAACAAATCCACCTATCACCACGGCGATCTACCTAAAGTATTGCTGCAAAATGCCACCGAGTTGATTCGCGAAGGGGGTATCAAAGCACTCAGCATGCGGAAACTGGCAGAACGCACCGATGTCAGCCGCACCGCGCCCTACCACCATTTCAAGGACAAGAATGAGCTGCTTTGCGCTATCGCCGAGCAGGGTTTTCAGCGCCAGGATCAGGCATTGAAAAACCTGTCTGTGGAAAATCCTGGGCAGGATAATCGACAGCTGTTCGAACGCTATGTGCTGGCCTATATTCGCTACGCTTACGAGAATCCAGAAACTTACGATCTGATGTTCGGTAAGGAGATCTGGAAACTGGGTACGGCTACCGAGTCACTGAAGCAGATCTCCCGCACCAGTTTTCGCCACTGGGTAGACTGGATCGAACAGTTACAGCTGCAAGACATCGTCTCCAAACAGGACAGCACGCTGCGGGTCGCTCAAGCCAGCTGGGCCACTCTTCACGGTCTTTGTCGTCTGCTGATTGATGGTATCTACCTTAATCCAGAAGATCTGGAGGAGATGGGAAAAACAGCTGTCAGAATGCTAACCACACCCCCAAACTAGCAGCCTGGCACTATTGATAAGTAAGCACTTTTCAGCCTTATCATCCCCAGAAATATTGCCACTAAAAACGTCAAACTTAGAAGAATATTTCAGAGATTTGGATAATTTAAAAGATTAAATCAGTCTTTCGTGGTACTTTAGTGGTTAATTCTCACACACGGACACCTTATTACATGTCGGCCTGGTCAAAAAAGAAAGCCCCCACTGAAACACACCAAACCATCGAAGAGCAGACTAAAGCTTTCCTTGAATCAGGAGGCAAAATTCAGCAGATCGATACCGGTGTTACTGGACAGGAAAAGCTCTCTGGACCGCGCCACATAGTTCTGGGCAAAAAAGCAACCAAATAGAGTCAAGCCCCCAGCTCTATCGTCCTGCTGACAACAATGTCAGCAACTGAAATCCATTTCCCTCAGTTTCATCAGGTATTTGTCTATTACTGATCAGAGGTGTATAGTGTCCATGCTTTGTATTTTTAAAACGCTATCTGTGTGTTTGTAGACCGTTCTATAGAACTTCTCTCTGCTCCTACCCAATTCCGCTTTTCTGATACATAACGATACCTGTTGCCCCATAAGGCTTGTTGCCGTGGCCAACAGAAATAATCTACTAAATTTGAGAAAAATGACTATGTCTGACAAACAAACCGGTACTGTTAAGTGGTTTAACGACGAGAAAGGTTTTGGTTTCATCGAGCGTGAAAGCGGCAAGGATCTTTTTGTACACTTCCGTTCTATCATCGGCGAAGGCCGTAAGAGCCTTTACGAAGGTCAGAGCGTAAGCTTCATCGAAGTTGAAGGCCAGAAAGGCCCACAGGCTGACCAAGTTACAGCTCTGTAAGACTTCGCCAGCCTAACGGCTGAAGATACCGCTTCTTCGATAGAGTCTCTCTCGGAGAAGCGGTATTATCCCCCCCCTCCCCGCTACATTACTCTTTACTCCCTACACCACCCAATTGTCTTTGTCTCATTAAGATCTTTATTGATCTATGCACCAGTACCTTCGATTCATCTAAGCTGAAGAGAAGCGTTCAGTCCTTTGGGAGTGCAGGTCATGATTCTTTACGACTACTACCGTTCCTCTGCTGCCTACCGAGTGCGTATCGCCCTCAACCTCAAAGCACTTAGTTATCAACAGATTGCCGTCAACCTACTAGAATCAGAACAACAGCAGAAGCCACACCGAGCCCGCAACCCCCAGGGACTCGTACCAGTGCTGGAAGATCAGGACACTTACCTGACCCAATCACTGGCAATCTGCGAATATCTGGATGAAGCCTATCCGCATACCTTGCAACTGCTTCCCACCGAACCGCAACAACGGGCAAGAATCAGAGCACTGGCCCAGCTGGTCGCCTGCGATATTCATCCCATCAACAATCTGCGAGTGTTGAAATACCTCAAGGACCATTTCGGCGCTGCGAGCTCAGATACAACGAAATGGTACCAACACTGGATTATTGAGGGATTCCAAGCCCTCGAACAGCTTCTCGCCAATAGCGATGCCACTGGACTCTATTGCCACGGCGACTCCCCCACACTGGCAGATATCTGCCTTGTTCCCCAGGTGTTCAACGCCAATCGTTTCAAGGTAGGCCTGGATCAGTTCCCAACAATTTCTCGTATACATTCGTCGCTTGAGGCACTTGAGCCCATAGCAAAGGCCCATCCCAGCCAACAGCCCGGTGCATAATCCCAACCACATACACCAGCACTTGACCTAACCCTCGGTCATCACTGGTATCCATAAGATATACTGCGGTCTAATGGATTTACCTATCTGGATCAAAGCATGAACAGCCCATTCCCCCGCACCCCCTGCATCACCCTACATGACCCACTGGCTGCATTTCTGGGAGCTGGAAACGGTGACTTTGTCTACGATTTCAACGATGTGGTTAAATTGTCCGGCCATGCCTGCCCCACCGTTGCCGGTGCTTTTCTGATGGTTATCCACGCACTGGAAACACTCTACGGGGAGGAAAAACCAGAACGGGGTGATATCGAAGTCACTATCTACTCTGCTCAGGATGAAGGGGTTACCGGCCCTATTAGCCAAGTTTTCACCCTATTAACCGGTGCTACTTCCAGCAATGGTTTTCATGGTCTGGCAGGTAAATTCTGCCGCTCGGGACTGATGGACTTTGTTCCCGGCATAGAAACCCCAGCGCCTTTCGTTTTCGAGCGCCTAAGCACTGGCCAAAAAGTCGGACTTAAATACGACCCATCCTCTATTCCCGCTTCCGGTGAGATGGGGAGTAATCTGCAGGCCATTTTTCAGGGCGACAGCTCCGCCGAAACACACCGGAAGTTCTCCACAGGGTGGCGAGATCGGGTGCTAGCGATACTGGCCGACAGGGGGAAAAGCACCATCACCCTAACGACAATAGGTTAGTTTGACTTAGCTTTATAGAAACACCTTTTTCCGCCTCTTCAGGTAACCCGCGAAATCCACACTACCCTTTGGCCTAAACTGGCCTAAACTCTCAACTATACGCCTTCGTATTGACTTTCTCAGCCCTCAACTATACGCTTCCGTATAGTTAGTGTTTTTCTAGTAAGAAAATGACAGTGTTTCAGCCCTGTCTAGGCATTTAGCAAAGGATCGGATCTATGAAAACAGCCTACAAAGCGTTCAACTTCGGACTGGGTGAAACGGCGGATATGCTGCGCGATCAGGTCAACCAGTTTGCCGCAAAAGAGATTGCCCCCCGTGCTGAGCAGATTGATCAAGAGAACGAATTCCCTAATGACCTCTGGCGCAAATTCGGCGACATGGGGTTGCTAGGCATCACCGTCAAGGAAGAGTTCGGCGGTGTCGGAATGGGCTATCTGGAGCACGTTATCGCCATGCAGGAGCTCAGTCGTGCTTCAGCCTCCGTGGCTCTATCCTACGGTGCCCACTCCAACCTCTGCGTTAATCAAATTCATCGCAACGGCAACGATACGCAACGGCAAAAATATCTGCCTAAATTGATCAGCGGAGAACATATCGGCGCCCTGGCCATGTCCGAACCAAACGCCGGTTCAGACGTGGTCAGCATGAAGCTGACCGCCCGCGACAACGGTGATCATTTCCTTTTAAACGGCAACAAGATGTGGATCACCAACGGTCCCGACGCCAATGTCTACGTGGTCTATGCCAAAACCGATCACGACAAGGGCCCCCACGGCATCACCGCATTTATCATTGAACGTGATGCACCAGGATTCTCCCGGGCACAGAAACTGGACAAGCTGGGTATGCGTGGATCAAACACCTGTGAATTAGTATTCAAAGACTGCCTGGTCCCCAAAGAAAACATCCTCGGTGAATTCAACGGTGGCGTCAAAGTCCTGATGAGTGGACTGGATTACGAGCGTCTGGTGCTTTCAGGCGGGCCATTGGGAATCATGGATGCCTGCATGGATATCGTTGTTCCCTACATCCGCGACCGCAAACAGTTCGGTCAATCCATCGGTGAGTTTCAGCTGGTACAAGGCAAAGTAGCCGATATGTACACCCAGATGAATGCAGCCAAATCTTACGTTTACTCAGTTGCCCAGGCCTGTGATCGTGGCGACACCACCCGTAAAGACGCCGCTGGAGCTATCCTTTACTCAGCAGAGTTGGCGACAAAGATGGCACTGGATGCAATTCAGCTGTTAGGCGGAAACGGCTATATCAACGAGTTCCCAACGGGACGTTTGCTGCGGGATGCCAAGCTCTATGAGATAGGTGCGGGTACCTCTGAGATCCGACGCATGTTGATAGGCCGAGAGATCTTCAATCAGAACTGATCCATTTTTCGATTGAACCAAGCGACTTAAATTCTGGAACAAGACTATGGCGACGATCAATACAAAAATAAACAGCCGCACCCAGGAATTCCTCAACAATCAGGAATCAATGCAATACATCGTCGAAGATCTGAAAGCCAAGGTGGAGCAGATCAATCTGGGCGGTGGGGAAAAATACCAGCAACGGCATAAAGAACGCGGCAAGCTGCTCCCCCGTGAACGAATCGATCACTTGCTGGATGAAGGATCTCCATTTTTAGAACTCTCTCAGCTGGCGGGTTACGAACTCTATAAAGACGAAGAGTACGCCGCCGGTGGCGTCATCACTGGTATCGGACGCGTAAATGGCCAGGAATGTATGATCGTCGCCAACGATCCCACCGTTAAAGGCGGGTCCTACGCCCCTATCACCGTCAAAAAGCATCTCCGCGCCCAGGCCATTGCGGAAAAGAATCATCTTCCCTGCATCTACCTGGTGGAATCCGGTGGAGCTAATCTGCCCTATCAGGATGAAGTATTTCCCGATCGTGATCACTTTGGCCGTATCTTCTATAACCAGGCCCGCCTGTCAGCCAAAGGCATTCCCCAGATTGCCGTGGTACTCGGGCTCTGCACCGCCGGTGGAGCCTATATGCCAGCCATGGCAGATGAGAGCATTATCGTCCGCAATCAGGGCACCATCTATTTGGCCGGCCCACCGCTGGTAAAAGCCGCTACTGGAGAGGTGGTGAGCGCAGAAGAGCTGGGCGGCGCCGACGTGCACTGTAAAGTGTCCGGCGTTGCCGATCATTATGCCCAAAACGACCATCACGCCCTGGAATTGGCCCGCAATGCGGTTTCCCGTCTAAACCGCAAAAAACAGATTAGCCTCGATGTACAACCAACCACCGAACCACTCTACTCCGCCGAAGAACTGTACGGCATCGTCGGGACCGATCTGAAAAAACCCTACGACGTGCGCGAAGTAATCGCCCGCATCGTCGACGGTTCGGACTTTGATGAGTTCAAACGTTACTACGGCAACACGTTGGTTACCGGTTTTGCCCGCATTCACGGCTATCCCATCGGCATTATCGCTAACAACGGCGTACTTTATTCAGAATCCGCACAGAAAGGCGCGCACTTTATCGAGCTCTGTTGCCAACGAAAAATCCCGTTGTTGTTCCTGCAAAACATTACCGGATTTATGGTGGGTTCAAAGTACGAAGCTGAAGGGATCGCCAAGCACGGCGCCAAGATGGTAACAGCCGTTTCTTGCGCTGAAGTACCCAAATTGACTGTACTGATTGGTGGCAGTTTTGGTGCCGGCAACTACGGCATGTGCGGCCGGGCTTACGATCCCAACTTTATATGGATGTGGCCCAACGCCCGCATCTCAGTCATGGGAGGCGAGCAGGCAGCCGGTGTGATGGCGCAAGTAAAACGGGACAATCTGGAGATAAACGGCGAGACCCTGACTGCAGAAGCGGAGCAATCGCTTAAGCAACCGATTCTCGATATGTATGAACACCAGGGTCACCCCTACTACGCCAGTGCGCGCCTCTGGGACGACGGCGTCATCGATCCAATTCAGACGCGGGATGTTATCGGTATGGGGCTGTCGGCAGCCTTGAATAAGGAGATTGAATATACCCAGTTCGGCATTTTCCGAATGTAAACCGGGCCATCAACAGGTCTTTACTCTACGAGTTGAAAGGAGAATACGGTGACAAATAACAGCACAGATGCTCGAGTTTTACTGACCAAAGATAGTCGCGGTGTCGCCACCCTGTGTCTCAACCGACCCGAGATTCATAACGCATTTGATGATGAGATGATCGAACAGTTAATCGCTCATTTGCAATCGCTTGCAACGGATACTCGTGTTAAAGCGTTAGTGCTGCGTTCGAACGGCAAAAACTTTTCCGCCGGAGCCGATCTTAACTGGATGCGCAGAATGGCGCAGAACAATCATCAGGAAAACCTGCAAGACGCCAGTCGTTTAGCTCTGTTAATGAAATTACTCAACGACACCCCTAAGCCGACGCTATGCCTGGTGCAGGGAGCGGTCTATGGTGGAGCCGTCGGTCTTAGCGCCTGCTGCGATATGGTCGTGGCCTGCGAGGAGAGTACCTTTTGCCTCAGCGAAACCAAAATTGGTCTGATCCCGGCAACCATCAGCCCCTACGTGGTCCGTGCGATCGGAGAACGCCAGTCCCGCCGCTATTTTCTCACCGCCGAACCCTTTAGTAGCCGTAAAGCACAGGAGTTTGGCTTGGTTCATGAGGTAGTAGAAAGCACTGAGCAGCTTGATAAAAGAGGTGAACGCTTGTTACAAGCGCTGCTGAACAATGGTCCCCGAGCAGTGGCTGCTAGTAAGGATCTGATATTCGCGGTAAGTCACGCCGAGATTAACAACACACTGATTGACGACACCGCCCGGCGCATCGCCGATATTCGCGTCAGCGAAGAGGGTCAGGAAGGTTTATCCGCCTTTCTGAATAAGCGCAAACCTGAATGGCTGAATTGAACCGCCAGCAGTAGACGCTTCTGTACCCAAAAAGAACAACAAAGGTCATCCAATGTTTAACAAAATTTTGATTGCCAACCGCGGGGAAATCGCCTGCCGCATTATCGACACGGCCCACCGAATGGGTGTGCAATGCGTTGCGGTCTATTCTGAGGCAGACCGTAATGCCCGCCATGTTGCACTGGCAGACGAGGCTTTCTTATTAGGACCGGCACCCAGTAAAGACAGCTACCTGAAAGCCGATCTGATTCTGGAGCTGGCACAACGCTCTGGAGCCCAAGCGATCCACCCCGGCTACGGTTTCCTGTCGGAAAATGCTGAATTCGCCCGCGCCTGCGAAACAGCTGGCATTGAGTTTATTGGCCCACCGGCCTCGGCCATCGATGCCATGGGGTCCAAAAGTGCAGCCAAGCGCATTATGGGAGACGCAGAAGTCCCCCTGGTACCCGGCTACCACGGTGCAGATCAAGATCGTGATTTAATCCGCCAAGAAGCAAAACACTGTGGCTATCCGGTATTACTCAAGGCCGTGGCCGGCGGTGGTGGCAAGGGCATGCGCGTCGTCTGGCAAGAGAGTGAATTTGACGACGCCTTCGATGCTGCCAACCGTGAAGGCTTAAGCAGTTTCGGTAACGGTGATCTGCTGGTGGAGAAATACCTCACCCGTCCCCGCCACGTGGAACTACAGGTGTTTGCTGACAAAGCTGGCAATGCCGTGTACTTGGCTGACCGAGACTGTTCGGTGCAGCGCCGCCATCAAAAAGTGATCGAAGAAGCACCTGCACCCAATATTCCCGACAGTATCCGAAAGACCATGGGTGAAGCGGCGGTAAGGGCTGCTCAAGCCATCAACTACGTAGGCGCGGGTACAGTCGAATTCCTCTACGACGAAGACGGCTCTTTTTACTTTATGGAGATGAACACCCGCTTGCAGGTTGAGCATCCGGTTTCAGAACTGATCACCGGACAGGATCTGGTGGAGTGGCAACTACGAGTCGCATCCGCTGAAGACCTCCCCCTATCCCAGCAGCAGATTCGGGTAAAAGGCCATGCCGTGGAAGTCAGAGTCTACGCCGAAGACCCTGACAACGACTTTTTGCCCGCGACCGGAACCTTGAGTTACCTGCGAACGCCCGCAGAAAACAGCCATGTCAGAGTCGATACCGGCGTGATTGAAGGCGATGAAGTCAGCGTTTATTACGATCCGATGATCGCCAAGCTGATTGTCTGGGATGAAAGCCGGGACCAGGCCCTGAGGCGAATGAGCAATGCACTGAAGGATTACCGAATCTGCGGACTCACTACCAACCTCAACTTCCTGAGCAATCTGGTCAACGCCCCCGCCTTTCGCGCCTTCGATGTTGATACCGGATTTATCGATAAGAACAGGACAGAGCTGTTTCAAAAAGCAGATGGGCACCAAGAACAGTTTATCGCTCTGGCGGCATGTTACCTGTGTCTCGACCGTAAGCGCAGTTCAGTCAATACGCAGGATCCCACGTCGCCCTTCAACCGCCTGAACAACTGGCGCTTGAATAGCACTTCTCCGCAGCCCTACCGACTAATTCACGGTGACCAGCACTATCAAGTCAATGTCTTGGAAATGGCTAACGGTTTCGAAATATCCGTGAATAGTTCGACCTTCAAGATCCAGGGAAAGCTTCTGGATGAAACCCTAACAGCTACCCTCAACGGTCATCAGTTCAACGTCGCTGTATTCAAACAGGATCAACAGATCACCCTATTCCGTGACGGTATTAGCTTTAGTTGTGAACGTCATGTTGAGGACCACGGAGAACATGAAGACGAATCCTCTGGTTCCCTGTGCGCGCCAATGAATGGTACCGTAGTGGCCATTCTTAAAGAGCCCGGGAGCCAGGTTGAAGCCGGTGAAGGCCTGATGGTTATTGAAGCGATGAAGATAGAACAAACGATCGCTGCCCCCTGCGATGGTACCGTGACTGAGCTGTTCTTCCAGGCTGGCGATCTAGTTGACGAAGGTGTAGAACTATTGGCGCTGACACCTGCTGAGGCCGAGGAATCCTAGAATGAGCATCCCTGACAAGGTTCGTATCGTTGAAGTGGGTCCCCGTGATGGTCTACAGAATGAAAAAGGGCCGGTAATTGATACCGCCGTGAAAGTTGAGTTGATCAATCGCTTATCAGATGCAGGCCTCAACCATATTGAATCGGCCAGCTTTGTATCGCCCAAATGGGTTCCACAGATGGGCGATGCTGCTGCGGTGATGGGAGCGATTAATCGTCGTCCCGGTGTGGTCTACGCAGCGCTGACTCCGAATATGAAAGGGCTGGAAGCCGCCTTGAGAGCAGGCGCGGACGAGGTAGCTGTGTTTGGCGCCGCTTCAGAAAGCTTTACCCGCAACAATATCAACTGTTCCATCGCCGAAAGCATTGAGCGATTTCAACCGGTTCTGGAAACCGCTATCAAAGAAGGTGTGCGGGTACGGGGTTACGTCTCAACCACCCTGGGTTGCCCCTATGAAGGCGCTATCGATCCCACAAAAGTCGCAGATGTCTCATCCCTCCTCTACGACATGGGCTGCTATGAGATATCCCTAGGCGACACCATCGGTACCGGCACACCGCTACTGGCAAAACGGATGCTGGAGGCGGTAGCAGCAAAGATTCCGCTGGAGCACTTAGCAGCCCACTTCCACGATACCTATGGCCAGGCGCTTGCCAATTATTATGCGGTGTTGGAGGAAGGACTTTCCGTATTCGATACCTCAGTAGCGGGCTTGGGTGGTTGCCCCTATGCCAACGGTGCCTCAGGCAATCTAGCCACAGAAGAACTGGTCTACATGCTCAACGGAATCGGCGTTGAGCACGGCGTAGACCTAGACAAACTGATTGATGCAGGACGTTATATTTGCCGAGAACTCGGCCGTGCAAACGGCTCTAAAGTGGCCTATGCGCTGTCGGAGCCGTCACCTTAGTAATAACATTGACTGTAACTTCCCACGGCCGATCTGGATGAAGCAATTAGACAGCGAAACCCCAGTTCAGGAATTTCTGAGGATTATCCAGCACATCGTCGATCCTTTTACGCAGTAAATCCGCAAACTCTAACGTAATCATCGAGGATGGTTTATCAGCCGGGAACATCAATCCTACCCGCAAAAACACATCCGGTTTGAAACGACGAAACACCACCTTACCGGGTTGAGCATAGGAGATATAACTGGTGGCCGACATAGGATCCATCACCGACACGCCCAGCCCTCGTTCAACAAATTTCAGCGCAGGGATGAAGAATCGGGTCTGTAACCGCACATTCATTCGCAAGCCACTGGAATCAAACAGCTGCATCAGATCATGAAAAATCATGTGGTCCGGGTGCAGTGTAATCATCGGCTCATCGTCCAGATCTTCCGTGGTGATGACCTCGTTCTGGGCCAAGCGATGCTCTGCAGGTAGCGCACAGATACATGGAAGTTCATACAACTGGTTCCGTCCTAGGTTGGCCTGATGCTTGGACATCTCAGCTAAACCAATATCGTACTGGTTGGATGCTACCCACTCTGCAATAGCATCGGAGGTCCGCGTTTGCAGCGATGCCTGTACCTTGGGGTGGTCCTCTAAAAAATCCGCCAAAATATCTGGCATGAAAAAGTTAGATGGCCCCGGCATACAGCCGATTCGCAAAAAGCCGTACTGTTTGTTCTGGATATCCTGAACCGTCTGACTGACATCTTGAATACGGGAAAAAATAGCTTCTACTTCTTTGTAGAGATAGTCGGCTTCGGGAGTTGGATAGAGCCGCTTCTTGCGCCGTTCAAACAGCTGAAAGCCGATGTCTTGCTCCAGCGAGCTGATCATCATACTGACGGCAGGCTGGGTCCGAAACAGCTGCTGAGCCGCCTGGGAAACAGATCCCGTTAACATCACCGCACGAAACGCTTCCATCTGTTTTAGATTCATATTTCCAACTCAAATATTAATTCAACTGATAGTTGCTGCTTAAATGTTGTAGTACCTTATATTTAGTCGAAATATAACGCAGTGCTACTGAGCTGTCTGCCAGCAATGAGTAAATGTTGTGAGAGCTGGAGAAATACTCGGTTAATGAGGTTGATGTATTAGACAACTGGAACGAAAACGCCCCGGTACCATCACGGTGACCGGGGCGCTTCAAGCATTGAGCCTTAGCGAAACTACTTCTTCGCGTTAGCCGCTGCATCCTTCATGATTCCATAGGTCACCTTCATGTCAGCAACCCAATCATCACCATGTCGGTAATCTACCAGCGCACCGATATTCTCGTAGGCTTTCAGAACCTTAGGATTTTTCATCACCTTAGCCGTTACAGCAGTCAGCTTTTCAACCACTTCCTGGGGAACACCCTTAGGAGCGAAAACGCCAGACCAGCCCTCGAAGCTACCCTTGATGCCGTAGGATTCGAAAGTCGGAACACCTGGAAATTGATCCATTTTCTGGTTAATAACCAGCGCACGGGCACGATCAGCCTTTACGTGAGGACCAAACGCAGGTGGGAAGGAAACCGCAGAGTCGATATGACCGCCCACCACTGAGACCATGGATTCCGCAGCACTTTTCCCATGGACATACTTAGGCTGGTAGCCAGCCTGACCCGCAATGATATTGGCCAGAACAGTACCGGAAGAGGCCGCACCCCAGGAACCTTGTGTCAGCCTATTTTTCTTGGCAGCCAATACAAAGTCATCAAAGTTTTTGTAAGGGCTGTCTTTGGATACAACCACAGCCATAGGTACTGCTGTCATTTTCACAACTGGAGTAAAGGTATTGAAATCGTATGGCGTTTTGCTGAAGTTAGGCGTGATCAGCATGTTACTCAGACCCGCATTGATCAGCGTGTAGCCATCTGCTTTGGCACGAGCTACGAAAGAGGTACCGACTACACCGCCACCACCGGTCTTGTTGATTACAACGACGGGAACACCCAGCTCTTTCTCAACGGCATCCGCCCAGATACGAGTGGTCAGGTCGGAATCACCACCGGCTCCCCAGGGAACAATAACGTTGATCGGCTTTTCCGGGTAGGCTGCATTTACAGCGCTGGACAGACAGACGGCAAGGGCACCCGCTAAAGGCAGCAGAGACTTTTTGGTTTTCATCATAACGATTTCCTTTGGTTTATTTTTTATTGGTATCAAACTTATGGTCACAGGGCCGATCTCTCGGTGTGCCTGGCACAGACGTTGCTTCTGCGTGTTTAACTCAGAGAACTGTGTGTTGTTTATGCGGTTTCCTCCTTGAGTTCCGGTGGATGCTTTTTCGCCTTGCTTTTCATCTTGATGCTCGATAACACAAAGAAGATCGAGAGCGCGATAAACACCCATGAGAAGGGTGATGCAAAAAACAGGTGGTATTCACCGCCGACGATGGCGAAGGCTTGATCCAGGTTCTGTTCAAGGAACGGAGTAAGAATAAAGCCGATAATAAATACCGCCGGATTCAGTCCAACCATGCGCATACCGTAGCCGATGGCCATAAAGGCGATCAGGACCAGGATGTCGTTCATGTTTTGTCCCGCTGTGAAAGCACCGGTAAAGGCAAAAGCAGTTACGCAGGGGAAGATGTAATAGCGACGCAGTGACGCCATCTTCACGAAGAACTTGAAACCTGAGCGCGCGATCCCCAGCAGGAACAGATCGGTAATCAGGAAACCGGCAAAGATCGCGTAGATGGTTTCTGTGTGCTCAAAAAAGATCATCGGGCCGGGGGTCAGACCGTGGATCAGGAAGGCCCCCATTAACAGTGCAGCAACGTCATCACCAGGAATACTCAAAGTCAGCATGGGGATCATGCTGGAACCACACACTGCGTTATTGGCAGACTCTGCCGCAGCAATACCCTCAACAGAGCCTTTGGTGTACTCCTCCGGTTTTTTGGACGTTCGCTTCGCCTCGCCGTAAGCGATAAAGGCGGCTGTACTTGAACCCAGCCCCGGCAGCGCGCCGATAAAGGTTCCGATACCACTGGATTTTAGGATGGTTGGGAAGACCTTGAGATACTCTTTAAGACTGATTCGGTTATCAGCGGGATTGGGCGAGCGGGTAATCGCCAGCTCATGATGGGGTATGCTGCGACGGCGGATAACATTGATCACTTCCGGCATCACCAGAATACCGATCAACATAGGGGTAAAGGTAAAGCCGCCGATCAGCTCGTCGATACCGAAGGTAAAGCGGGCGGAGCCGGTAATGGAATCCATCCCCACCATGGCACATAACATACCCAGGCAGCATGACAGCAAACCACGGGGAATGGACTCACCTGCCATCGATGCGATAACGGTAAAAGCAAACAACAGCAGGAACACCTTCTCGATGGGCCCCGCCTGCAGCGAGATGGTCGAAATCGGTGCCGCCACCAAAATCAGCACCAAGGTGGCCAGCATTTCACCGGATACTGACGAGAACAGAGAGATATCCAGCGCCTTACCAGACTTCCCTTTTTTGGTCAGTGCATGACCGTCCTGAGCGGTGAGGAAGGATGCCGCCGCACCGGGCGTGTTGATCAGAATCGCCGAAATAGAACCACCGTAAATCCCCGCCTTGTATACCGCCAGCAGCATGGTAATACCGACTATGGGATCGACGTAGAAAGTCATCGGCAACATGATGGCAATGGCCATAATGGCGGAAATACCGGGAATCGCACCGAAAGTAATGCCGATAACAACCCCTAGAATAATCCCCAGAATCGGACCGACTGACAGGATCGAAGCAAAGCCACTCGCTATATTCTCAAACATCTGACTATCTCCCGTTATAGAGTCCAGGTTGGTAGATACACCCGCAGAAACTCTCTAGATCCGTAAAAGATCAGCACCGGTGTGATAACAGAGGTGGCAATAATCGGTACCCAGTTGCGGCCACCAAGCAGCAGCGCAACCGCCAACATCACGAATGTGGTGGCGATCATAAAGCCCACGTAAGGAACGGCGAGCCAATAGCCGATGAAAATTCCGAGATAAACAAAGACACCGAAGAAACCGTCAGTAATGATGATTTCCCGACTTTCGATCTGAGAGCCCGCAGCAAGATTTCTCAGGGACTGAATAGCGATGGTGGATGCGAATATGATAATCAGGCCAGCAACTATACGGGGCAGGAACATAATTCCCAGGTCGCTTTCTGCGCCACCCTCAGCCAGATTATCGTTGGTCAGTATGATCAATGAAGCAATGATCAAAAATGTCGACAAAACAACGTCTATTTTTCTTCTATCCATTGAACTACCTGAATAATTTTTATTGTTATAGGTCCCGGTAAACTGTTTCACCCAGCCACCGCCCAAACACTTCTTTGTGCCTGGAACTGTCCTCTCGTCTTCGAAGAGGTTGATATTTATCCAGTGTAATTAAACAGAATATAGATTCAACTCGAAAAAATATTTGATTATATAAGTTTTGCTTATGTTTATTTTGTTCCCATATTTATCGTTAACGGTATGAGATGTATCGAATAGAAAGCATTCCAATCAAAATATGCTGATTAGAACTAAAACTGGAAAAAGGGATATAAGAAATAGCCGTTGCAACTGACCAATTGGCAGAGCACTTCGCTTTAAGCAAACGGGTAAACAGTAACGGCACTGCTCCAGCACACCAATCTTTACTGATGCACTCAGCAAACCGGTTTCACACTCATAAGAAATTCTAATGAATTGGTAAATATAACCGATTTGGAATTATGTTTTATTCGGTCAAATAATAAAAACAACAAGGCTCTGATGCTGAATTGTGCTTCACAACAGGCCGAATATAACAATAAAAGAAGACTTCGATGTCCGCATCGCCGGTGATTATTCATCACCCCTCACTCCCTTCTCTTATTTGATTCGGTGACGTTGCTGTACGCAGGTTGCCCGCCCCTATATCGCAGATTTTCTGGGGCACGGAACCTATCTTTTTACGCAGTTCAGTTGATCAGATCTATCAACAATCACTACCGGGTAGCTAACAAGATGATCCAACGTCAACATTCCAATCATCGTATGAGTCAGCTGGTTTGCGCAGGCAACATTATCTGGACAGCTGGCCAGGTTGCCAAAAACCCCCAAGAGGATATGGCTGGCCAAACCCGTCAGATTCTTGCTCAGATCGACTCACTCCTGGCTGACGCCGAAACCGATAAAAGCAGTTTGGTGAGCGCCAATATCTGGGTCTCGGATATCACCCAGTTCCAGCAAATGAATGAAGTGTGGGATGCCTGGGTAGACGCAGAAAACCCGCCCGTTCGCGCTTGCGTAGAATCAGCTCTGGCACGTTCAGAGCTGCTGGTTGAGATCCAAGTAACGGCCTATAAGGCATAAGCATTCAGATTATGCAGTCTGCCAGGTAGCAAAAATGAATAACAAAAATATCGGAATCATTGGCGCAGGTATTGTCGGTTTAGCGACTGCTCTCAGCCTTCAAAAAGCGGGATTCAAGGTCACTCTTATTGATAAAGAGGATCCAGGTATGGGAGCCTCTTTCGGCAACGCAGGCCTGTTTGCCGATTACGCCCGTCTCCCCTTCGCTAAGTTTGCGATGATGTGCAAAATGCCCGGGATGCTGTTGGATAAAACCAGTCCTCTCTCCATGCAAGGCCGTTATCTACCCAATCTGATGCCCTATGGCTGGGAATTTTTTAAAGCCTGCTTCCCCACCCGATATGCTCAGGGCAAGTTGGTAATGCGTTCACTCCAGGAGTTAGCTTTCGATACTGATCAGGATTTGCTTTCCCTGACCAATGCACAGGACCTGATCAAATCTGAGGGCTGTCTTGGACTCTTTGCTACTGACCAAGGACTAGCTGATGCCAGAAACGGTGACCTTCAAGAGCGACGTGAGCAAGGCGTTAACCTTGAATTTGTCGATGCTGACCAGGTCCGACAACTGGAACCGGATCTAGCCCCTTTTTATGCGGGTGGCGTGTTCTATCCCGATACCCGCTTTACCGTGAGTCCTGTTGAACTGAGCCGACGCTACGCCAGCCACTTTTCTTCTATGGGTGGCGACATCCTTCAGGAAGCAGTGGAAGCGATTCAACCTAGCGAAGATAGTGTCAGCCTTCGACTCAGTAACAGCACCAAGAACTTTGATCAGGTAGTGATCTGCACAGGTGTGGCATCCAAAGAGATGCTTAAACAAATTGGCGTTTCCATCCCGCTGGTCAGCGAACGGGGCTATCATCTGTCAATGAATACCGGAGAAAAATCCCTGACACGTCCGGTTGGATGGCTGGACAACTCCATCTTTCTTACCCCGATGGAAGATGGAGTGCGTCTGGCAGGCACTGCAGAATTTGCCTTTGAAGATGCGCCGCTGAATCACAAACGTGCGGCAACCATGCTGGATCACGCCAAGGTGATGTTGGGCGAGACACCTACAATCAACTCAACCTGGGTTGGTAGTCGACCATCAACCCCTGACACCTTGCCCGTGATCGGGCGACTTGAATCCCACCCCCGCATTACGGTGGGATTTGGGCACGGCCATCTTGGACTGACTTTCGCCGCCATCACCGGCAGATTGATTACAGAAACGATTCAACAGCAGACAACAGCAGTGGATCTGAAACCCTTTTCCGCTGCGCGATTTAACTGACGAGACATTGATATGATCATCAAAGGCGGTATCAACGTATGCGGACTCTCCATGGGCGTTATCTCCCTGGAGTCCTACTTTCCAAAGCCCGCGGGCCATATAAAAAACCCCGGAAGTTTCGACTTCCCAATTTTCTATAAGACAGTTCAAGGTGCGACCATCGACCGTCTGATCCACGAGCGGGATCCAGAACTCCTAAAGCCTTTTATTGAAGCGGCACAGGAACTGGAACGCGAAGGGGTCAAGGCGATCACCGGTAGCTGCGGATTTCTCGCGTTGCATCAAAAAGCCCTTGCAGACGCAGTCAACGTACCCGTGTTTATGTCCAGCCTGATTCAGGTCCCACTGGTCTCCCGTTTCTTAAAAAGCGACCAGAAAGTGGGCGTAGTTGTCGCCAACGATGAAGCCCTCACCGAAGACCACCTGATAGGTGTTGGCATCGCCGATGAACCCATCGTAGTGGTCGGCATGCAGCATCAGAAACAGTTTGCTGAAGTCATCCTGAGAGGTGAAACGGACGATCTGGATATGGATCTTTTCGAGGAAGAACTAGGCTCCGTTGTACAGAACATGCTGAACAACAATCCCGATGTGGGGGCTATTGTCCTCGAATGTACTGACCTTTCACATTTCGCCCCCAAACTTCAACAGAGATTTAATCTACCTATCTTTGATCTCAGCAGCCTCACTCGCATGGTTGCTGCTGCAGTCGATCGCCAGATAGCCTGATACCCCCTCTTCTTTGAGGAGATGTTTAAACCAAATTCTATAGTGGTACTGTCGTCCACATTTGCCGGTTCGGAGCCTAGCTTCAACCGGCTTTTTTATAGAATTTTGTAAGGATTTCAGGGTAATGAAGAATCTATCAGCTGGACTTATAGATTCGTCAAAATTACTGAATTGAACCAGGCCAGTGCATCGGGATAATGCGCGCTTCCTTAATTCTGAAGTCACTATTATTTTGCGATTACCAACACATGCACAGTTACGGTTTGATACAGGGTGGTCTGTTCTGGACTACCGTCGCTTACGTGGTTTGGGGGCTAATGCCGCTGTTCTACCAGCACCTGCGCGGCGTCGAAGCGATGGAGATCTTTGCTCTACGCGTTCTCTGCTCCGTCCCTTTAATGGCGATATTGCTGTGGGCAACCGTAACCCCCATGCGTGTGTTCACCATGCTGATGAGTCCGAAGACTTTCTTCTGGCTGTTTCTCTCTACACTGTGCATCTCCTGCAGCTGGTATCTCAACACCTGGGGAGCAACTCATGGTCAGGTACTGTTGGTCAGCCTAGCCTACTTTCTGACACCGCTCATCAGCATTCTGATCGGCGTCTTGTGCTTTAGTGAACGTCTGACTCCTCTGCAACTGGTTGCCTTAGTGCTTTGCGCCAGCGGCTTTATCTACGCCTGCATGAGCTTGGACCAGTTTCCCTGGATTACCATTGGTATCGCCCTCTCCTTTGGCTGTTACGGGGTGATTAAAAAGCAGGTCAGAATTGATACCCTCAATGGGCTATCTGCGGAAACACTGTTGATGGTCCCTTTCGCCCTGTTCTACCTGATCGGTACACAGGGCCAGGCACACTGGGAGATGGGTGAGGAAAGCACTCGCTTGCTACTGATCATGACAGCGCCAATGACGATTATTCCGCTGGGACTGTTTGCCTTCGGTGTCGCAAAGGTAAAGAACATCTCAACTATCGCGGTGTTGCAGTACATCGAGCCAACGCTCTATTTCCTGCTGGCGGTATTTGCTTTTGGTGAGTTGATCGATATGGAGCGCCTGACCACCTTCATACTGGTATGGATCGGATTTATCATTTTCACCCTGGATGCAATCCGCCGCGCTAAAACAGCAAAATCAGCTGCTGAAGTCAGTTTGGATAAGCTGACCGGCTAAGTTAATCCCTTCAAGTAAAGCCGGAACCTCTTTTGCTTAAAGGGGTCAATGACTTAAATGCTTTAAAACACTAGAGTATTTATAGGTACTGGCGATTGCGGGTAACCTTTATCAGACTAACCCGGATTTTTCATGAAGGCCTAAACAGAAACGGCTGAAAGCCTTATGCTTGTTGGTGTCTAGACAACTCACACAGGGCTACAGCCGTGAGCAAA
>JAPHRD010000114.1 GCA_026196225.1 Motiliproteus sp.
CGATTTTCGCCAGACCACCGGTATGGCTGTAATCGTTGCCTTGATCCCCGATCGCTCTGATAAGCCAGGGGCGCAAGGGGCTTGTTCGCAGGTTCCCTAACTACACCTCAATCCAAGGCTTTTAACATTTTCATCCGGATACTATGAAAACGGCCAAGCATCTTTTGAAGGTCTTTATCTTCACAATGATGCCTTAACCAGGCTTCGTAATGGTCGTAGGGGAATCCGAGTTCCTTGGCATCGATCAGATGTTTACTCTGGCTGTGTCGATACCAGGTTCGAAGGATGTAGGGATAACCTTTTACCCAGTATTTTAAGGCAGCTACGTTAAAGCGTCGCCAGATCACGGTATCGTCAGCATGACCTAGCTCGATACCGATGGCAGATTTCTCAAAAAAGGCCATCGCCTTGGCAAGGCTGGCATTGAATCGGGGATATTGTTTTTCAAAACTGTCGTACAGCGATCCCAGAGATGCGGGTTGGTTGTCGGCGATAAATTCCAGCATTCGTATCGCCTTTTCCCATTCGCCAACCCCTTCAAAATGATCTTTTGGAGCGTCGATTCCGGTATCTGCCTGCGTCTGTTTATAGACAGTTTTAACATGCTGCTGCAAGGAAACAACAGCCGCTTCAACGTCCATCAAATCAGGGGCTTTTTCGCAGACATCAACGGCATGCTCGACACGATCACGCTGCTCTTTTTTATGAAGTTGAACCAGGGTCAGGTACAGGGCGACGGTAGCAGAGAGAAGAATAGCGCTGGGGCCGACCAGCCCCTGCACATCGGTTTTGTCTTCAGCCCAGGCAAACAAACCCAATGCTGACAGCAAAAAACCTGCTGCAAACACCACCACGACCCCGGCTAAGTGCTCTTTAGGCCGGTGACCTTTCTCGATCTTTCTAACAGTTTCGGAGAACTCATCACCCGTTTGGTGGGGATGATAGTTAAGGCTACTGTTGATTTTTGCGGTCATACCGACCCTCCCTGATTCCGGCAGCGACGCTCCCATAGAGTGTAGCGGCAAATTGCCAAAACTGAGGGAGCTAGCTGTTTTGTTGGAGTTGTATGTAGGAGTTGTATGTTGAAGCAGCGAAAGGGATCGCGAACAATCAGGCGATGCTTTGGATCAGCGCATCACCCTCTTCATCCACTTCTGGCTCTTTTTGCAGCCAGACAAAGAAGGTGCTGCCATGATCAACTTTACTCTTGACCTGAATCTCACCGCCAAAGCGCTGCAAAATACCGTAACTGACGGAAAGCCCGAGTCCAGAACCACCCTGGGTTTTAGTAAAGAAGGGGTCGAATATGCGCGGTAAAATCTGCTGATCAATCCCACAGCCGTTGTCTTTAACCACCAGCAGCACGCCCTGATCACGCCAGTTGCGGGTGCGAATGATCAACTTCCCGCCCGCCTCCATAGCGTTGGTGGCATTGACAATCAGATTGATCAGCACCTGTTGAAACTGCTGAGGATTACCGCCAATCATCACATCGGCCCTCAGGTCCTGTTTGACCAGAATCTGCTTGTTGGACAGGTCGTGTTTCACCAACACCAAGGTGTCACGAACTACCTGGTTGATATCCAGTTGCACGGTCTGGCTGAGGTAGTCGGAAGGACGGGAGTACTGCAGTAGATTGTTGATCAGCGCACGGATTCGATAGACCTGCTGGATGATCAGCTCAGACTCGGCTTTGACCGGCTCGCCAGCTTTACCCAGATCCTGCATCATCATATCCATATTGCCCAAAATCACAGCGGTTGGATTGTTGATCTCGTGGGCGATACCCGCCGTCAGCTGACCGATAGCGGCTAGTTTTTCTTTACCCACCAACTGTTCTCGGGTCCGTTTCAGTAGGTCGATGTGTTCCTGTAGATCGATGGTTTTCTGCTGTAGCTGTTGGGTTCGATCCTCGACCTTGAGTTCCAATTCATCGGCGTTGGCCTGGATAATGTCTTGCTGCCGTTGCAGCTGATCGAGCATCTCGTCAAATTGAGCCGCTAATTCAGCCACTTCATCCCGGGAGTCCAGCTCGCCAATACGGAGACTGTCACCGTGCTGCACCCGGCGGATTACCCGCGCCATCGCCTCAATGGGTTTAAAGATCGATTTCGCCCCAGCTACCGCCAGCAGCACACAGACGATGGTGACACCCACAAAAAGAAGCAACAACACTTTCAGGGCCTGGTAGTAGGTCTCTTTAAAAGGCGCTTCCAGGAAGCCGGTATAGAGCATCCCCACCCGTTCGCCATTGACGTCGATGATAGGTTCGTAGGCGGAGATATACCATTCACTCACCACAAAGGCGCGGTCGATCCAGTTATCGCCCTGGCCCAACACTTTGTCCCGTACCTCTTGTGATACCCGGGTACCCAGGGCACGTTTCTGAGGAGCCTGAAGCTGGCGTGGCACGTTGGTGTTGATCCGCACGTCATCCAGGAACACAGTCACAGTGCCGATGCTGTCCTCCGCCAGGCTGCCCTTGCTATAGACAAGATCACGTAAGGTATCAACAAACTGGAAATTGCCGTTAACCAAAACGCCGCCCACCAGATATCCACGAATCTGGCCGTAGTTGCTGAAGATCGGATAGTAGATATGCAGCACCATGCCACGGTCTTCGACGGTGCGATCGCTAGGCACGGCCCGTGGGGTGTTGATGAGCGGCAGGTAAACCCGCTCGGCCATCACCGGGTCGATCCGTCTTAGATCCTGGCTGCTAAAGATCTCCACTCCCGCTGCCGGTTCCCCCAGGCTTGCTCGATCCCGAAGCGGTGAGTATTTAAACCCGCACTGGCTGCTATTTAGAAAATCACAGCCTTTAAGGTCCAGCACCTGGACAAAATCTAAGCCCGCCTGCTGCTTTAATTTTGCGATCTCCAGGCGAACGGATTCCTGCTCTTTAAATCCCAACAGGATTGAGCGAATAGCGCGACGAAAAGGATAGGATTCAGCGGTGCGTGAGATTTGCGCCAGATAGCGTTGCTGGCTGTTGTTGAAAGCCTGATGGGCCACCGACAGATCGGTATTTACCTTCATCAACAGCTGTTGATAACTGACCTCGTTGCTCCACAGATAAGCCATGCCGATCACAGCTGGCATTACCAATAAAACCGGGAACAACACCAACGCCAGCAGCTTGTAGCGCAGGCTGCTGGTGATCAGTGCAAAGAAGCGCTTCAAGAGGCGTCCTCTTCGCTCCATGCTTGAAGTTTGCGATCTAAAGTCTTGCGAGCAAAGCCTAGGTTTTTGGCCGCTTGGGTTTTGTTACCGCCCGCCACATCCAGCACTTTCAGGATATGGTCTTTTTCAACCTGATCCAGTGTCCAGCTATCTGGGTAACCACAATCGTCAATGCAGTTGTCATCGTTACCACGGCAAAGCTCCTCAGAAGGCAAATGCCCCAGCAGCAGACAGCGCTCAACCATGTTTTTTAGTTCGCGGATATTGCCAGGCCAATCGTAAGCACTGAGTTCGGCTATATCTTCATGACTAAAGGGCAGGTCACTCAATCCCAGCTGCGATGACAGCGCACGGGAGAAGTGATTGACCAGCAGGGTGATATCTTCTTTACGCTCCCGCAGCGGCGGAACTCGCATACGCAAAACATTGAGACGGTAGAATAGATCTTCGCGGAAGTTACCCGCTTTGACCTCTTCTTCCAGATTTCGGTTGGTAGCCGCCACTACTCGCACATTGACGGAGATCTCCCGTTCGCTACCGACAGGTCGGATGCGCCGCTCTTCCAGTACCCGTAGTAACTTGGCCTGCATCAGCAGCGGCATTTCGCCAATCTCATCGAGGAACAGTGTGCCACCGTCGGCAAAGGAGAACAGACCTTCACGGGCTTGATGGGCACCGGTAAAGGCACCTTTGATATGGCCGAAGAGTTCTGACTCGATCAGTTCCGGAGCGATAGCACTGCAGTTGACCGGCACGAAGGGGCCACCACGGCGACTAAGCTGATGAATGGCATTTGCTACCAGCTCCTTACCGGTACCAGACTCCCCTTCGATCAGCACCACCGAGGGGGTTGGCGCCACCCGACTGATTAGCTGGCAAAGCTGTTTCATGGAGGGACTGTTGCCCACCATCCCCTCCATGGCGTACATGGCATCCACTTGGCGTTTGAGAATAAAGTTTTCCCGCGCCAGTTGGCGGCGTTCCATGCAGCGTTTGACCGCGGCCGTCATCTGCTCAAGCCGGAAGGGTTTAAGAATAAAATCAGATGCGCCAACACGCAGCGCTTCGATCGCCTTGTCCATATCGGCAAAGGCGGTCATAAAGATGATATCGGACTGGCAGCCCTGCTCTCTTACCGACTTCAACCAATCTACACCGGAATTTCCCGGTAGACAGATATCGACAATCAGCAGGTCAAAATGGCAGCGGCTGCGAAGTTGCTCGGCCTCTTCTGCACTGGTGGCCGTTTCCACCAGTCCATATTCTTTTCCGAGTGCTCTATGTAAAAAATCACTGATGCCAGGCTCATCATCCACGATCAAGATGGATAAGGCCTGACGGCCCGAGGGCGTGCTCTCTGATTCGGTTGCATAAGTACTACTTTGATCCGACAACGCTGCCGGATCACTTGGCGAAATCATGGCCACTGGGTTACCCCTTGTAATTATTGTGTCGACTGACTTGGAAAATCGGTCCCTACAACCGTCTTCCATTTTTTATATACCAACGCCGTACCCTCTATTGGTGTCTTTTTTGGCAAAAGAATCAATTAGACCGACGTATAAACCGAGTTTAGGATCTCCTCCTTCACAATTTGAGTCATTTTGACCCCATCGCCTCACTGATAGGGTCATAATGCACTTCTCACTGCCTTGGTAGACGCGGATTTATATTCTCTTTGATGATTTATTCCGCGCCAAAGCCCGCATTTCGCGGGGGTTGCAAGCTTGGCATCCAATTTGCTTTTTCGTCTTTGCCGATTACCGGCTTATGGTTTTCAAATCGTCTAACCAAGCTGAGACCGTTATTGCGAAAATCATGCCAAGGATAGTGGACGAAAATCGGCACCAGCCATATTGGTTTTGTCTAATCTTAGACCACCCGGCTGGGTTAATTCAGAACAATGAAATAAACAACGACTGCACAATGGAGCCAGGACATGTTTTCCGCGACTGATTTACTAAAAACGGGATTCTTAAAAACACTCATTGCCACCTCTCTTTGCCTCTCTCTCAGCGCTCAGGCAGAGATCCTTCGTTTAGCGACCACCACCAGCACCTACAACTCTGGACTGCTGGATTACCTGTTACCCGAATTTGAAAGGGATCAGAAAACCGAAGTTCAGGTAATCGCTGTAGGTACCGGCAAGGCGCTGCGCATGGGCCGTGACGGCGATGTCGATGTAGTCTTGGTTCACGCCCCTAAAGCCGAGCAGACTTTTGTTGGCAATGGTTACGGTATCGATCGCACCGGCATCATGTATAACGATTTTGTACTTGTTGGCCCGGCCAACGATCCAGCTGGCATCAAAGGCACTACCGATGGTGGCGCGGCACTGCTCAAAGTAGCCGCCAGCAAGACCCCGTTTATTTCCCGCGGAGATGATTCCGGCACTCACAAAAAAGAGCTGGGGCTGTGGCAAAAAGCAGGAACAATACCAACCGGAAACTGGTATCGCGAAGCGGGCCAGGGCATGGGTAAGGTGCTCCAGATTGCCGACGAGCTGGGCGGCTACACCTTGGTCGACCGGGGCACCTGGCTGGCCTACCGTGACAAGCTACGCCTGAAGCTATTAGTTGAGGGCGACAAATTGCTGCACAACCCATACTCCGTGATTCGGGTGAATCCCGATCGCTACGACAACCTCAATCACAGCAAAGCGATTACCTTCAGCAAATGGCTCGCCTCCCCTGGCACCCAGAAGCGTATTGGCCTATTTAAAGTTAAGGGTGAGCAGTTGTTTATCCCTTCGGCGAAATCAGCTAACTAATAATGACAGACCTAGCCCAGACCACAGCCGAAGCCATGTCGCTCTTGATGAGCGGCGATGAGCGACTGTGGTCGATTATCCAGGTCTCCTTCAGCACCACCGTCAAAGCTATTTTGTTGGCCATTCCGCCAGCGTTTCTGATCGGTTTTCTACTCAGTATCTGCCGTTTTCCAGGACGCTGGATGCTGATTTCGATGTTCAACACCCTACTTAGCGTGCCCACGGTTGTCGTGGGTCTGTTGCTCTACTTGCTGCTGTCCCGCAGCGGCCCCTTGGGAGATCTGCATCTGCTGTTCAGCCAAACCGCAATGGTGATCGGCCAGATGCTATTGGCATTCCCTCTGCTGGTAGCCATGAGCCTGTCAGCCTTTCGGGCCGCCGACCGGAACGCCTGGGAAACCGCCCGCACCTTGGGAGCGGGACCGTTTCGAGCCTTAACCACCTTGATGTATGAAGTTCGATTCGGCCTGGCCGCTGCCGGTATCGCTTCCTACGGCCGCATCATCTCTGAAGTGGGCTGTTCGATGATGATCGGCGGCAACATCATGAATCACACCCGCAATATCCCCACGGCCATCGCTCTGGAAACCAGCAAAGGCGAATTCGCCCAGGGTATTGCTCTGGGCATGGTTTTACTGGTGCTGGCTCTGGGACTTAATTTCTTTGTCAGTCTGATGCAACGAAGAGGAGAGATAACAACATGAACAAAAATCCTCGCCCCCTATTGGGAATCCGCAAACTGAGAAAACAGTTCGGCAGCGAGATGCTGCTGGATATCGATCACCTGGACCTGTTTGCGGGTCAGGCGGCGTTGCTGAAGGGACGCAACGGTGCCGGCAAAACCACTCTGATGCGGATCATCGCCGGACTGGAAAAATACAATCAAGGCACCTTTATTCTAGACGGAGAAGGTGTTCAGCACGGACGTCACGGCCCTCAGAGCAACCACGTTATCTATCTCCATCAGTGTCCGTTTTTGTTTGATACCAGTGTGCTAGACAACCTCGCCTACGGTTTAAAATGCCGAAAGATGGATCGCAAGCAACGGGACCGAAAAGTTGCCGAAGCCCTGCGTTGGTCCGGGCTAGAGCACTTGGCCGAGCGCAATGCCAAGACCCTGTCGGGCGGCGAGAAACAACGCATAGCCCTGGCTCGAGCCTGGGTGCTACAACCTAGCCTGCTGTTGCTGGATGAGCCCACCGCCAATATGGATGCAGAGTCGCGGGAACAGACCTCGTTCCTGATCCGCCGTCTAATCAACGAAGGGATGGGCATCGTTATCTGCTCCCATGAGATCAAAGGCGACAACAGCCTGATCGATCGAGTCCTGCATCTGGAGCAAGGTGCCATTCTGGACAGCCATAATCTGAAACCTATCGATGGCCTTATGGGCAAAATCACACCACTGGCAAAGGAGGGATAAACCATGTCTCAAGAAACCCACGGTATCGCTGATCAGGTCAGCGCTCTAATTCTTGCCGGTGGCCGATCTTCCCGTATGCAGGGCCTGGACAAAGGCTTGGTGGAGCTCAATGGCCAGGCAATGATATCCCACGTCCTGGCAAGTCTGGAAAAGCAGCTGAAATTAATACGGATCAATGCCAACCGCAATCAGCCCGCCTACGCTGGATTCGGTTATTCGGTGGTCGAAGATAGACTGGACGATTTCCAAGGCCCGCTGGCAGGTATGTCTCGGGGACTGGAGGAATGCCCCACTCCCTGGCTGTTGGTAGTCCCTTGTGACACCCCCTATCTTCCCGACGATCTGGTTGAGCGCCTTTTCAAAGCCGCTACCGAGCAAAACGCCGAGTTGGCCGTTGTCCACGACGGTAAACGGATGCAGCCGGTGATTTCGTTGCTGAATCGAGATCTGTATCCCAGCCTGATGGAATTTTTAACATCAGGGGACCGTAAGATCGATCGTTGGTATGCTAAACACCATACCGTTGAGGTAGATTTTAGCGATTACCCGGACGCCTTTATCAACGTCAACTCGATCGCCGACAAACAGCAACTCGAAGAGCAGGAGTTAACCCGGGCGGGTTAATTACGCGGTACATTTCAGGAGTTCCCCATCAGGGGCAAAATGCACATGAGCCAACAACAACCCATCCAAGCCCCCTTACCCATGATCGGCTTTGCTGCCTATAGCGGCACCGGCAAAACTACCCTGTTGAAGCAACTGATTCCACTGCTCAACCAGCGGGGCATTCGAGTCGGGATGATCAAGCACGCCCATCACCGCTTCGATGTTGATACCCCTGGAAAAGACAGTTACGAGCTACGCAAAGCTGGCGCCGAACAGATGTTGATCGCCTCAGGTACCCGCTGGGCGCTGATGACCGAAACGCCGGATCAGGACAAAGACCCCAGCTTGGAATACCTGATCAGCCGCCTCGATCTGGATACCATCGACCTGATCATGGTGGAAGGTTTTAAACAGGTTCCGTTTTCCAAGATCGAACTGCATCGCCCCAGCACCGGCAACCCATTACTGTTCCCCCAGGATGACAACATCCTGGCCTTTGCCAGTGACACTGGAGACAGCATTGACTGCCCGCTTCCGAGACTGGATATCAATGAACCGAACCAAATTTGTCAGTTCATTATCGATCACTTTAATCTGCAGCCAGAAATTCAACAGGCCCTCTAAGCAGCAAACATTATGAGCAATAACGAATTACACCAATGTTGCGGAGGCCCCAGCGCAGGCCTGATGCCAGTCGGCGAAGGTCAGCACCGAATTCTGGAACAGATCCAGACGGTGGTCGGCTGGACAAAAGTAGACGTCCGCCAAGCGCTTGGACGGGTGTTGGCTGAGGATGTAATCTCGCCGATCAATGTTCCCGCCTATAACAATTCCGCCATGGATGGATATGCTGTCCGTGGCGAAGACCTGCCGGAATCCGGCGAAGCACGTCTCAAAGTGATCGGCAATGTCTTGGCTGGCCACCCTTTTCAGGGATCTATCGAACCCGGTGAGTGTGTAAAGATCATGACCGGTGCCCAAGTTCCCGATGCCCTAGACACAGTGATCATCAAAGAGGTCTGCTGTTGTGATGACACCGACAACCAACACTTCGTACGCTTTCCTGCAGGGGCCTCGGTGGGCCAGAACCGTCGCATGGCGGGCGAAGATCTTGCCAAAGGAACAGCCGCCGTCAGCGCCGGCACCCGCCTCGGAGCGGCCGAACTGGGTCTAATCGCATCTCTGGGTCAGGCTGAGGTTAAAGTCAGACGCCAGCCCCGAGTGGCATATTTTTCCACTGGCGACGAGATCAACAGTCTAGGCGAGCCGTTGCAAGCCGGACAGATCTACGACAGCAATCGCTACACCGTCACCGCGCTATTGCAGCAGATGGATATCGAAGTGGTTGACCTGGGAGTTATCCGCGACAATCCCGAGGCAATCGAAGAAGCTTTTCTGCAAGCCAGCTCCCAAGCCGATTTGGTGATCAGCTCAGGCGGAGTCTCCTTGGGCGAAGCAGATTTCGTTAAAGATACGTTAGACAAACTAGGTCAGGTCGAATTCTGGCGCATGGCGATCAAACCCGGTCGACCGCTGGCCTTTGGGCGCGTCCAGGATGCCCACTTCTTCGGACTGCCCGGCAACCCGGTGGCGGTGATGATCACCTTCCTGCAATTCGTCAAACCTGCCTTAAGAAAACTCTGTGGCGAATCCAACATTCATCCGCCAGGGTTTATGGTCAACAGCGCGCAAAGGCTGAAGAAAAAGCCTGGCCGCACAGAATTTATCCGTGCCATCTACAGCCGGGATGAAGCAGGCCAACTCCAGGTCGCCAGCACCGGACAGCAAGGTTCTGGTATTTTGACTTCCATGAGCCGCGCCAACTGCCTGATCGTATTGGAACAGGAACGAGGAACAGTTGAAGCTGGCGAGGCAGTTTGGGTGCAACCCTTCGACGGACTTATTTAATTCAAGCGGGCTGCTAGACTAACAGTGGACAATTTATACGAGCCCGCTATGGAACAAGAACAGTCGCCCGATCAACTTAAAAAGGCAGCCTTTCAACTCTACCGCCGTGGCACCCTATCACTGGCAGATATAAGCCAGCAGTTAGGCATATCCACCAGGGCCCTTAGAGACGCCCTCAAGCGCGCCATTAATGAAGATAACAACACTGCCACCCTGCCACCCTATCCAGAAGTGGAAAGGATGCGCCGTGCTGTAGTGGATTTTCAACTTAGTTTCGAAAGCACTACCGACGATGATCTTGAACCGGTGCTGTACCGTCGCCTGCAGGTTAACTGCGGACGGGGACAGTTTGTGATTCCAGTGGCTGATGAATCTGACGATATTGAAGTCGGCAACCCGGTGGTGATGCTGCACCTAGTGCTGGACACTCTCGCTGACTACGACGAGAGTGATGATTTTCTAGTGTGGTGCAAAGATCTCGGCCTACCACCCGCCGAACTGGCGGCCCAGCGAGTTTGGGATGAAATCGGCGAGGTCGCTCCCGTTCTGTCAGATCTGTTTAAAGGGCTGGAACCGGTAGGCAGTTGGGAGATGGAGTTCTGTACCGGCCCCGCCCAGGCACTGCGCGCCTCGAGACTAAAACCACTGGACTGAAAAAGCGCTCAATCCGCTCAAAGTTCCGCGTTGGCGCTAACCCTGCTCACATCCACCGAGACCTTCAATTTTTGGCTATCACCACCGTCAAAAAACACCCCTTTCAATGGTGAAACATCGCCATAATCTCGCCCCCAGGCGGTGGTGATATGGTGCTCCGCAGGCATATTGTCGTTGGTAGGGTCGAACTCGAACCAACCTTCTCCCGGAGAATAAACGGCAAACCAGGCATGGGAGGCATCGCTCCCTACCAGCTTTTCCTGCCCCGGTGGCGGTAAGGTTTCCAGATAGCCGCTGACATAACGGGCGGGGATTCCGACTGAGCGCAAGCAGCCTATCGCCAAATGAGCGAAATCCTGGCAAACACCGCTGCGATTCTCCAGCACATCCGCCAGGGGCGTTGCCACATTGGTGGATTCAGGATCGTATTTGAAATCCTTATAAATCCGGTGCGTGAGCTCACGTACCGCCGACAACAACGGGCGATCACGGTTAAAGGATGAACGGGCATACTCGCGCAAGGCTGGAAACACTTTGATCATGGGCGAATCGAGCACAAACTCACGGGACTCGAGTACCTCGATCTCTCTGTTCTGCTGCAAGATCATCGACGCCTGACCACAGGTGATTCCCAAATCCAGATCCATTTCCATATCTCGACTGGTCTTGGAATCATGAATTCGAACATCGCTGGAAACATCCACGATCAACTCTTTATGGGGATATTCAAGAGTAAAGTAGAACGTCTCATTGCCGAAGTAATCCGTGCGCCGCTGGCCGGTGGTCTGCCTGGGCGTTACCTTGATATCACTGCGCATACAACTTTGGTAATGGGTGTCCCGCGGCAGTAACTGGGCGAGATTATAGCCAAGGGTCACAGGCTTCTCGTATTCGTAGTGAGTCACATGGCGAATTTGGTAGATCATAGTTCATCATCCCAACTGGTGCGGACCAGCTGCTGGTGGGCCTTGATATGGTCAAAGTACTTGTCACCGATCTGAGAAGAGGTTTCCTGCAGCAGGTGACGCAAACGCACCAACAGTTGATCAAGCGCCTGGCGAGACTGACTGTCCTCATACTCGGCGGCCAGTTCAGACAGTTTGCTGAGCTGTATTGAGGAGGATGCCTCCAACATAAATCGATCTTCATCGGCCAGCCCAACACCATGGGCAGCAACCGGCAGTTCAGACAGATGCTTACGGATCAATTCAATCTGATAGAACACTGAACGGGGGTTGCTGGCATCGTAAAGCAACAGCTCCAGCCCCTGTTCGATCTCACTCTCTTCACTGTATCGACGACGGAAGGTAATCAGGTTTTCTGAACAGAGCAACACCGCTTCCAGTACTTCCATCTGCTCCTGTTCCGGCAGCACCTGAACCAGAGAAGAGCGCAGCAGACGGACCGCTTGAAGCCCTTTCTCCACTCGACGTCCAAGATCCATAAAGCGCCAGCCAAGACCTCGCACCATGCTCTCCTGCCATAGTCCGGAGAGCGCCAGTAAGGTAGTGACCAGAGGATCGAGGGCTTCTTCGGGGGCCGAGGTTAAGCCGTGTTGAAGTGCAGGCTCCAGCGCTTCCAGTTGATCACGAAGGTCATTGATCACCCGTTGGGTATCTGCGGACAGCATCTCCCTTACCTGATCGGTACATTTCAACAGATTATTCAGGTTGCTGGTGACACTACCGGCTCGTTGACCATCCAGAATCACCGACATCAATTCCGGTTCCGGCTCTGCCAACAAGCTGCTATCTCCACCAACAAATCCGGGATAAGTCGTGGTCAGGTCAGTAACAGAGCGCAGCAGCAAGTTACGGGTCTGCTCAGGCATTGCATAGGTACTGTTGAGCTGCACAAACACAGTTCTCAGCAATCGCAGAGCTGACTCTGCTCGCTCTGCATAACGTCCCATCCAGTACAGATTTTCCACCACACGGCAGGGGAAAGCGGCTCGCTTTTCGGCACCGGCCTGGAATGGATGAGGTTGGGCTTCACGAAGGCTGATCTGCTTTTCGGGCTCTGAAGCAAGTATCCAGGTATCTTTACTGGCGGCTCCGGTTTGATTGCTGAGCATCAAGCCCTGATCATTCCTGCCGACACGGGTCAGTCCTCCCGGCATCACACTGTAAGAGGAATGACTGGCCACGGAAAAGCTGCGCAGCAATGCCGGCCGGGACACCAACTGCCCTTCCTGCCAGGCTGGCGTACTAGAAGGCGTTATATATTCCTGGGCGACATAGTGTAAGGGTCGTTTTTTAAGCTGCTGACAGAGCCGCTGCCGTTCATCATCATTCAGTTCAGATCCAAAGTAGCTATGACTACCTGGGCGACGGAAAGTGGGCTTAATTACCAACTTATCGAGGTTTTCCAGTACATAAGTAAGATCTTGAGGATCGCCACACCAGTAGCTTTTTACCGTCGGCAAACTCAGTTCACGGCCCAAGAAATGCTGGCTGATCTGTGGCAGATAACGCAGCAAGGCCGGGTTCTCCAGAATTCCGGAACCCAGTGGATTGACCACGATGACCTTTCCTGATCGCACCACCTCAAGCAAACCCGGCACCCCCAATTGGGAGTCACTCTTTAACTCCACCGGGTCACAGTAAAAATCGTCCACTCGGCGCAGTACCAGATCGACTCGTTCTAGCCCGCCCAGAGATTTCATCCACAAGCAGCCATTGCGAACCTGAAGGTCGCTACCCTGAACCAGTGGATATCCCAAATAGTTAGCCAGGTAAGCGTGTTCGAAATAGGTTTCGTTAAGCGCGCCAGGGGTCAAAATGACGATCCGAGGGGCTTCACTGGTGATGGCGTTCGCCAGGTCGTTGAGCTTGTGCCGCAGTGATTGGAAAAACAGTGACAACCGATGCACGTGGCTGTCACGAAACAGTGAAGGCAGTACCCGGGACATCACCGTTCTATTTTCGAGGGCATAACCGGCGCCACTGGGTGCCTGAGTACGATCTCCGATCACCAGCATCTGGCCATCCTGACCGCGCACCATATCGGCGGCATGAAGAATAAGCTGATGATCGTCGGGAAGGGAGATGCCTTGGCAGGCCCTTAAAAATCCGCCGTGACTGTACAGTAACTCAGGGGGCAATACCCCCCGTCGCACCAGCTCCCGCTCACCATATAGGTCCTTAAGAACCAGATTGAGCAGCTCGGCACGTTCCAATAGTCCGGATTCTATAGAGCCCCACTCTTCGCTCTCAAGCAGCGCCGGAACTGGGTCCAGTTGCCAGGTCTGAGTTTTCAGCGGAGAGCCGCTGATATAAGTAGCACCGTCATCGCGGAGAATACGTTCCGCCTTTTTTTGGCGTTCACGAATACCTGCCGGCCCCAATGTTTTTAGGCCATTGAGCAGGTACTGCCAGTGCTCCCTTATCTCTCCCTGATCTCCGAAAGGTTCGTCGTAACCTCCCGTGGCAGGCTGGTACTCCAGTGCATCCATCATCTTAGCCGCTGGGTTATCCATCAAATTTTTGACCGGTTTGAAATTTGGCTGCCATAGTATGTCAGGCCTTTTCAGCTTTCAATTGGCCGTCTCAGGTCCAGGGTATGAGGATACTCATCGGTTGGGATCTCCATCGGCGGAGCCATAGGTCGCGGCGGCTGTTGATTGACAAAAAATGTCCTAAAACCGTCGAAATCCGGCAAATAGGTGCGATTGCCCGGAGTATAGTTCATATCCCAATAGCGATTGATTCGTCGCGACTCGGCTTCAAAGGCATTGACCGGCAGTGTCTCATAGCTAAGACCACCGGGATGGACGACGTGATAGGTACAGCCCCCTAGGGTCTGACCATTCCAGGTATCCACTAAATCAAACACCAATGGCGAGTGCACGCCAATGGTCGGGTGCAACGCCGACGTTGGCTGCCAGGCCCGATAGCGCACACCACCCACATATTCACCATGACGCCCGGTGCTACTGAGAGGAATCCGTCGCCCGTTACACACCAGCACATAGCGATCTGGGGTTAGTCCTTCAACTCTAACTTGTAGTCGCTCTACCGACGAATCCACATAGCGGGAAGTGCCAAAACTGCTGACCTCTTCGCCTAACACATGCCAGGGTTCCACTGCCCAGCGCAGTTCAATGGCAACATCATCGATATTGACGCGACCATAATGAGGAAAACGAAACTCTTCAAAGGGCGCCAGCCACTCCAGCTGGAACGGAATATCATGGTCCTGAAGATCCTTCACAACTTCCCGTAAGTCTGACCAGACATAGTGTGGCAACATAAATTTGTCGTGCAGTTGCGTGCCCCAGCGAACCAACGGTTTGTGATAAGGATCTTTCCAGAATCGCGCCACCAGCGCCCTCAGCAACAACCCCTGCACGAGTGACATATGGGCATGGGGCGGCATTTCAAAGCCCCTGAACTCAAGCAATCCCTGGCGTCCTGAGGCCGAGCCCGGAGAATAGAGTTTATCGATACAAAACTCAGAACGGTGGGTGTTACCGGTAATGTCCACCAGCAGATTACGCATCAGCCGATCAACCAACCAGGGCTGGTCAACCAGCCCATCGGGCATCTGCGAAAACGCCACTTCAAGCTCATACAACATCTCCTCCCGACCTTCATCTACTCGTGGGGCCTGGGAGGTAGGGCCTATAAACATCCCAGAGAATAGGTAGGAAAGCCCGGGATGATGTTGCCAGTAAGTCACAAGACTACGTATTAGATCGGGCCGGCGTAGCATTGGACTGTCGGCGGGAGTCGCTGCACCAAGGGTTATGTGATTGCCGCCCCCGGTTCCTGTGTGACGGCCATCCAGCATAAACTTCTCGGTCGCCAAACGAGCCAAACGCGCTTCTTCGTAAAGTAGTTCGGTGTTGTCCACTAGCTCGCGCCAGCTACTGGCAGGATGAATATTAACTTCGATGACACCGGGATCCGGGGTGACCTTGAAGCAACACAGCCTTGGATCTTTGGGCGGCTCGTAACCTTCAATAACCACCGGAATATCCAACTCACTGGCAGTCGCCTCGATCAATTCGATCAGGGCAACGTAGTGCTCCAGGTGATCCATCGGGGGCAGGAACAGATATAGACAACCATCACGAGGCTCAAAACAGAGCGTCGTAATGATAACTTCCCTGCTGACCGCAGCGCTGGGGTCTGACTCTCGTGCGGCTAAAGCGCTTTCTCCCGCTTCCGGAAGGTCCTCAATGGCATCAAAAGGATCTTTGCCCTGATCAGGATCCTTTTCGTCCTCGGCTACCGAAGGCAATGAATCCAAAGGAAGTCGCAAGCCAATGGGGGAATCCCCGGGGATCAGCGTCAGGGTGTCGCGGCGCATAGGCCAGGCACTGGTCTGCCAGTGCTGGGTACTGTAATTCCAGCCCATGGGCAGACAGTATCCCACTGGTTTATCCAACCCTTGAGACAGCAGTTTTGCCAATCGCTGACGTTCCAAACCGTCCTTGAGATCCGACTTTAAGGGGTCGATATTGTCCGGTAGTGTCTGCTCTTTCCAGAGGTAGTAAAAGCTGTCCTCATAGGCGGGCTGCAAATATTTTTTATTTAATCCGGTCCGTTCGGCTAGAGATTCAGCGAATAGCCTGGCCTGCTCTACAGTGACCTCATATTGTTTGTCGACTCGTGCCAACAACTCTTTGTTTTTCCAAAGCGGTTGCCCATCGGTACGCCAGAAACAGCCCAGCGCCCAGCGCGGTACTTCCTCCCCCGGATACCATTTCCCTTGGCCATAGTGAAGCAGTCCTTCCGGGGCGAATCTGTCCCTTAATCGAACCAGCAGGTCCTTCGCCAGGCTAAGTTTATCGTCGCCCAAAGCTTCGGTGTTCCACTGGGCTGAATCCATATCATCGATGGAAACAAAGGTGGGCTCACCGCCCATGGTGAGTCGAACATCCATCTCCTCCAGTTGCCGATCCACTTCGTCGCCAAGAGCATTGATGCATTGCCACTGATCTTCGCTGTAGGGTTTTGTCACCCGAGGATCTTCGTGGATGCGAGTAACGGTATTGCTGAATTCAAGTTCTACTTCACACTTATCGGTGGCGCCGCTGATAGGTGCCGCAGACTGAGGCGACGGTGTGCAGGCCAGGGGAATATGTCCTTCGCCAGCGAATAGCCCTGAGGTGGGATCAAGCCCTACCCAACCCGCACCGGGCAAGAAAACCTCGCACCAGGCATGGAGATCGGTAAAATCCTGTTCCGGTCCCGAGGGGCCATCCAAGGATTTAACATCAGATACCAGTTGCACCAGATAGCCCGAGGTAAATCGCGCAGCAAGTCCCAAGTGGCGAAGAATCTGAACCAGCAGCCAGCCAGTATCACGACAGGAGCCGCGCTTAAGCGCCAAGGTTTCTTCGCAGCTTTGCACCCCTGGTTCCATGCGAATGTTGTAGCCAATATCCTTTTCCAAGCGCTGGTTCAAATACACCAGAAAGTCGTTGGTGGGCTGCTTTTTCCTAGGAACCTTGTCCACCCATTGTTTCAGTAAAGGCCCGTCATCAACGATCTCCAAATAGGGCTGCAGCTCCTTTTTCAGTTTCTCGTCATAGCTGAAGGGAAATTTTTGCGCGTGCTCTTCGAGAAAAAAGTCAAAGGGATTAATCACCGTCATATCCGTAATAACTTCCACTTCGACGCGAAGGTGATCACATTTTTCTGGAAACACCAGACGGGCCAAAAAATTGCCAAATGGATCTTGCTGCCAGTTAATAAAGTGATTTTCCGGACTGATCTTCAGCGAGTATCCTTTGATCGGGGTCCGCGAATGTGCCGCCGGGCGTAGCCGCACAGTGTGGGGCGACAGGGATACGGAACGATCAAATTTATACTCGGTAACATGATTTATCGCGGTGCGAATGGTCATGCATCCCCCTTCTGTGTTTGGCCAAACCAGGTTTCATTGAAACAGCTATGCAGGTCGTTCAGCTCCAATTGCAATTGATTGAGGTAGTCACGAAACTCCTCACCCAATGGTTGGTGATCATCCAGTACATAGCGGTATTTAAGGATTCGATCTAAGTGTTTGCCGACAGCACGCCCATTGGGCAGAGTTTCTACAGCACTCAGCATGTGGCTGAGGCAGAAATGCAGGCTGCGGGGGAAATGGGAGTCTTCCAACAGGAATGCGGCCACTTCGGTAGCGCTAACCGCACTGCGCATGGTGCGCCGATAGTTCATATCAGCGCTACTGGAACGTAAAACGTTACCCCAGATAACCTGATTGATCTGCAAGCGTGTATCAGACTCCCCTTCAATCTGGGCAGCAGTGCCGGCGTCCAGCAAGCGGGTGACCATGTCAGCCCGTTCCAGGTTGCGTCCTAAACGGAGGAATTGCCATGATGCATCGCGACTCATGGTTCCGATCAACAGGCCATTAATTTGCTGGCATCCCTTAATCAATTGATCGAGAAAGCGATGACGACCACTACGATTAATACCCTGCTGAATATTATCCTTGGCGAAGATATGAAGCTCGTTGACTAACTCCCATGTATCTTGCGGCAATACGTCACGGGTTGTTCGCACGTTTTCACGTAGCATCCACAGGGCTGAAAGCATTGACGATGGGTTGGTGTCATCAGCCAGCAGAAACTTCACTACGTTGCGTTCATCCTGCACCCGATAGCGTTCCTGATACAGTTTCTCAGCGCTGTTCAGTGTTACCAGGTTATACCAGCTGATATCGATCTCCCGAGGTAGATCAAACAGCAAGCTGTCATAGACGCTAACCAGACGGGCGGTGTTCTCAACCCGTTCCAAATAGCGTGCGGTCCAATAAAGCCGCTCGGCAACTTTTGATAACATCAGCAGCCCTCCCCGTTCACAATCCAGGTATCCTTACTGCCACCCCCTTGGGAAGAGTTGACCACTAGCGAGCCTTTCTTCATCGCTACCCGCGTTAATCCCCCGGTGGTGACATAACTGTCTTTGGCCTGGAGTACAAACGGGCGCAGATCCAAATGACGAGGCTCCAGCTTGCCTTTGCCCACCAGCGTCGGTGCCGTCGATAAACTCAGGGTGGGTTGGGCAATATAGTTGCGGGGGTTTTTCTTGATCAGTTTGGCAAATTGCGCCTGCTCTTTCTTGGTAGAGTGAGGCCCGATCAGCATGCCGTAACCACCGGATTCGTTGGCCGGTTTCACCACCAGCTCATCCAGATGATCCAACACATACTGACGCTGCTCGGGGTCGTCACAAAGGAAGGTTTCAACGTTCGAAATCAACGGTTCTTCATTGAGGTAGTAGCGAATAATTTCAGGCACGTAAGCGTAGACCACCTTGTCGTCCGCAACCCCTGCCCCCGGTGCGTTTGCCAGCGCCACCTTGCCAGCCTGCCAGGCCCGCATTAGTCCGGGTACACCCAGCACCGAATCTTTTTGGAAAACTTCAGGATCAAGGAACAGATCATCGATACGCCGGTAGATAACATCGACCCTTTCCAGGCCGGCGATGGTGCGCATATATACACAATCATCCTTGCCTACCACCAAGTCACTGCCCTCCACCAATTCTGCTCCCATCTGCTGGGCCAGAAAAGCATGCTCAAAATAAGCCGAATTAAAAATACCAGGGGTCAGTACGACAATTTCCGGGCGTTTAATCCGTCGGGGAGAAAGGGAAACCAGGGTATCAAACAGACGCGCCGGATAATCATCCACCGGCTTGATGTCCCCTTTCTCGAACAGTTCAGGCAGCACCCGTTTGGTAATGGCACGATTTTCCAGCATGTAAGCAACACCGGAAGGCACCCTCAGGTTGTCCTCAAGCACGTAAAACTGACCGTCTGCATCCCTTACCAGATCAGTACCGCAAATATGAGCCCAGACGCCGTGAGCCGGTTTGATACCCACGCACTCAGGACGATAGTTCTTAGACTTCAAGACGATATGACCGGGAATGATGCCGTCTTTGATGATCTCCTGTTTATCGTAGAGATCAGCAATAAACATGTTTAGCGCCTTCAGACGCTGCTTAAGACCTTCGGCAGTCTGCTGCCACTGACTAGCGGCGATGGTGCGCGGGACGATATCGAAGGGCCAGGCCCGGTCAATATTGCCTTCCTCGGAATAGACAGTGAAACTTACCCCCATCTCCTGGATGGTCGCCTCGGCCATCTGCCGTCGTGTTTCCAACTCATTTTCATCGAGCGAATGCAGATATTCGAGTAAGTTGTATGCGGGTTTTCTGGGTTTACCTTTTGTGCCTATAAGCTCATCAAAGTGAACCCCGGTGTCATACTGTTTCCATTGGATCGACATGTGGAAGCGGTCTCTATCTGGTATTAGCGGTCCCGATCTCCACAGTCACTTTATGCCCATTTTTGGTGCACGCCGCGCTGCGTTGATTCCCCAGAGCGCACAAACAGCCCGAATTGTGCTCTCTAGTAGGTACTGAGCAATAACCAGGCCAATCTAAGAGAGTTGTGTGACAGAGAGTGTATTAGAAATAATCAGAAAATAAGCTGCCAGAGCACCTTAAAGATACTCAGCGACCCCTCCTCCTGAACCAGTCTCATCTGAAATTGAAACAGGCTCGCCACCCCCATCAAGGTACCGATGGAAACGATCAGCGTGTAGGTATTCTGCAAGCGTTTTCCAGACTTCACTTCATCAATAAAGTCTTCTGCCAAGGTGTAGATAAAGCGGATGCTCGTAGCCAATAGCATCACAAATGCCAGCGACAGCCAGTCGCCGTTATCGCCAAACCACTGTTTTCCCAGCTGGTCGATCTCTGCGTAACAGGCCGCGCACAGTATCAGCGCTGCACCCAGGCTACTGATCATTCGGGCAAACTGACGAAATAGTAGAACCGGATAGAACAGAGCCTTGTCCTGCTCAGACAGTTCCAGTTCTTGGTCATCATTGGATTGATTGAATTGTTGTAACGACATGCTGACTCTCCGTTGCGTTTAACGGTGAGTCACATGATTAGAAGGAGGGGTTCATCCTTACGCTGGTTTCAGAAAACAGCAGCGACAGAATTAGGATTTATAGAGTTTGCAGTTTTCGCCTTCGAGCTTGTTGATCTCTTTGATCATATCCAGCTCTTTCTTAATCTTACTCATCTCCAACCGATGTCCTCGCTTCAGCTCACGACGAATTTTGCCCTCTATAAAGCGCCGGATATCCTCTTCGGTTTCCAGGATCAGGCCGGGCATAGGCACCGGACGGCGAGACTCTTCATCGAGAGAAACCATAGTGAAGTAGGAGGTGTTGGTGTGCTTGACGATACCGTTTTTGAAATCCTCCGAGACTACCTTTATACCGATCTCCATGGAGGAGTTACCCACGTAGTTAACGGAAGAGTACAGGGTTAACAGTTCACCCACCTCTACGGGATTTAAAAAGTCCACCGAATCTACTGAGGCAGTGACGCAATAGCCTTTGGCATGTGATGCAGCGCAGGTGTATGCGATTTTATCCATGAGCGACAAAATCACCCCGCCGTGTACCTTGCCGCCAAAATTAGCATAGGAGGGAACCATTAGTTCCTTCAGTACCGTTTGTGATTCCTGAACTCGTTTAAACTCACCACCTGACATGGTCACATCCTGATTTTCATTTTTGTATGAGGCTCGATCTTTCGGCACTATAGACTAAAGCCTAACCAAGAAAAACCGCGGAAACGTAATTCTATCGGCTAACCCCTGATCACAACTATGGTTGACCTTGGACAAGATTGCTCTACATTCAAAGGCTATTTGGCCCCTACTGCTGGCTTGTTTAGAGTGAATTACCTAGAATTTACCCAACCGTATCAGGGATTGATGAAACCGATAGTTTGATAATTTTTAGCAAAATATTTCCTTAAAATGATGCCCGCATTGGACATACGATTATCAAAGCCTCTTCTTCCCTGGCTCTTCGCAGCATTGGCGGGAACTGCCGCTGCCTTGGTTCTCTATGTCGTGGACCAGGCTGAACACCTCCGTTATGAACAATCCGTTCGCACTGAAACCCTTGAAGAACTGAGTCAGCTACGTGCCGACATCGAAAGTCGCCTCAATGCAGAGCTCCAGCTGTTTGCCGGTATGGTGGCCCATATCACCCTTCATCCGTCTATCACCGTGAAGGAGATTCAGCAGCTAAGCGACACGCTGATGGAAAACAAAACCCTGGTGAGAAGCCTGGGTGTTTCCAAGCAGTTCACTATCTTCCACGTCCATCCTATCGAAGGCAATGAAGCGGCTTTAGGACTGAACTACTTGGCCAATGACAGCCAAAGAGAACCAGTCTTGCGTGCGGTGGGAACACGTCAGGCGGTACTGGCGGGCCCCATTGAATTGGTCCAGGGCGGCCAGGCATTGATCGGTCGATTACCCGTCTTCACCAAACCCAAGGATGACCGTTCCGAGGGTGACTTCTGGGGCTTGGTAAGTATCGTCATCGATCTGGATAAGCTCTATCAGGAGATTGGATTCGATAGCAACAAGCTCGGCATTAAAGTGGCCATACAGGGCCGTGACGGCTTGGGACAGTTTGGTGACATATTCTACGGTGATACCACCATCTTTGAAGACAATGCTGACTACCTGGACCTGTCACTACCCGGGGGCCGTTGGCGCATAGCCGCCCAACCAACACAGCAGTTACTCAGCAGCATCCCCAATAGCAGCCAGATAGTCCATAGTCTGGGGGGAATCATCGTACTCCTGATCACCGCCGCGGCTTTTTTCCTGACCCGACAATTACAGCACCAAAAAGCGATTATCGAAGTACAGAAACAACACCGCGCAGAGATCTGGCATACCGCTACTCACGACCGCCTCACCGGACTACCCAACCGCCAGCTGTTTAACGAAGAGTTGGTTCACTTTATCGCCCTTGCCCAGCGCCAGGAAAACAAACTGGCGGTGCTGTTTTTGGATCTTGATAACTTTAAAGAGATTAACGATGCCTTCAGCCATCGAGTGGGTGATCTCTACCTCCAAGATTTTTCCAGTCGCTTAGCCAATATCACTCGGGAAACCGAGATCGTCGCCCGACTTGGCGGTGATGAATTTGCCATCGTTGCTATGGACATGGTTACCATCGACGAAGCTATCGCCCTAGCGGAGCGAATCACCGAATTGGCGCTGCAGGAAATATCCATTGAGAACAACGCACTAAATACCGGCGTCAGCATCGGCATAGCGGTCTACCCAGAAGATGGTGATACCCCGGAGACTCTGGTCCAGCACGCTGATCTGGCTATGTACGGTGCAAAAAACAGTGCCCTTGGCAGCTACGCCTTCTTTGAGCAGCGAATGAATCAAGAAGTGCAAGAGCGTAAACAGCTGGTGGACGATATGCGCCGGGGGATGGATAACAACGAATTTAATCTGGTCTACCAACCGATTATCGATATTGAGCGCTCAGAAGTGATCGGTCTGGAAGCCCTGGCCCGCTGGAATCAGCCCCAACGAGGTATGGTTTCTCCAGCCGTGTTTATTCCCGCCGCAGAAACTTCGGGACTGATTCTGCCCTTTGGCGAGTGGTCAACCATGCAGGCAGCCAAGGATATAGCCGAAAAGCTGCAATGCCAGCAATCGGGGATTTCCGTTTCCCTCAATCTCTCACCTATCCAGCTCCATCGCGGCGACCCGAAAGCGCTGGTTGACCGAGTATTGAAACTGACCGATATCGATCCCCATCAACTGGATATCGAGATTACCGAAAGCGCCATTCTCGAAGATGTCGCCCGTGCTACCAAGATTGTAACGGAGCTGCGCCTGCGGGGCGTTTCGGTCACCATCGATGATTTCGGGACCGGCTACTCTTCTCTGTCCCACCTGCAACAGCTGCCCGTCACACGTATCAAAATTGACACATCCTTTGTTCAGAAAATTGGTATCGATGAACAGAGTGAAGCCATCGTTAAAGCGATGCTTTTCCTGGCAAACACCTTAAAAATCCGAGTGACGGCAGAGGGAGTCGAAACAGCAGAGCAACTGCAGTTCCTGAAAGAGTTCGGCTGCTGCGAAATCCAGGGGTATTACTTTTCCAAACCCTTAACGGTAGAAAAGGCCTGCGAGTTTGTCGGTAACTTTTCCCTAGCGAACGTAATCGGCGATTAACTGAGCGCCATCCTGACCCGCCTTTTTGATCCACTTTGACACCAGCGTACTTCCCACCATCTGAAACTCTTCCAACAGACGAGGCTCAGGGGAGACGATGACTACTCCATGCTCCTTCAGCACCTGTTTATGGAAAGCATGGCGTTCCTGACTGGCCTCAACTCCGCGCGCTTCAGCACGCTTTGCCACTTCGCGAACCTGCTCACGAATCGCAGGAGAAAGCTTGTCAAAAGCCTGCTTGTTGACCACCACCATATTGCGGGGCAACCATGCTTGAAGATCATAGAAATAGCCAAAATTACGCCAGGCTTTAACCTCAACACCACCGGTTGATGAGGTAAACATCCCACCCAGATTCCCCTGACTCAGGGCGTCAGTGAGGTCGGCGTATTCGATCATATTGGCAACGCCGCCCACCATTTGGGCAAGCTGGTTAGTACTCTCGTTGTAAGTGCGAAAACTTCTACCCCGGAGGTCATCAACATCCTTAATCGGCTCACGCAGATACAACCCCTGAGGTGGCCAGGGTACCGAGTAGAGCAACATCAAGCCATTGCGATTAAGTCTCTCATCGAAAAAAGGCCGGGAAACCCGGTACAGCTTGTCCGCTTTATGATAGGAATTTGCCAGGAATGGAACGGCGTCGATACTGTAGATAATATCTTCGGATAGTCGGGAAGAGACTAGCAGCTCCCCCGCCTCAAGCTGTCCGTTGGAAACCGCCATCCATATATCGGGATGACGAAACAGTTGCCCGTTGGGGTGAACCTCAATCTTTAACGCCCCATTGGTAACCCGCTCCACTTCCTGACTGAACCAAAGAATATTTTCGGTGTGGAAGTTGTGTTTCGGATAGGGCGAAGCCAACTGCCACTGCTGCGCCAGCGCAACGCCTGCATATCCCGTCACCAAAAAAACAATTAAAAGAACTCTGATTTTACTCACTAAATTCGGCACTGGTGGCTCTCTTCCCAATTGAGTCTGTCAATGAAGCTATTCACGATTTCCGTAAAGGTTAGCATGGCTTTTATCAATCCGAAGGATGAATTTGCCACCAAGGTAAAATCCTATAACTTTCTAGAAACACAGAGAGATCTAATTAAACCCAGATTGAAACCAACCAATATCCGATCAATCTGCTCTAAGGTTGGACTTGATCCGAGACTCCTTAGTAAAATCACCCTATTTCACTCATCCAATATCGAACGGAACCGTATTTATGGGCAGAGCCTACCAAAACCGTAAAGAGTCGATGGCAAAGACCTCGGACGCCAAAGCAAAGGTCTACAGCAAATATGGCCGCGAGATTTATGTCTGCGCCAAATCCGGTGGTGTAGAGCCCGATGGCAATCTAACTTTGCGTGGCTTGATCGAAAAAGCCAAAAAGGATCAGGTGCCTAGCCATGTCATTGAGAAGGCCCTGGATAAAGCCAAAGGCGGTGCCGGTGAAGACTTCGCGGTGGCCCGCTACGAAGGTTTCGGTCCTGGAAGCTGCATGGTGATTATCGACTGCCTGACCGATAACCCCAACCGCACCTTTGGTGATGTTCGCGCCTGTTTTACCAAAACCAAAACTAAAATCGGCACCCAGGGCAGTGTTAGCCACATGTTCGACCACAGCATCATCCTTGCCTTTAAACACGATGATGAAGAAGCAGTACTTGAAGCGCTGATGATGGCTGACGTGGACGTCACCGATATCGAGAACGAAAAGGGAGTAATTACAGTATTCGCTCCGAACACCGAATACGCTAAGGCCAAAACAGCCTTGGTTGAAAATTTTGGTGAGATTGATTTCGAAGTAGATGAGATCCAGTTCTTGGCCCAAAACACCACACCTATTTCTGCAGATGATCTGCCAATGTTCGAGAAATTCCTCGATATGTTGAACGATCTAGATGACGTTCAGAACGTCTTCCACAACGCCGAACTGTAAATAAATTTAGTTCTGCACAACAGGTCCAATACCCGGCAGTATTGCGGCCTGTGTATTTTCCACCTACTAACCTATTAATTTCAGACCTTATTCATTAGGTCTTGAATTTCAGCCGCTATCAAATTTCACGTCACTCTTCTAAATAAACTAGCCCTAACTTCAAATTCTCCCGAACCCGGATTGCGCAATCCGTAGACAACCAATGTTCGCGGTACTGCTACAGAGGATCCCGAAGAAGGGTCGTTGAAGTGGGGAGCAAACTAAATAAACAGACGTTATCCAATTAAGTGCGGTCGTCCGTGCTATAATGCGCCACCGAACACCCCACCGCTTAGTGGGGACCTCTTGTTGATATCCGGCTGAATTAGGTCGGCACGATTCCGTTGCCCCCCTAAGCCTATGCAATTAGAGGTCACTCCATGTCTACTAACATTCTCACTCCGCCACCAAAGGCACGCCCCTATTCTCAACAAGCTCCACCCGAATCCAAAGCTCCCTTGACCGTCTTATCCCAAAAACGCAACACAGCACTCTCTTCCAACGCCCAACCCTCCGCAGCGCTAGACACTCTTATCACCACCGTTAGGGATTCATGGAATCTTCCTCTTCAACAGCCACGTAATACACTTCAACAGGTCAGCACCGCCATCGTCTATTGTGAAGCAAACTTCGGTGCCATTGATGGCAAGACGGCAAACGGGCTTGTCCGCCATTCAGAAAAATACAAAATCCTCTCAGTCATCGATAGCGAGAAAGCAGGACTAGACTCCGGCATGCTACTCGATAAAGAACCGAATTCCATTCCAATCTGCCGTGACCTGGCAGATTCACTTGCGCAAGCTGGCACCGTTCCCGACTACTTTATCTTTGGGATGGCACCGTCCAGTGGCATGCTTTCGGCACCCGAGCGCAATCTTGTACTCCAGGCGATTAGTTACGGAATGAACATCGTCAATGGCTTGCATGAATTCCTTAATGACGACCCAGAGTTTGCAGCCGCGAGCATAGCCAACAATGTAGAGATCCTTGATGTGCGAAAGCCTCGCGATAAGAAGGACTTGCGGATGTTCAGTGGCCGAATCACAGAAGTGACCTGCCCGGTAATAGCCGTGTTGGGAACCGACTGTGCCATCGGTAAGCGCACCACCGCAACCATCCTTACCCGCGCTCTATGTGATCGAGGTATGAATGCAGTGATGATCGGTACCGGCCAAACGGGATTAATTCAAGGTGCTCGTTATGGCATCGCCCTCGATGCGGTCCCTTCGCAATTCTGTGCAGGTGAACTGGAAGCCATCATCATCGAAGCATTTGAGGCTGAGCGTCCTGATGTAATTATCATCGAAGGCCAAGGCGCTCTCAGCCATCCAGCTTTTTCCACTACTTCTTTTATCCTGAGAGGCAGCTGTCCCGATGCGGTGATATTGCAGCATGCACCGAAACGCAACTATCGATGCGACTTCGAACAGATGGAGATGCCGGAACCATCTACTGAGATTAATCTCATCCAAACTTTCGCCGACACCAAGGTCATTGGCCTCACAATCAACCACGAAAATATGACCGACTCCGAGATCAACTCGGCCATCGAATACTATAAAACTGAGCTTGAGATTCCGGCCACCGATGCGGTAAGCCACCCAACTGAACATCTAGTGCAGATGGTCTTTTCCACCTTTCCTGGACTGAGTGAGAAGCAAACCGCTTGCGCATTGTGAGCGCCCCACGATTAGAAATTGACCTCGACAAAATTCACCATAATGCCCGCACTTTGGTTGAACAATTGGGCAACCGTGGGATCTCGGTGACTGGCGTGATGAAGTCGAGTCTCGGTTCACCGGAAATAGCCCGCACACTGCTGCGAGCCGGGGTGAAGATGCTAGGCGATTCTCGTCTGGAGAATATCGAAGCCATGCAGCAGGCTAACATTACTGCTTCGATGATGCTGCTTCGTTCACCCATGATTAGTCAGGCGGATAAAATTGTTACTGTTACAGATCTCAGCCTCAACAGTGAGCTCGGTGTTATCAGAATGCTATCGTCCGCCGCTAAAGCGGCTGGACGGACTCACGGCGTCGTATTGATGGTCGAACTTGGAGATCTTCGTGAAGGTATAATGCCTGCTGACCTCAACGACACCGTGCGTCAGGTTCTTTGCTTACCTAACATTGCTCTGAAAGGAATTGGTACCAACCTAGCCTGTCACAGCGGAGTATCCCCAGACGCAAAAAATATGTCGGAACTATCTAGGCTTGCGGACTCGATTGAAGCAGCATTCGGATTGACCCTCGACATCGTCTCCGGTGGAAATTCCGCCAATCTTGACTGGGCACTTAGCTGCACGAATACCGGGCGCATCAATAACCTTCGCCTGGGCGAGGCCGTTTTACTGGGATGCGAACCACTTCATCGTCAGCCAATTGAAGGACTGTATACCGATGCCATCACGCTGATAGCCGAAGTGATTGAATCAAAAGCTAAACCCTCTCAGCCTTGGGGTGAGATTGCTCAAACAGCATTTGGAATAAAACCACCAGCGGGGGATCGAGGGAATATGTTACGTGTGATACTGGCCTTAGGGCACCAGGACGTTGACCCAGATGGTCTTCAGGGGCCAAATGGAATTGCGATCATCGGGGCCAGCAGCGATCATCTGATCATTGATTCTGGCGAGTTCCGCCTGAAAGCAGGCACTGAAGTTCGATTCCAGATAAATTACAGCGCTCTGGTACGCTCAATGACATCACCTTTTGTCGCTAAAGTTCTAACCCACACTTCTAAAAATAGACTTCTATGAACAGTCACCTATTGAAGTAGCGCTACTCGCTACGTTCGGGACAGCATGATAGAGGGATCAGCTATTAAGAACGCATATGTCTAAATCATATGCTCCCTAGATCTTAGAGCGAGGGGAACCATCTCATTAAACCGCAGCAATCGCTGCGGTTTTTGTTAGTAGCACCTCTGAGTTTTACTCTTCCAGTGCTTCCTCTGGGATCTCGGCATTGTGGTAAACGTTCTGAACATCATCCAGGTCTTCCAGCACATCGATCAATCGAACCAGCTTTTTACCAGAATCTACATCCAGCTCATTGCTGGTAGAGGGGATCATGGACACTTCAGCATGGACTGGTGCTAAACCAGCCTCTTCCAAAGCACCTTTGACAGCCAGGAATTCACCTTGGGCGGTGAGCACGTCGACAGAACCATCTTCGTTGGTCACTACGTCGTCAGCGCCGGACTCCAGTGCAACTTCCATGATGGCATCTTCATCGACACCCTCTTCGAAGCTGATCTGCCCCTTTTTATCGAACAGGTAAGCCACTGAACCGGAAGTCCCCAGGTTACCACCAGCCTTGGTAAAGGCGGAGCGGACCTGAGAAACGGTGCGGTTGACGTTATCGGTCATGGTTTCAACCAGAATGGCTGTGCCGCCGGGGGCATAGCCTTCGTAGGTCAGTTCGTCATAGTTTTCGCCTTCACCACCACCGGCACCGCGGGCAATCGCCTTTTCAACGGTGTCTTTTTTCATGTTGGCGCCAAGGGCTTTATCGACAGCCAGACGCAGGCGGGGGTTATCGGCAACTTCTCCGCCCCCATCTTTGGCGGCTACCACCAATTCACGAATAAGTTTGGTGAAAATCTTACCCCGCTTGGCATCTTGAGCGGCCTTACGGTGTTTGATGTTGGCCCATTTACTATGACCTGCCATGAAACAATCCTCTTCTTACCTCTTCCTGCTAGTTGGGGGCTGCCGGTGGTTTTTTACACCACCGTCCCTTTCGATCTTATTCGGACCTCAACCATCAATCTTGCCAGACGATGGGTCGGGTCTTAGGCTTCGCTGGCCTGAGGAGGCTTGCGGACCTTGATATTCAGCTCGCGCAGTTGGGCGTTGCTAACTTCACCCGGTGCTGCGGTCATAACACATGAAGCACTCTGGGTTTTAGGGAAGGCAATGACTTCACGGATAGAGTTGGCACCGGTCATCAGCATAACCAGACGATCAAGACCGAAGGCCAAACCACCATGCGGAGGTGCACCGAACTGCAACGCGTCCAGTAGGAAGCCGAACTTTTCTTGCTGCTCTTCTTCGCTGATCTTCAGCACATCAAACACAGTTTCCTGCATCTTCTGGTCGTGAATACGGACAGAACCACCGCCCAGTTCGCAACCATTCAGTACCATATCGTAAGCACGGGAAAGTGCCGTATCAGGATTAGCCTGCAACTCTTCAGCACTGCATGAGGGAGCCGTGAATGGGTGGTGCAAAGCGGTCAAACCGCCATCACCAGTCTCTTCGAACATTGGGAAGTCGACAACCCATAGAGGTGCCCACTCTTTTTCGATCAATTCGAGATCTTCGCCAACCTTGCAGCGCAACGCGCCTAGTGCTTCGGAAACAACCTTGCCCTTGTCAGCACCGAAGAAAACGATATCTCCGTTCTTCGCCTCAACACGCTCCATCAGTTGCAGTGCAACCTCGTTGCCCAGGAATTTAACGATCGGAGACTGAAGACCTTCTGCGCCTTTCTCCAGTTCGTTGACCTTGATCCAGGCCAAGCCCCTGGCACCGTAGATGCCAACATACTTGGTGTATTCGTCAATCTGTTTGCGAGTCAGTACAGCACCGCCAGGAACTTTCAGTGCGGTAACACGACCTTTAGGATCTTTAGCAGGACCGGCAAAGACTTTAAAGTCTACGGTCTGCATCAGATCTTTCACTTCGATCAGCTCTAGCGGGATACGCAGGTCCGGCTTGTCGCTACCGTAACGCTCCATCGCTTCGGCGTATGGCATGCGTGGGAAGTCACCCAGATCAACATTCAACTGGTCTTGGAACAAACCACGAATCATGCCTTCGGTAGTGGCCATGATCTGCTCTTCGTCCATAAAGCTGGTTTCGATATCGATCTGAGTAAATTCTGGCTGACGGTCAGCACGCAGATCTTCGTCACGGAAACATTTAGCGATCTGGTAGTAACGGTCCATGCCGGACACCATCAGCAGTTGCTTGAATAGCTGAGGCGACTGCGGCAGAGCAAAGAAGCTGCCTTCGTGAGTACGGCTTGGCACCAGATAGTCACGAGCACCTTCTGGAGTAGCACGGGTCAGGATAGGGGTTTCGATATCCAGGAAGCCGTTATGGTCCAGATAGTTGCGGATGTAGTTGGTGATCTTGGAACGAAAACGCAGCTTGTTGAGCATCTCCGGACGACGCAGATCCACGTAGCGGTACTTCAGACGTACATCTTCACCAACCGTCTGGTGCTCGTCCAGTTGGAACGGAGGGGTTTCAGCCTTGTTGAGAATGACCATCTCTTTACCCAGAACTTCAATCTGGCCGGTGGTCATATCAGGGTTTTCAGTACCTGCAGGACGGGCGCGAACCAGACCGGTGATTTGAATAACGTATTCGTTACGGACACTATCCGCTAGCGCAAAGCACTCTTCGGTATCAGGGTCTACGACCACCTGTGCAATTCCGTCACGGTCGCGCAGATCCAGGAAGATTACGCCTCCGTGGTCACGACGGCGGTGAACCCAACCGCAAAGAGTTACTGTTTCGCCAATCTGGCTTTCGTTCAAAACGCCGCAATAGTGGCTGCGCATAATTTGTTCCTGTTTCCTAAAAAGACGTAAGCGGGAACCCCATAAGGAAGGGGTAAAATTTAAAATTCGATATTCAAGCCGAAGCTGACGATGAGCCGGAACTCTTGTCGGACGATTTACCAGAGGTATTGCCGCCAGATGAATCCCCGGCCAAGTTCTTTTTGGCCCCGGTTTTAAAGTCTGTTTCGTACCAACCGGACCCCGCAAGACGAAATCCAGCAGCTGAGATCAATTTGGTCAAAGCCGGTTTCTCGCAAGCAGGACAATCCTTTAACGCTTCGTCGCTGATCTTCTGCAGCGCTTCCATCTGGTGTCCACAGTCGTTGCATTGGTATTCGTAGATAGGCATAGGGTCTACCGGTTTATTAGCTATCGATACAAAACCGGCGATTATACCGCGAAAAATAGCCCCCCGACAGTCTGTTTGCCGGGGGATTTGAGGATGTTTTATGAAAGATTGTGCGGAACTGTTGATCAGACCGACTGATAGCCCTCTTCATCGGCCAGCATGCCATTGACTCGGCTGCGAATATCGTCGATTTCACTGTCGCTGTAGGGTTTAGCGGCTACCTTTCCCCAAACCGGAGCAGGCCAGGCAGCATCGTGGTCATAACGCACCACATGATGCAGGTGTAATTGCCGAACCATATTGCCCAATGCCGCCACATTCATCTTAGTGGCATCGTAAATATCGTTGAGATTAGTAGACAACATGCTGGACTCGCGGATTAACTCCACTTGATCTGCTTCCGAAAGATGAAAAATCTCAGCCACCTCGGAGCGGCGTGGAACCAAAACAAACCAGGGATAGTTAGCGTCTTTCATCAGCAATAGATCACAGAGCCGAAGATGCCCCAAGAGTACCGTATCCTGCTGCAATTGTGGGTCCAACTGAAAGGGGTGAAGGGAAGGATCCAGGTCGTGAGCCTGATCGTATACCAATTCCCGATCGTCCATAGCACTCTCCTTAAAACACTGTGTTCAGTTTCAGTATATACCCAGCGGCCGGCTGATGATCCGTAAAAATCGTGGGGATATTAGTATGGTGGTAGCAGCCGGCGAACTCCGTGGAACAAAATTACCAACAGCAGAAACAGGTTACGAAACGGCACCAATGGCCAGTTATACCGCGGCGCTGAAACCGGCTTTTGACTATTTTGAGAACGAGCCAGCGCCCCGCCCAATCGTTCAATCCATTTCATATCCCTGGGCCAATCCTTGATACCTTGCAGCCAGGGGGAAGGAATGCCGTTTTTACCCACCCGGGCACCAATAATTCCACCCAGAATCGCTGCTGTGGTATCCGTATCGCCGCCGGCAGATATAATTTCGGCTACCGCTTTATCGTAATCGTTGGGATAACGCAGCCACACCTGAATAACACAGGGCACGGTGTGTTCAACAAAACCGCTGATTCCCCGATGACTCCCCAATCGCAGCGCCAAATTGGAGACCCGCTCCTTGGTTTTAGCCGAGTCGATCGCCTCTTCCACCAGGCTAATAAAATGGTAGGAGTCCTCCCCATCAAGGACGTGTCTAAGATGACTGAGTAGCAGATGGCCACTCACCTGAGATTCATGGGCACTGATATAAGCCGCGACAGCTATGGTCAGAGCCCCCTGGTAAGCACGGGTGTTATGATGGATCAGATAGCTACTCTTGTAGACAAAATCGCGTAACTTGTGACGATCATGCCCCCATAACACGCCAACAATCGCACTTCGCATCGCAGGTCCATTGCCCGCGGAGTTGACTCCACTGGATCCAGGCTTAAAGCCGAGACATAGCTTTACGCAGGCACGCAGGGTCGCCAAACCCATCGCTGGCGGCAACGACAACAGCCATAGCCTCAAACTTCGGGCAAGACTACGTTGAAATCGATCGGAATCGCCCCTGGATTTCATCAAAGCCGGTGCAGTGAAGCAGGCATGTTCGGTATCATCCGAGACCAACCCCCGTCCCATCACCAGCCGATGTCGATCTGGCTTGGCAAAGAGCTTTTGAGCCCTAGCTGGCGGCAGTCCCTCTCGCGGCAAGCCTATGGCATCACCAACAGCACCTCCCAGCAGGCACCCCACCAGGGCGCTTTCCATCAACCGATCATCTGCCATCAATTCCCTCTTTGACAATGGGTTTCACATTTCCACAACCTGGCAGTTACTTTAGGGATCCTGTGATTAAGTCCTGTTTATTGAACAATATCGCTCATCAAAGCCATTCGGCCGCATGATCGCCATCATTTGCTCGTTTTTTGATCATC